>JAITWS010000073.1 GCA_031285185.1 Methylobacillus sp.
ACGAGTTTGCTGTTTTCCGAGGTGGAGAGTTGGCGCATGGCCTGGATGTAGCGGTCGCCGAGGAGGAAGGTGGTGGAGGCGTTGTTTTCCTTGACGGCTTCCGCGATCAGTTTGATGGATTCGGCGCTGGCTCTGGCGCCGACTTCCTGCGCTTCGGCATCCTTGCGCGCGGCTTCGAGACGGGCTTCCGCGTTGAGGATGATGGCTTGTTTCTGGCCTTCGGATTTGGTCACCAGCGCAACGCGCTCGCGTTCGGCGGCGGCTTGCATTTCCATGGATTGCTGCATGTTGGGGGAGGGTTTGATGTCCTGAATTTCGACCGATTTCACGGTCAATCCCCAGTCCAGCGCCTCATCCGCGATGGCGCGTTTGAGTTCGGTTTTGATGCGGTCGCGCGAGGAAAGCGCGTGGTTGAGTTCCATGCCGCCGATGATGGAGCGCAAACTGGTTTGCACCATGTTACGCATTGCTTCGCGGAAATTTTCGATGCCATAGACCGCGCGCTGGATGTCGGTGACTTTGATGAACGCGATGGCGTTGGTGAGGATCACCGCGTTGTCCGAGGTGATGACCTCCTGCTCGGGCACGTCGAGGATGATGTCCTTGGTGGTGACGCGGTAGCTCACGCGGCTGAAAACCGGGTTGATGACGTGCAGGCCGGGCGACAGCACGGCGTTGAATTTGCCGAGGCGCTCGACGACCCATTCCTCGCCTTGCGGCACGATGCGTATGCCTTTCCAGATCGCGATGGCGACGAGGGCGATCAGTATATACAGCAATATGGTCATGATGTTTTTCCTTTGGATTAGTGAGGTTTGACGCGCAGGCTGTTGCCTTCGATGGCGACGATTTCGGCTTCCGCGCCGACCGCGATTTCCTCGCCGGAAACCGCCGCCCATTCGCGGCTGCCCATCACGCCCTGCGTGAATGAAATGCGACCCGTTTGTTTCGCCCCGACTGCTTCGGTGATGGTTCCGACGCGGCCGATTTCATCGCCTTGCGATTGCCCGACGCGCAAATTGGGCGAAGATTTTTTGTAATAGCGCTGCCACACGATCAACGCGCCTATGGAAAATGCGGAGAACAAAAGAAGCTGCAACGGCAACGGCATCGCGGGGATGAGCCAGACCAGAAAAGCGACCAGCAAAGCGCCGATGCCGAACCAGAATGCGTGCATCGTGCCGCTGACGATTTCCACGCCCAGCAACACCAGCCCCGCGATTCCCCAAATCCACATGATGTCCAACATTGTGATTTCCCCTTTCCCGGTTTTCGCTATCGTACCAGAGTTGGCGATAGGCGGCATTGCGTGGGGGTAAAAACGGGCTTACACTCGCCCCCGCAACAACTTTACATCTTCTATCGCGTGAGGAATTTATGATCGGCATACTGTTATTGGGCGTGGTCGCGGCGGTTCTGGTATATCTGGTTTTGATTTACAACGATCTCGTCGCGGTCAAAAACAATGTCGCCAAGGCGTGGGCGAATATAGACGTGCTGCTCAAACAGCGCCACGACGAGCTGCCCAAGCTGGTGGATACCTGCAAGCAATACATGCAATATGAACAGGCGACGCTGGAAAAAGTCATCAACGCCCGCAGCCGCGTTTCCGACGCGCGCGAAACGCGCGACATCGCCGCGCTGGGCAGCGCCGAAGGCGCGTTGCGCGCCGGTCTCGGCAGCCTGTTCGCGCTCGCGGAATCCTACCCCGATCTCAAATCCAACGAGCAGTTCATGCACCTGCAAGCCAGCATCACGCGGCTCGAAAACGCGATCGCCGACCGGCGCGAGTTCTACAACGAATCCGTCAACATCAACAATGTGCGTATCGCGCAATTCCCCGATCTCATCATCGCGCGCATGTTCAATTTTCCTTCGCAACAGTTGCTGCGTTTTGATGCCACCGAAACCGAGGATGTGAATATCGCCAAGCAGTTTGGATAGGCGCGGCATCATGCTCTCCGAGCTGCGCGGCAGTTATGTCGGTCTGCTTACTTCTTGCAGTCACCTGTTGCTGCTGGCGCTCGCCGCCCGCATCGGCGGGCAGCTCGCCTGGGCGATTTGTTTTGTATTGATTGCCGTCATCAGCTTTTTCGCGTGGACATCAAATTTCCGCCGCGCGCGCGCAATTGCTGACACGCCAACCTCCCAAATCGCTTCCGCCGCGCAGGGTTATGTCGAGCTGTATGGCAGCGCGCGTTCCAATCAGGATTTGATATGCGCTCCGGGCGATGGCCTTCCCTGCGTGTGGTATCACTGCACGACTTATCGCAGAACTTCCAACAACAAATGGGCGCGGGAGGACGAAACCACGAGCGAAGACCTGTTTGAAATCAACGACGGCAGTGGCGTGTGTTTTGTTGATCCCGACGATGCGGAAGTCATCACCTCGCACACCGTGACGCGGACAAATGGCGATTATCGGTATGTTGAGGCGCATCTGCTGGCGAGCGATACCATCTACGTTCTCGGCGGGTTTCAAACCACGGGCGGCACGCACGCGCAACTGAATTTGAAGGAAGACGTGATCGCGCTGCTCAATGAATGGAAACGCAACACCCACCAGCTTCTGAAACGTTTCGACCGCAATAAGGATGGCCAGATTGACATGCAGGAATGGGAGTTGGCGCGACGCGAGGCTGTGCGCGAAGTGCAGCAAAACCATAACGAATTGCGCCAGGCACCCGGCGCGCACGTCATGCGCAAACCTGCTTCCGGTCAACTTTATCTGATTTCCAATTTGTCGCCGCAGCAAATCAGGCGCAAATATGTGTGGTGGAGCTGGGTGCATCTCATCATTTTTTTCGCGGCTCTGGGCGGGTTGGTCGCCACGGGCATGATCTGAGTGGCATCATTCATCAGTCGGCAAGGAAGACAACACTGCTCCGTTCGTCCTGAGCTTGTCGAAGGATCGAAGGATGAACACTCACACGCATGTTGTTCCCGCCCTTCGACAAGCTCAGGGCGAACGGTAGTTGAATAGCTCCCTTATTTACCGACTTCTGTGTAAAATCGCGCCCCATGAGCGAACTCGACAAATCTTTCGAACCCGGCAATCTGGAAAATCGCTGGTATTCCTTTTGGGAAAACCGGGGCTATTTCGCCGCCGGGCTGGACACGGCCAAATCCGATAATTTCTGCATTCTGCTGCCGCCGCCCAATGTGACCGGAACCCTGCACATGGGGCACGGTTTCAACCAAACCATCATGGACGCGCTCACGCGCTATCACCGGATGCGCGGCGACAACACGCTGTGGCAGCCGGGAACCGACCACGCGGGCATTGCCACGCAGATCGTCGTGGAACGCCAGCTCGACGCGCAAGGCATTTCGCGCCACGATTTGGGACGCGAAAAATTTCTCGAAAAAATCTGGGAGTGGAAAGAATTTTCCGGCGGCAACATCACCCGGCAAATGCGTCGTCTCGGCGCGTCGCCCGACTGGTCGCGCGAACGTTTCACGATGGACAGCGGCCTTTCCAAAATCGTCACCGAAACCTTTGTGCGACTTTACAACGAAGGGCTGATCTATCGCGGCAAACGCCTTGTCAATTGGGACCCCGAATTGCACACCGCAGTGAGCGATCTCGAAGTGGTGAGCGAAGAAGAAGATGGCTCGCTGTGGCATATCGCTTATCCCTTGTCTGATGGCAGCGGCACGCTCACCGTCGCCACCACGCGCCCCGAAACCATGCTCGGCGACACCGCCGTGATGGTGCATCCCGAAGACGAACGTTATCAACACCTGATTGGCAAAACCGTCAAACTGCCGCTCACGGAACGCGAAATTCCCATCATCGCCGACGATTATGTGGACAGGGAATTTGGCACGGGCGTGGTCAAGGTCACGCCCGCGCACGATTTCAACGACTACGCCGTCGGTCAGCGCCACAAGTTGCCGATGATAGGCATCCTCACGCCGGACGCGAAAATCAACGACAACGCACCAGAAAAATATCGCGGTCTCGACCGTTTCGACGCGCGCAAGCGTATCGTTTCTGATCTCGAAACCGCCGGTTTGCTGGTCAAGACAGACAAGCACAAACTCAAGGTTCCGCGCGGCGACCGCACCAATGTGGTGATCGAACCCATGCTCACCGATCAGTGGTTTGTCGCGATGACCAAACCCGGCGCGGACGGCAAAAGCATCACGCAAAAGGCGCTGGACGCGGTCGCCGACGGCGAGATCAAATTCGTCCCCGAAAACTGGGTGAACACCTACAACCAATGGCTCAACAACATTCAGGATTGGTGCATCAGCCGCCAACTTTGGTGGGGGCATCAGATTCCCGCGTGGTATGCGGACAACGGAAAATGCTACGTCGCGCACGACGAAGCGGAAGCCAAATCGCTTGCCGCGAAAGACGGCTACAGCGGCGCGTTAAAGCGCGACGACGATGTGCTCGACACTTGGTATTCCTCCGCGCTGTGGCCGTTTTCGACGCTGGACTGGACACCGGAATGGCCGGAAAAATCCAACCCCGCGCTTGATCTTTATCTGCCCTCCACCGTGCTCGTCACCGGCTTCGACATCATCTTTTTCTGGGTCGCGCGCATGGTGATGATGACCAAACACATCACCGGAAAAATTCCGTTCAAACACGTTTATGTGCACGGCCTCATCCGCGATGCGGAAGGCCAGAAGATGAGCAAATCCAAGGGCAATGTGCTCGACCCGATTGATCTCATTGACGGCATCGGCCTCGATGATCTCGTCGCCAAACGTACCACGGGATTGATGAATCCCAAACAAGCCGAGCAAATCGCCAAACGCACGCGCAAGGAATTTCCCGAAGGCATCCCCGGCTTCGGCGCGGACGCGCTGCGCTTCACCTTCCTCTCGCTCGCCTCGCCGGGGCGCGACATCAAATTCGACATGCACCGCTGCGAAGGCTACCGCAATTTCTGCAACAAATTGTGGAACGCAACGCGCTTCGTTCTCATGAATTGCGAAGGCCACGACTGCGGTCACGACGCGCCCGACGGCGATCTCGCCTTCTCGCAAGCCGACTGCTGGATCATCTCGCTTTTGCAACGCGCCGAAGCCGAAGCCGCGCAACACTACGCCGACTACCGTTTCGACCTGCTCGCCAAAACCGTCTATGAATTTGTTTGGGACGAATACTGCGACTGGTATCTCGAAGTCGCCAAAGTGCAAATCCAGAATGGCAGCGAAGCCGAACAACGCGCCACGCGCCGCACATTGCTGCGCGTGCTGGAAACCGTGCTGCGCCTCGCCCACCCGCTCATCCCCTTCATCACCGAAGAGCTGTGGCAAACCATCGCCCCCATGACCGGCATCAAAACCGAAGGCCAATCCATCATGCTGCAACGCTACCCGCAAGCGCAGCCGGAAAAAATAAACGAAGCCGCCGAAAAATGGATGGCGCAACTCAAGGAAATGGTCAACGCCTGCCGCAGTCTGCGCGGCGAAATGAACATCTCCCCCGCGCAGCGCGTCCCGCTCATCGCAGCCGGAAATGTGGAATCGCTCAAAATTTTCGCGCCCTACGCGCAAGCACTCGGCAAGCTGTCGGAAGTCACCGTGACGAATGACTTGCCCGAAACCGACGCCCCCGTGCAAATCGTCGGCGATTTCAAACTCATGCTCAAAATCGAAATAGACATCGCCGCCGAACGCGAAAGACTGGGCAAGGAAATCGCAAGACTGGAAACCGAAATCGCCAAAGCCGAAAAAAAACTCGCCACCCCCAGCTTCGTGGAACGCGCCCCGCAAACCGTCGTCGCGCAGGAAAAATCCCGCCTCGCCGACTTCGCCGTCCTGCGTGAAAAGGTCGCGGCGCAGTTGGGGAAGTTGAAATAAAAGCTCGGAGCAGTTTCTTAATGACATACGCTGCTTGAGCTTCAATAACTGCTTGCCAAGTTACCCGAATTGAGTATTTAATTACCCCAAATGGGTACCAAGATCGTCAAACACGCCAAAACGCGCGCGCCAATGTCGCGTGCTGTTGCGCCTGCGCGCGTCAGCGTGGCGGATGCGTTGTTCACTGCCACTCAGCGGCGTGTTCTGGCGTTGCTGTTTGGCCAGCCGGAGCGCAGCTTTTTCACCAAGGAACTGATTGCGCTGGCGGGCGGCGGCAGTGGCGCGGTGCAGCGCGAGCTGGCGCGTTTGCAAGCCAGTGGGCTGATTGTGCAAACGGTGCTGGGCAACCAGAAACATTACCAAGCCGATAAAACCGCGCCCATTTTCACCGAGTTGTGTGGTATTGCGACCAAGATGTTGAGTCCTGCCGATGCGTTGCATCAGGCGTTGGCTCCGCTCGCCGCCACGCTGCAACTGGCTTTGCTATATGGCTCCGTGGCCAAACGTAGCGACACCGCGCATAGCGATTTTGATTTGCTGCTGGTATCCGACACGCTGACGCTGGAACAGGTGTACGCTACGTTGGCATCTGCGGAGCAGCAGCTTGGTCGCACCGTCAATCCCACGCTGTACACATCGGAGGAGTTTCACAAGCGGCTGGCGGCGCGCAACCCTTTTCTGACCAAGCTACTGGCGGGTGAAACCGTGGCGCTGATCGGTGATAAACATGTCTTTGCTGCCGCTGGATAATCTGGTAGTTGAAAATCGAAATTTGGCCGAATATGAAGGCGATCTGGATGTGGATGAGGCGCTGGTCGAGGCGCTGATCCGCACCGCTCGGGATGTGGCTGAATGTGTGGTCGCGCTGGGGGCATCGCCGAAGCACATGCCATGAGTGAGCCATATGTCCGACACTGAGCCAGAAATAATATGGCGTTGATATTTTTATTTGAATTTGCGATAATTTATCCATGCACATCATCTCCAAGCGGACGTTACGCGCGTTCTGGACGAGACATCCGGCCTCCGCCAGCCCGTTGCTGCATTGGCATACCGTTATGCAGCACGCTCAGGCAACCAGTTTTGCCGAACTGAAAACGCTGTTCAATTCGGTGGATTGGGTCGGCGGATATGTGGTGTTTGATGTGGGAGGCAACAACTATCGCGTGATTACTGATGTGGTGTTCCGAACGCAGACAGTTTTCATCAAGCACGTTTTTACGCACAAGGAGTACGACGCATGGAGGCCGTGATTCCCGATTTAGCCAAGGTCGCCCGCAGCTATGGCGAATTTCGCGCGGTGGCAGGCGTGGGCGCGATTCGCACCGAGGCTGATTATGACCGCGCCTTGTTCCTGATTGAAGCTATTTTGGACGAAACACGCGATACACCCGCGCGGGAAGATGCCGCACATCCCTTGGCCGACTTGCTGGATTTGTTGACGGCGGCGGTGCGTGAATACGAGGCTGATCACCACGCGATTCCCGCCGTATCGCCGCGCGAAGTGCTGCGCTTTCTGATGGATCAGCACGGACTCAGGCAAGCCGATTTGCCCGAGGTGGGCAGCCAAAGCGTGATTTCAGAAATTCTGGCGGGTCGCCGATTGCTCAACACGCGCCAGATTGCCGTCTTGGCTAAACGTTTTCATGTTGGCGCGGATGCTTTTATTGAGCGGAATGACGCGCATTAGTTTTCCCTCACGATAAAAAACATCGCCAACAATCCTCTTAAATCTGCCCAACACGGAGCTAGACTTAAGGAAGTCCGGTTATTACACCCGCTTCCGTATCACAAACACAAACTCTCCCTCTTTCGCTTCATGTTCCAGCAACTCATGGCCGGTTTGTTTGCAGAAGGCTTGGAAATCCTTGACGGAGCCGGGGTCGGTGGCGGTGACGCGCAGGATTTGGCCGCCTTGCAGTTCGGCCAGGGATTTTTTGCAGCGCAGGATGGGGAGCGGGCAGTTGAGGCCGCGGGCGTCGAGTTCTTTGTCGTGGGTCATGGGGTTCCTGAGTTTTTGGAATGTGAAACGGATCGCGGTTTATTTTAGAGTATTTTCTGTTCGCGTGATTGTATTAGTCCGTGCCCTCACCCCAACCCTTGTATGTTTCCTCTTTAAATGGAAATAAAATGAAAGTAAGTCTGTGGAGTGTGTGATTAAAGAGCTGTCGCAGGTCAATAATCTGCAAAGCCACAGGCTGTTGGTTTCGGTTCGG
>JAITWS010000076.1 GCA_031285185.1 Methylobacillus sp.
TCACGTCGTCGGTGCAAAGTTGGTCGCCGTGTGTGAGCAGCACGCGCCGACCATGCAGTTCAAGCAGCGCGGGGTCGTTGAGAATTTTCATGCCCGCAGCGCGGGAAAATTTTTCGCCGAGCAGAAAATCGCGGTTGCCGTGGATGAGCGCGATAGTCACGCCGCTGTCGGCAAGTTGTTTGAAGGCCGCGCAGATTTGCGCGTTGAACGGGTCGGCGAGATCGTCGTCGCCCGCCCAGTATTCAAACAAATCGCCCAGCACATACAAGGCATCCGCCTCCCGCGCCGCGCCTTGCAAAAACGTGAGCAACAACGCGGTGATGCGGGGGCGCGAGGCGCAAAGATGCAGATCGGAAATAAAAAGCGTCGCCACCTAAAACACCGCCGCCCGAAGTCCCTCGCGCCTTGTGGCAGAGGGAAGTCGCATCAACACCGTTCGACGCGCTCGATCATCACATCTTCAACCGGCACGTCCTGATGTCCGGCGCGGCTGCCGGTACGCACCTGGCGGATTTTATCCACCACTTCGGTGCCTTCGGTCACTTTGCCGAACACGCAATATCCCCAGCCGCTGCCGGTGGGCGCGGTGAAGTTGAGGAAATCATTGTCGGCGACGTTGATGAAGAACTGGCTGCTGGCCGAATGCGGGTCGGGCGTGCGCGCCATCGCGATGGTGTAGGCCTTGTTTTGCAGGCCGTTATTGGCTTCGTTGTTGATCGGAGCGTTGGCGCGTTTTTGTTTCATGCCCGACTCAAAGCCGCCGCCTTGCACCATGAAGCCGTTGATGACGCGATGAAACACGGTTCCGTTGTAAAAGCCGTCATCCGCGTAAGCGAGAAAATTGGCCACGGTTTCGGGCGCTTTTTCGGCGTCCAGTTCCAGCGTGATAACGCCGAGATTGGTGTGCAGTTTGATCATTTCTTTACCTTGGTTTTGGTGGTGGATGTTTTGGTAGAGGCCGTCTTGGTCGCGGCGGTTTTGGTGGTTTTGTTTTTGGCGGAGGCGATGGCGACGGGCGCGAGCGGTTTGTACGGGCCTTCCGCGATCACCGGCGTTTCGAGCAAAACGACGCGCTGGATCACGATAGGTTCCTGCGGCACATCGTCCAGTCCGCCGACCTTCGCCGTGGGTACGCCGCCGATTTTGCGCGCGATATCCATGCCGCGCACCACTTTGCCGAAAACCGTGTAGCCCATGAGCGAAGGCTCGGGGCGGTAATAGTTCAGCAATTTGTTGTCGTCGAGATCAATGAAAAATTGCGAAGTCGCACTATCCGGCTGCAAGGAACGCGCCATCGCGACCGCGCCGACTTCGTTACGCAAACCGTTGTTGGATTCGATTTCCACGGGCGGCAATGTCGGCTTGGCCTCCAGATCCGCCGTCAAACCGCCGCCCTGGATGATGAAATTGTCGAGGACGCGGTGGAAAATCGTGCCTTCGTAATGATTGTTGCCGACGTACTGAAGAAAATTTTCGACCGTCTTGGGCGCCCGGTCGGGATACAGCTCAATGATGATGCTGCCCATGTTGGTTTGAAACTCGACCTGCGGATAAGTCGGCGGCTGCGCGGCGAGCGCGGAGAAGCCGACGCACAGCCACAGCGTGAACAACAACGCGAGTTTTTTCATGATCTCTCCTTACACACAGATGCAAAACAGATGCAAATCCCTGCTGAAGGCCGTTGGTTGGAGTTGGTATGCGATGGCCGACAAAATTTCGAGTCGTTAGGATAACGAAACATTCCGCTCTTGACCAGATTTGCCGACCAACGGCACGACGCGGAATGCGTTATACTTGCCTCCCAACGCATCGCCCCGTCCCATCATGCTGAAAATCTACAACTCCATCGCCCGCGAAAAGCAGGAATTTCACCCGATCACCCCCGGCCAAATCCGCATGTATGTGTGCGGCATGACGGTTTATGACTATTGCCACCTCGGCCATGCCCGCGTGATGGTGGTGTTCGACATGGTGGCGCGCTGGTTGCGAACATCCGGCTACGCGCTGACTTATGTCCGCAACATCACCGATATTGACGACAAAATCATCAAACGCGCCGCGGAAAACGGCGAAACAATCACCGCATTGACCGACCGCTACATTCACGCGATGGACGAAGACGCCGCCGCGCTCGGCGTGGAAAAACCGGACATCGAGCCGCGCGCGACGCAACACATCCCCGACATGCTGGCGATGATTTCCGCGCTGGTGGAAAAAGGCTTGGCCTATCGCGCCGACAACGGCGACGTGTTTTATTCCGTGCGCGGATTCGCCGATTACGGCAAGCTCTCCGGCAAATCGCTGGAAGATTTGCGCGCGGGCGAGCGCGTGGAAGTGGACGCTTACAAACGCGATCCTCTGGATTTCGTGCTGTGGAAATCCGCCAAACCCGGCGAACCGGCGTGGCAATCGCCGTGGGGCGCGGGTCGTCCCGGCTGGCACATCGAATGCTCGGCGATGAGCGACCACCACCTCGGCCATCATTTCGACATCCACGGCGGCGGGCAGGATTTGCAATTTCCGCACCACGAAAACGAAATCGCGCAATCCGAAGGCGCGCACGATTGCGCCTACGTCAATTACTGGATGCACAACGGCTTCGTGCGCGTGGACGAGGAAAAAATGTCCAAGTCGCTCGGCAATTTTTTCACGATACGCGAAGTGCTCAAAAAATACGACGCGGAAGTGCTGCGCTTTTTCATCCTGCGCGCCCACTACCGCAGCCCGCTCAACTATTCCGACACGCATCTCGATGACGCGAAGCAAGCGCTTACCCGCCTCTATACCGCGTTGCGCGGTAGCGCTTCCTCCTCGTTGCGCGACGAGGGTGGCGGGCTGGATTGGAACGACCCGCAAACCGCGCGTTTCCAATCTGCGATGGACGATGATTTCAACACGCCCGAAGCCATCGCTGTGCTGTTCGACCTTGCAAACGAAGCCAATCGCACGCAAGACCCGACCATCGCGCAAAAACTCAAAACGCTGGGCGGGACGCTCGGTTTGCTGCAACGCAAGCCGGAGGAATTTTTGCAAGGCGCGACCACCGCCGCGCTCACGCCCGAAACCATAGAAAACCTGATCGCCGAACGCGCCG
This sequence comes from Methylobacillus sp., assembly GCA_031285185.1. Lineage (GTDB taxonomy): Bacteria > Pseudomonadota > Gammaproteobacteria > Burkholderiales > Methylophilaceae > MM2. The sequence goes on from JAITWS010000076.1 coordinate 3,095, forward strand.
CCGCCAAAAAAGCCAAAAATTTCGCCGAAGCCGACCGCATCCGCAAAGAGCTGACGGACAACGGCATCGCGCTCGAAGACACGCCGCAAGGCACGATCTGGCGGAGCGCGTGATGTACGGCCTGATCCGGCCTCTGCTGTTCGCGCTGGATGCCGAACGCGCGCATCATTTCACGCTGAATGCCTTGCAAGCCGCGCACGATCTCGGCTTGCTCGCGCTTTTGCCCAAGCCGCGCCAATGCCAAACCCGCGCCGTATTCGGCCTCGATTTCCCCAATCCCGTCGGCCTTGCCGCCGGTCTCGACAAAAACGGCGTCCATATAGACGCGCTCGCCGCGCTCGGTTTCGGTTTCATCGAAGTCGGCACGGTTACGCCGCGCCCGCAACCCGGCAACCCGCGCCCGCGCCTGTTCCGCATCCCGCAGGCAAACGCCATCGTCAACCGTTTCGGATTCAACAACGACGGCGTGGACGCGCTTGTGGAAAACGTCAAAAACGCGCGTTACGACGGCATTCTCGGCATCAACATCGGCAAAAATTTCGACACGCCCAACGAACGCGCGGCGGACGATTACCTGATCTGCCTGCGTAAAGTACATGAACACGCAAGCTATGTGACGGTGAACATCTCCTCGCCCAACACCAAAAATCTGCGCCAGTTGCAGGAAAAAGACGCGCTGGAACACCTGCTCGCCGCGCTCAAAACCGAGCAGGAAAAACTGACGCAGCAACATGGCCGCTACGTCCCCGTGCTGCTCAAAATCGCGCCCGACCTGACGCCGGAACAAGTCACCGAAATCGCCGATCTGCTCCGCAAACACCGCTTCGACGGCGTGATCGCCACCAACACCACGCTGTCGCGCGAACAAGTGGAAGGCCTGCCCAACGCCACGGAAACCGGCGGCTTGTCCGGCGCGCCCGTGCGCGAAAAATCCACGGAAATCATCCGTCATCTGCACACGGCATTGCAAGGCGAAATCCCCATCATAGGCGTAGGCGGAATCCTGAACGGCGCGGACGCGCAGGAAAAAATCAACGCAGGCGCAAGCCTGGTGCAACTCTACAGCGGCCTGATCTATCGCGGAACAGCGCTGGTGCGCGAAGTGGGTGATGCGCTGGGGTGAATTCCCCGGAGGAATGAAAAACCCTAAATCATCCGCGCCAGCAACGCCCTGCCGACATCTCCGCCCGGCAGAGCCATGCGGACGCGGTGGCCGCTGCCGGGCGCGTGGTTTACGGGTTCGCCCGTTTCGTTGTACAAGGCATTCACGATCATTTCACGGTTGCCGTTGGGGTGGATGATTTCCAGTCGGTCG
>JAITWS010000042.1 GCA_031285185.1 Methylobacillus sp.
GCGCGCCCCGACAAGCAAAGTTTCAAACGCGGCTTTGTCGCCCTTCTCGACACCGGACACCAACATCTCTTCCTGTTGTCGCCCGCCGGGTAGCGACTCTGCCTTGCTGCCATTCTCGACGCCGGACTTTGATGCCTCGCCCTGCTCATCCGACAACTCCGCCCACGCGGAAGCGCCCGTCAGCGCCACCGACACAACGGCGCAAAACAGAAAAACGCGTGTGATTTTTTGGAAAGAAGTCATGGTATTCCTTTCTTTATTTCGCGCCGGAAGTGGCGAGATATTCATCCAGCGTTTTCAGTAGATTGCCGGAAATACGCATCTGGTTGGCCAGTTTCTGCCCAGCTAAAATTTCTTCACTAGTCATGCTGTTACTGAGCGTTAAAAGAAAGTTTTGTATTGTGACAGTGAAGTTACCTGCTGAATTTTGTACGATAGGTAGCATAGCCAGCGCGTAACCAGCTATTTTTTCTTGGGAAACGCCGTTGCCTTGAAAATAAAGTTTTCCCAAACCTGCCTGCGCAAGCGCGTGCCCTTGCGCTGCTGCTTTGCGATACCATTGCACTGCCTGCGCATAATCTTGTGGGACGCCTTTCCCTTCGCTGTAAAGCCACCCTAAGCCGTGCTGTGCCTTTGCAAGCCCTTGCTCCGCCGCTTTACGACACCACAACGCCGCTTGGTTGTAATCTTGCGGAACACCTTCTCCCTGCGAGTAGAGTACGCTTAGACTAAGCTGCGCCTCAGCGTTTCCTTGCTCTGCTGCTTTGCGGTACCAGTGCGCCGCTTGGACATAATCCTGAGAGAAATGCCGACCATCGCTGTAGATCTGTCCCAGAAGATATTGCGCATCGGCCTCTCCTCGTTCTGCCGCTTCAGTGACGTCCACCATTGTTTGAATCCCATTCTCCCATGCTTTGCGATACCACTGTGCTGACTGAGCAGAGTCTTGTGGGACGCCTTTTCCATGCTCGTAGAGCCAACCTAATTTTTTCTGTGCAGAATGCTCACCTTGTTCTGCTGCTTTGCGATACCACTGTGCTGCCTGGGTGTAATCCTGAGGAAGGCCACCAACGCCATAAAAGTAGGAGTTACCCAGACTGGTCTGAGCCGGTGGGTATCCTTGTTCTGCGGCTTTACGATACCACTGTATTTCCTGAACAATATCTTGGGGAACTCCGTAGCCTAGTAGATAGAGTCTTCCCAAGGAGTGTTGTGCGACAGCATGTCCTTGCTCCGCTGCTTTACGATACCATAGCGCTGCTTGGTCATAATTTCGAGGTACGACTACTCCACTGCTATATAGCTCACCCAGTGCCGCTTGTGCATATTTGTTTCCACTTTCTGCTTCGGCGCGCAGTGTTTCAAAAGCGGCTTTGTCGTTGTTGGTTTTCCAGTAGAGAGCATCAATCTGCTCACTTGTCATGGCTGCCAGTGCATTGATTGGCATCAGTGCTATCGTGATAGCGCACATCAAAACAGCAAACGCGGTTGTTTTAAAAATTTTCATGATCTCAATGCTTCACCCCGCTCGCCGGCGCTTGCTGCGCGGTGGTCACGAACACTTGCTCCGCGTCCACCGGGTCGAATACATAGCGTTCGTTGCAAAATTCGCAGAGGAATTCGACGCGGCCTTGTTCCTTGATGATGTCGCGGACTTCGTCGTGACCCAGCATACGCAGGATGTTGGTGACGCTTTCGCGCGAGCAGCGGCATTCAAAGGCGATTTCTTGCGCGTCGAATACGCGGATATTTTCCTGGTGATACAGGCGATGCAGCAGTTCCATCGCGGGGAGTTGCAGCAATTCAGGGCGCGTGAGGGTGGCGGCGAGATGGTTGGCGCGGTTCCATGCGTCTTCGTCGGGCGATTCCTGTTCCGGCAGTTTTTGCAGCAACATGCCGCAGGCGCACGCGTCGTCCGCAGCGAGCTTGAGGCGCGTTTCGATTTGTTCGGAACGGGTCATGTAATTTTCGAGCATTGCGGCCACGCTGTCGCCTTCGAGCGGCACGATGCCCTGATACGGATGGCTGCCGTCCCGCGCGTCCAGCGTGATGACGAAGCTGCCTTCGCCGATCAATTCCGCCGGATTCGCGTGCGGAATTTCGCCGTTCCATTTCGCCGTCGCGCGGATTTTCAGCGCGCCCGTGCATTCCACCACCAACAGCGAAATCGCGCCGCTGCCCTGAATTTGCAGGGTGAGCGCGCTCTTGGGATTTATCATGGCGGCGATCAACGCGCCTGCGGCGACGAGTTCGCCCAGCATGTTTTTGAGCGGCGGCGGATAGTTGTGCTTGCCGAGAATGTCGCGCCACGCTTGCCCGATATGCGTAAATTCGCCGCGTATGGGCAGTTGGTCGAAGATGAAACGGGTGAGGCTGGAATCGGAGGTCATGGTGGTTTAGCTCGTGCGGCGGATGCGCGTATTTTATCAAACTCCCCCGTCCGCAACGATGCCGCGACGCTTGGGAACTTTGGCCAAATCCCAATGCTCACGCGCCCAAATCCACAGTTCATCCGGTCGCGCATTTCGCAATTCCGGCGGCGCTTGTTGTCCGAGAAAATGCAGCGCCGACCACAGGGCGATGCCCGCTTGCGCCGGATCGAGCGGCGCGGCCTGCGTTTGCTTGCTGAGTTTTTCGCCCGCGGCATTGGTCGCCACGGGAAAATGCGCGTAAGCCGGTTGCGAATAGCCAAGCGCGCGTTGCAACGCGATCTGGCGCGGCGTGGAATCAAGCAGATCGGAGCCGCGCGCCACATGCGTGATGCCTTGTTCCGCGTCATCCACCACCACGGCAAGCTGATACGCATACAAACCGTCGGCGCGTTTCAGCACAAAATCGCCGATGTCGCGCGCGATGTTTTGCCGCTGCCGACCTTGCACGGCATCGTCGAAAACAATGTCCGCATCGTCCACGCGCAATCGCCACGCATAAGCCGCGCGTCGCGCCGACAAACCGTGGCGGCAAGTGCCGGGATAGATGAAACCTTCGATACCGCTGATCGCGGAATCGGCGATTTCCTTGCGCGTGCAGGCGCAGGGATAAATCAGTCCGTCGCGTTTCAGTTTTTCCAGCGCGGATTCGTACAACGCGCCGCGACGACTTTGATATTCGATCACGCCGTCCCATGCGAATCCGCACGTTTCCAGCGTGCGCAAAATGCCGTCGGTCGCGCCCGGCATTTCGCGCGGCGGATCGAGGTCTTCGATACGCACGCGCCATTCGCCGTGGTGTGATTTTGCTTCCAGATAACTGCCGACCGCGGTAACGAGCGAGCCGAAATGCAAAAGGCCGGTGGGGGAGGGCGCGAAACGGCCACGATAAAAAATATCCGACATCAATAAATCCGCACGACATTGTTGTCGCGGTAAGGCGGCATATCCACGGATTCCACGCGCTTGCCGAGCAGCGTGACACTGCACGCGAGCCGGTTCGCGCCGGTGTCGCTCACCTCGAAACCGTAAGTGCGCTTGAGCTGCATATGCCCGCGCCCGTCGCGCGCCACGCGCAGTTTTGTCAGCGCGACCGATTCATCGAGAAATTGCAGCCCGTATTTTTCCGCCGCCTGCTGCCCCGTTTCAACCGCGATCTCACGCGCCTTGATGCCGTCCAGCCAAACCCAGGCGGCGATGACGATGACCGCGAGCAATCCGATTTCCATCACGTCTCAAATCGCTTTTTCAATCAGTTCGCACAAGGTTTTCAGCACCTTGATGCGGGCGTGGTTTTTGTCGTTGGCTTCCACCAATGTCCACGGCGCAATTTCCGTGCTGGTGCGTTCCACCATGTCGCGCGCGGCGCTTTGATAGTCGTCCCATTTGTTGCGATTGCGCCAATCCTCTTCGGTGATTTTGAAGCGTTTGTAGGGCGTGTTTTGGCGTTCCTCAAAGCGTTTCAATTGTTCTTCCGGCGTGATTTGCAGCCAGAATTTTGCGACGAGATAACCTTGTTTGGCGAGCTGCGCCTCGAAGTCGTTGATCTCGCCGTAGGCGCGCATCCAGTCGTATTCTTCGCAAAAACCTTCGACGCGCTCGACCAGCACGCGGCCATACCACGAGCGGTCGAAGATCGTGATTTTTCCGCGCGGCGGAACCCGTCGCCAGAAGCGCCACAAATAAGGTTGCGCGCGTTCCTCGTCGGTGGGCGCGGAGATCGGCACGATGCGGTAAATGCGCGCGTCTATCGCCTGTGTGATGCGGCGTATCGTGCCGCCTTTGCCCGCGGCATCCACGCCTTCAAACACGCAGATGAGTCCGCGTTTGCGAAACCCCGGCCGGCGCGTGAGCTTGTTGAGTTTGCCTTGCAACTCTTCCAGTTTTTTGTCGTAGCTTTTGTCGTCCAGCTTCAGCGCGAGATCGAGTTTTTCCAGCGGGTTCACATGGTCTATGGCTTTGAGCAAAGGCGGAACATTGAATTCGCGCGGCGTTTTTTCGGGATGATCGAGCCGCTCGCGTATCGCTTTGAGGATGTGCTGCGCGACGGTCAGATTGCGGTAGTTGGCATCAAAGCCTTCGACGATGATCCAGGGCGCTCCGGCCAGACTGGTCGCCTGCAAAGCCATCCCGGCGGAGCGTTTGAAGGCATCGTAATTTTTCAGGCCTTTTTTCTCTTCCGCAGTGACGCGCCAGCGCGTTTTGGGATTGCTTTCCAGTTTTTCGATGCGCGCTTTTTGCATGTCCTTGGAAAGATGCAGCCAGAATTTCAGCACGAGCACGCCTTCGTCCACCAACATGCGCTCAAGCCGCACAATTTCATCCATGCTCTGCGCGAGTTCCGCATCGCCGATTTCGCCATAGGTGTGACGCATCACCGGCGCGCGATACCACGAGCCAAAATAAATGCCGATCTCGCCCCTGGTCGGCAACGCGCGCCAGTAACGCCACATCGCGGGGCGGCGCGACTCTTCCTCCGAAGCTTGCTCGTCAAACGCATGAGTGCCGATGTGACGCGGATCCATCCACTCGTTGATCTTGTTGACCGTCTCGCCCTTGCCCGCGCCGTCAATGCCGCCGATGAGGATGAGCACGGGAAAACGCGCCGCCTGAAACAGATCAAGCTGCGTTCCCAGCAAGGCTTCGCGCAATGCGGGAAGCTGTGTTTTGTAGGTTTCCTTGTCAATCTGCTGACCGACTTCGGCAAATTCAAACATGGTTGCTCCGATGTCCGAAAATGGAGAATAGTACCGGGAAAATCGGGGAAAGGCGAAGCGGAAAAAGAGCCGGCGGAGGGCGGGTTTCCCAGCCGCTCCACCGGAGGAGGAAGATTTATTTTTCGACGAAAGCGCGTTCGATGACGTAATCGCCGGGGCTGCCCACGCGCGGCGAAACCTGAAACCCGCGTTCATCGAGCAGCGCGGCGGTATCCTTCAGCATCCGCGCGCTGCCGCAAATCATCGCGCGATCAACGTCGGGGTTGAGCGGCGGCAGGCCGATGTCGTCGAACAATTTCCCCGATGCGATGAGGTCGGTGAGACGGCCTTGGTTGCGATACGCTTCGCGCGTCACGGTCGGGTAGTAGATCAATTTCTCGCGCACCTCGTCGCCGAAAAATTCATTCTGCGGCAATTCGCGTGTGATGAAATTTTCGTAAGCCAGTTCGCTCACCTGACGCACGCCGTGAATCAGCACGATTTTCTCGAAACGTTCATAGGCTTCCGGGTCTTGTATCACGCTCATGAACGGCGCGAGGCCGGTTCCGGTGGAGAGCAGATAAAGATGTTTGCCGGGTTTGAGATCGCCCAGCACCAGCGTGCCGGTCGGCTTGCGGCTCACGAGTATTTCCTGCCCGATTTGCAGATGTTGCAAACGCGAAGTGAGCGGCCCGTTCGGAACCTTGATGCTGAAAAATTCCAGATGCTCCGCGTAATTCGGGCTGGCGATGCTGTAAGCGCGCATGATCGGCTTGCCGTCAACCTGCAAACCGATCATCACAAATTGCCCGTTCTCAAACCGCAAACCGGGATCGCGCGTGGTGGTGAAGCTGAACAGCGTATCGTTCCAGTGATGCACGCTGAGAACTTTTTGGGTGTCGTACCAACTCATAATGACTTTCTTTGCTTGCGAATAAATAAAATTGTCGCGCTTGATTTCGTTTCCATGACGGGACGTAGGGGCGGGTTTCAAACCCGCCCAACAACAAAAATCATCGCGACAGCGACACAAAATTTCTTTTGGTTTTGTGTCCCTGCGGGACATTTTCTTGTACGGGCGGGTTTGAAACCCGCCCCTACGCACCCTTTCACAGAAGGGAAATCACCCAATCGCCGCCGCCAACTCGGGAACCGCCTCGAACAAATCCGCGACCAGTCCGTAATCCGCGACCTGAAAAATCGGCGCGTCCGGGTCTTGATTGATCGCTACGACGATTTTGCTGTCCTTCATGCCGTAGGTGTGCTGCACCGCGCCGGAAATGCCGACGGCGACATACAGCTCGGGCGACACTACCACGCCGGTTTGTCCGACCTGAATTTCATTGGGCGCGTATCCCGCGTCCACGGCGGCGCGCGTCGCGCCCAGCGCGGCATCGAGCTTGTCCGCGAGCGGTGACAACACGGATGAAAATTTTTCGGCGCTGCCCAGCGATTTCCCGCCGGAGATCACCACACGCGCGGAGGCGAGCGCGGGGCGTTCGATTTGTTGTTGGTCGCGGCTGATCCAGCGCGTTTTTCCGAATGCGGGCGGCGCGGTGAAATTCACGATTTCCGCATGGCCGCCGTCGCCCGCAGCCGTGAACCGGCTCGCGCGCGCGGTGACGATTTGCACGGAATCGCAGCTTTGCACGGTGGCGATCACGCTGCCCGCGTAAATCGGGCGCGTGTAGATATTCTCCGGCTGAATGTCGAGCGCGTCGGAAATCATGGCGACATCCAGCAAGGCCGCGACGCGCGGCAACACGTTGCGCGCAAACGCATCGTGCGCGCCGAGCATGGCTGTGTAGTTCCCGCCCAGCGCGGCGAGAATGTTGGCGAGGTCTTCCGCGAGCGGATGTTCCAGATGCGGCGCATCCGCGCGTATGACCTTGGCGACGCCCGCAATCCGCGCGGCGGCAGTTGCGATTTCCGCCGTGTTATTTCCCGCGACCAGCACATGAATGTCGGCATTCCACGCCTGCGCCGCCGTGACGAGATGACGCAACGCGGGATTCAATTCGCGACCATTATGATCGGCCAGCAGCAATATGCTCATGGCAACACTCCTTCTTCCTGAAGTTTGGCGATGAGTTCACGCGCATCATTCACCTTGATGCCGGGTTTGCGCGCGGGCGGATCGGAAACTTTTATTTGCGTGATGCGCGGCGCGATGTCCGCGTTCAACTCGGCGGCGCTCAAAATTTCGATGGGCTTTTTCTTCGCCATCATCAAATTGGGCAGCTTCACAAAACGCGGATCGTTGAGGCGCAAATCCACGGTCAGCACGGCGGGCAATGTGACGGCAATGCGCTCGCTACCGCCCTCAATCTCGCGCGTCACAACGGCCTCATCGCCCTCGATGGCAAGCGCGGAAACAAACGTGGCCTGCGCTGCGCCCAGCAACGCCGCGAGCATTTGCCCGGTCTGTCCGGCATCGTCGTCTATCGCCTGTTTGCCGAGCAATATCAGAGCGGGCTGCTCGCGCCCGATCACGGCCTTGAGCAATTTGGCGACACCCAGCGGCTGCAACGCGACATCGGTTTCGACCAGCAACGCGCGATCCGCGCCCATCGCCAGCGCATGACGCAACACATCCTGATGCGCGTTGGTGCCCAGCGTGACCGCGACGATTTCCGTCGCGATGCCTTTTTCCTTGAGCCGCACCGCCTCCTCGATGGCGTTTTCATCGAAGGGATTGACGCCTGTTTTCGCGCCCGCGATGTCCGCGCCCGAGCCGTCCGGCTTGGCGCGCACCAGCACATTGGGATCAACGACGCGCTTGATCGCGACCAGTATTTTCATTTCCCGCCTCTCAAAAATTTCGGAATTGCGGCGCATTGTATTCATCGGTACAATATTTGTGAAATGGATTATTTAAATAACATCAATCTAAAAAATTGATATATGGAAAATCGAAATGAATTTCACGCTCCGACAACTTGAAGTATTCGTCGCCATCGCGAAGAGCGGCAATGTCTCGCGCGCGGCGGATGCGATCCCGCTTTCGCAATCGGCGACCAGCACCGCGCTCGGCGAATTTGAACGCCAGTTCGACGTGCAACTGTTCGACCGCGTGGGCAAATCGCTGCGCCTGAACGAGATCGGGCAACAGTTGTTGCCACGCGCCGTGGAGCTGCTCGACCGCGCGAATGAGGTTGAGGAATTGCTCGAAGGCCGCGCCGGTTTTGGTTCGCTCAACATCGGCGCGACGCTCACCATAGGCAATTATCTGACCACGCTCATCGTCGCGAAATTTCTGCAACGCCATCCGCAAAGTCAGGTGCAACTCGCGGTGCACAACACCGCGACCATCGTGAACAAAATCGCGCGTTACGAGCTGGATATCGGGCTGATCGAAGGCGATTGCAACCATCCCGATCTGGACGTGCAACCGTGGATCGCGGACGAACTCACGGTGTTTTGCGCGCCCGACCACCCGCTCGCCAAAATGAAGCGCGTGTCATTGAAACGCCTCTTGGCCGAGCAATGGATATTGCGCGAAAAAGGCTCCGGCACGCGCGAAACCTTCGACCGCGCGACGCGCAACCATCACGCGCAATTGAAAATCCGCCTCGAACTGGAACACACCGAAGCGATCAAACGCGCCGTGGAATCCGGCCTCGGCCTCGGCTGCATTTCGCGTCTCGCGCTGAAAGACGCCTTCCGGCGCGGCAGCCTCGTGCCGCTGAACACGCCCGATCTGGATTTGCATCGCAATTTTTATTTTCTCCGGCACAAACAAAAATACCAGACCGCCGGAATGCGCGAATTTCTCGCGCTATGCCGCGAAATGACCAAAGGACTGCGCCGCAGCGACAAGATCGAATTGCCGCTGATCGCGTGATTTTCATTCCCCTTCAGCATGAAGGGGTGGACGCGCAGCGGACGGGGTAGTTCAAAAGAAAAACGCCCCGCAGGGGCACATTGGTTTGAAAACGTGGATATGAGGTGCGATGCTACGCATCTCGTTTTTATTGTGAACTACCCCGTCGCCTTCGGCGCCACCCCTTCACAGAAGGGGAATTGAAACCATCCTCCTTCGGCAAACTCAGGAAGAAGGGGGATTTATTTTTGGAAAAACCATGCAACGCGACGTTATGACTTACGACATTTTCATCATCGGCGCAGGTCCTGCCGGGCTTGCGGCGGCGGTGCGGCTCAAGCAGCTTGCGGCGGAATCCGGGCGCGAGATCGGTGTGTGCGTGCTCGAAAAAAGCGCGGAGGTCGGCGCGCATATTGTTTCGGGCGCGGTGATTGATCCCATCGCGCTGGATGAGCTGATTCCCGATTGGGAGGCGCGGGGCGCGCCGCTCAAAACGCGGGTGACGGAAGAGCATTTTCATATTTTCGGCGAACATCGCGCGCGCGAAATTCCGCATGTTTTGCTGCCGCCGTTGATGAAAAACAAACGCGCGTATATCGGCAGTCTGGGCGAACTTTGCCGCTGGCTCGCGCAACAGGCGGAATCGTTGGGCGTGGAAATTTACGCGGGTTTTTCCGCGCGGGAAATGTTGTACGAGGGCGGTCGCGTCGTCGGCGTCATCACCGGCGATATGGGGCGCGATGCTGCGGGCGAAGAAACGCCGCAATTCGCGCCGGGTATGGAAATCCGCGCGAAATATACCTTGATCGCGGAGGGCGCGCGCGGTTCGCTCACGCGGCAGCTCGAAGAAAAATTTGATTTGCGGCGCGATGCTGCGCCGCAAAAATACGGGCTTGGACTCAAGGAAATCTGGCGCGTCGCACCGGAAAAACATCGTCCCGGCTGTGTGGCGCACAGCCTCGGCTGGCCGCTTGCGGCGGCTACGGGCGGCGGTTCCTTCGTTTATCATTATGGCGAAAATCTCGTGGCGGTCGGCTTCGTCGTGCATCTCGATTACGCCAATCCGCACCTTTCCCCGTTCGGCGAATTTCAGCGTTTCAAATCGCATCCAAAAATGCGCGAATTGCTGCAAGGCGGGCAACGCCTCAGCTACGGCGCGCGCGCGATCACCGAGGGCGGCTTGCAATCGTGGCCGGAACTTCTCTTTCCCGGCGGCGCGCTCATCGGATGCAGCGCGGGCATGGTCAACGTGCCGCGCATCAAAGGCACGCACAACGCGATGAAATCGGGAATGCTCGCCGCCGAAGCCGCGTTCGATGCGTGTGTCGGCGGCTCCGAAATGCTCACGGACTATGACAAAAAATTACGCGCTTCATGGGTGTGGCGCGATCTCCACGCGGTACGCAATGTGAAGCCGTGGCTGTCGCGCCTTGGCACATGGGGCGGGATGTTGCTCGGCGGATTTGAAATGTGGCTGGCCGCGCTCGGCCTCACTGCGCCGTGGACGCTGCGTCATCGCAAAGCCGACCACGAATGCACGCGCCTCGCGGCGGAAATGCCGCAGATGATTTACCCCAAACCCGACGGCATCATCACTTTCGACCGCCTGAGTTCCATCGCACTTTCCAACATCGCGCACCACGCCGATCAGCCATGCCATTTGCAACTCAAGGATGCCGACGCGCCGGTGCGTTTCAACCTGCCGCGCTTCGACGCGCCGGAGCAGCGCTATTGTCCGGCGGGCGTGTATGAAATCGAAGAGGAGGGCGACGCGACGCGCCTGCGAATCAACGCGCAAAACTGCATCCACTGCAAAACGTGCGACATCAAGGACATGAAACAAAACATCGTGTGGACACCGCCGGAAGGCGGAAGCGGGCCGGTGTATTTGGCGATGTGATTTGTAGATTGAAAGCCCTTACTCGCTTTCATCTCCGCCCGTCTCTCTTCCTCGACTTCGCGGAGAGGGGAGAACATTTCCGTTCGTTCCCGCGAAAGCGGGAACCCAGCTTATAAACAGGATTGAGTGCAACGAAAACCATATTTCATAAAAAGCTGGATCCCCGCCTTCGCGGGGATGAACGGAGGTTTGCAGGAGTGAGGGTAGGGGTTATGCCGGAACAGTAACCTGCGCGGGAATTTTCCCCTCTCAACACCCGTTCACATGCAGCGATTTTTCGCTGGGTGTGCATTCGTGTTTGCTCTCGCCACCTGCGGGGTCTATGCCGGTTTTATCTTCAAACCAGCCACGGAAACCGCCGTGTTTCTTTTTCTTTTCCTCCGGCTGTGCGTCGGTTGCGCCCGCTTGCGCTTGCTGTTCCTGCGGAGGGTGTTGCGCGGTGACCGGCTCTTTTTTCGACGGTGTATTCGATTTGCCCGCATCTGCTTTTGAGTTGTTCGTGGCGGGTTTTTTCTGCGCGGAAGTCGCCGGTTTTTTCTTGGGCGCTTCTTCGGTCGGAGCGGATTTTTTTGTCGCGGGCGATGCTGCCTGTTTGTCTTCTTGTTGCGGAACCGCATCGGCGGGCGGCGCGGCTTCGCTGTCCGGCGGAGTCTCGACCTCGGACATTTCTTCGGAATTTCCTGCTCCAGATGTCTGCGTATTTGTTTCTTTCGTGGTTGTTGATGGCGGCTGTGCAGCCTCCGCCGGTGTTTGGGGTTGCTCGGTGGTGGGTGTTTCCGAGGTTGCAATGGATGAGGCGGTTTTGTGTTTGTACCAGAAAAACGCACCAACAGCGCCAGCAATCACCAGCACCCCAACCAACACCAGTGCCAGCACCAACACTCCCCGACCGGATTTCTTGGGTGGATTGCTTTCGTTTTGCGGTGATGGCGGTTGCGTTGCTTCGACAGTGGGCACATCAGGCTTGATGTCCGCGCTGGCCGCTACGAAAGCGGGTTCAATGGTTTTGGCTACGGAGCTGTCAGGTGCGTTGTCCGTGCCGGTGGGCACTGTGTTTGCCGGTTCAGCGGTCTCGGGAGCAGAGGTATCGGACATCGGCGCAAGAGGTGTAATCGTCGGCAATTTCGCGCCGCAACCGATGCAGAATTTGGACGGTGGTTGATTTTGCTGCTTCCCGCACGCAGGACAAAAAACGGCTTGGGGCTGGGATGAATTTTCTGACATGTCATGTTTTCCTATTCAATAGGGGCGTTGTCATCAGGATTTTATCGGCTTTCCGCATTCTCCACAAAAGCTGGCTCCGGCGTCCAGTTTTGTGCCGCAATACATGCACCAACGCGGGGCATTGTCCGCAATATCCTCATTTTGCGCGGCAGCACCGACCAGCAACGCAATTTTTTCTGGTGGCGGCAATTTTTTGTCCGGCTCACGCACCGCCTGATCCAGCAAGCTGATACGGTGTGCCCGATCAAAATCCTGAGCGGTTGTCGGCGCAATTACCATGGAGCGCGCCTCGCCGAATTGTTTCAGGAGGGTGGCATACTCCTTGGCCATGTCGGGAAGTCCGCGCATACCAATCAACTGACGTGGCGCGTCCTTGCCAAAAATCACCGTGTCAATTTCGGATACCCACACGCGCATGGTCATGCTTTCAATATTGATCACGTTTTTGGTGGTTTGCACATTGCTTGATATCTGGTTGCCGATATTGACACGCCCGGATTCAAAGCTGCCATTGATTTCCACCCAGATCAACTCCGAGATGAAATCAAACCGTCCCCACAGGATATGGGCGGCGCGATAGCAAAACAGGCTTACCGCAATCAGGCTGAGCGCGTAAGCCGCAGTCATTGAGGACGGCTCACCGGCCAGGATATTGCGTTCCATCAGCAATGCTGCAAACGCGCCCATGCACAAATACACGAACGCCAAACCAGTGAGTAACGTCAGCCAACGAAATCGAGGAGTCGACAGCGCGTGACCAATGCCGGTCACTGCGCGATTTGATTGCGGTCGAGGTTGTGTTTCCTCAAAAATTTCCGCCGTGAATTGTCCCTGCTGCCCTTCCACGATCGGGAGGCGGCGCGTGTATTTTCGATTCGGAATCCGGCTGTACCATTTTTCCATCAAAATGCGGTCAAGCTCTTCTATCAGCTTGTTGGGGTGTGCATTCATTGTTACCGTATCCGTCTCGCGCGCCGATCCAACGATCTGCGGCGCGGGGTGCAACTGGTTACGCAGGGCGGCTCCGAAAACGATGCAGCCAATCAAAGCGCAAATCAGCGCGACAGCAAGCGCGGTATTGATCGAAAGCTGGCCGAGGTTGGGCAGATGGGGCGCAGCCAGAGCCAGAATGACGGGACCCAGCACCGCCAGTACAATGAGAACGACCAAGCCCCCGCTGCCTACTTGCGCGGTTTCGGTCACGGAGCCGGAATTTTTGCCGGGTTGCTTCATCATCGGACGCAGTACTTGCGGCGCGGCAAATGCGGCATATACCAAACCTATCCATGCGCTTGATTCGCCTTGTCCAAACATGAGCCAGCACAATAGAAAACTGATGCAGGTTACGGTCAGCGACAGAAAATTATGAAACAAGGTCTGCGCGGTGCGCTGGACAACAATCGGCGCGAATATCAAGTTGGGCAGCCACGAGTACAGCAGTCCGTTAAGCGCCCCTTTGGGTTCGCGGAACGAGATCGCATTTTGGCGCAGGGTTTCCTTATAGAAGTTTGCGTCGGGGGTGTCGCCGCTTTTGTTGTTTTCCAACGGCGGTGCCAGACTGTCGGGGCGATTGCGGCCAAAGAAATAACGCAGTTGGCTGAATGCGCGCGCGAACAGGCCTATGCTCAGCAATAGCAAAGCAACGGAAATGCCGATTACGGCAAAAACATGCTCGTCCGGGTTGTGGGCGAGTTGTTCGCGCACGGAAATCATGCCGATCAAGCCAGCGAGCAGCACAATGCTGCCGGAAACCATGAGGGAAAGATTCTCGACCTTGTAGGGGTTGGGAAACTCAAAGATCTGACTTTCCGGGTTAAATTCGTAGCTCATGCAAGTTTCCCGCGTTGTTTTTTTGGATGTGTGATCAAATCGGATTTTTCGCGCCGCATTCGCCGCAAAACAGGGCATCCGGCTCAAGTACGGCGGAGCATTGGGTGCATTTACGGGGCGTTTCCTTTATGGGCGCAGCGGGCGGCATATCCGGTTCAGACGCGGTTTCCGTGATCGGCTGCGTGGTGGTGCTTGTTGCCTTTGCTTCGTTTATTTGCGCTTGGGCACGATCACGCGCTTCCTGCGTGCGACGTTTGGCTTCTTCGAGGCGCTCTTGAATTTTTTCCTCGGTTTTGCCGAACTCCAATCCCTCAACTGCTTGCAGGTAAATGAGGCAGGTGCCGTTGGTGAATACAAGAAAGGGAATGGCGGCACCCATCGTGAACAGCAATCCGGTGGCAAAGAAGAAAGCCTTTGTGTAGGAGGCTGTTGTCGCAAGATCGCCGGATCCATAACCCATACCTCCCATTCCCCCCGTCCAGAAAGCCAGACCACCCATGGGTGAAATGCCGAGTCTGGCGGATAGCCCTGTTACAAAGGAGGAGCCGGAAGATAAAATGAAAAAGATCACCGAGGAAATCAGCCCAACGATCAAAGCCAATACTACGAGGTTGATGAGCACGGTAAGCAACCGCCTTCGCGCGATGCCGAACAGACGCGCAACAACCTGTATGGTTGAGTTGCCTTCCCACACCGCCGGAGCAGCCAGCGGAAATCCGATATAAAATAGCAGGGCAATCGTTGTGCCTACGATCACGGCAAGAATGGGGAATGCCAACGCATAAAGAAAGGAACCGACCACCGGTATTTTGCATACGAGCAGTACCAGCAGTGCGACCAGTGCCACAACCATAAAAATCAGGAACAGCAGAAACGCCACACCCAGCAGACGATGCACGGTAAAGATGGCTTGCATCAGCGCATCAAGCAATCCGGTTTTCTGATTTTGCAGCCGCCGCATAAGCAAAATCCCCACGGATGAGTAGCCGATCAGGCAGACAATGAACGCGACAAATGCGGACACGCCGGTTGAAATCCAGAATGCGACCATGCCGTGCATGATGCTGTTTCTTGCCACCCATGTGACGAGTAGGGATGCCAGAAATGTCGCCACGGCAGCGATCAAGACCATGACCAATGCGCGCCAGTTGGTTACGGCTTCCGTGGCACGTAACAAGCCATACAAAGATTGCATGTTTACTTCCGGTTTTTCCATGATGACGATCCCTGTGCGCGTTGAAAATATAGTCCCATTTTAGTTTTCGGGTTGCGGATATTGTAATTCCCCTTTTTCGCCGGGGCAAAATTTTGCCAAGCGGTCGAAATTTGGGATAATTCCATTCCGTATAATCATGCAATGGAAATCCAGCTTATGACTTCCCCGGCGACACATAATGTTTGGCGCGTATTCAGCGCGGTTCCGCACCGCATGTTTTTTCTCACGGGCGCGGCGCAACTGGTGTTGGTCATGGCGTGGTGGCTGGTGGATCTGACGGGGCGCTACGCCGCGCTGCACGCGCCGATCGCGTGGACGGCATCGCCGCCGGACGCGCACGCTTTTCTCATGCTGTTCGGCATTTTTCCCTTCTTCATGTTCGGCTTTCTCATGACGGTTTATCCGCGCTGGATGAACGGCGAACTGGTGGAGCGGCGTTTTTACGTTCCCGCGTCCCTGCTCATGTCGGCGGGCATGGCGGTGTTTTATCCCGGCCTGCTGTGGAAGGGCGCATTGGCGGTTTCCGCGCTGCTGTATCTCGTGGGATGGGGCATCGGACTGGCCGCGCTGCGGCGCGTTTATCTGCGCGCCAAACATCCCGACAAACGCCACGCGCGCATCACCGGAACCATGCTGGCGTTCGGCGCAGCGATGAGCGCGGGATGGTACGCGGGCATATTTTTCAACTGGAATTTTCCGCTGACGCTGGTGAAAAACGCGGGCGTGTGGCTGTTTTTGCTGCCGATATTTTTCGCGGTCAGCCACCGCATGATTCCGTTTTTTTCCGCCAATGTGATACCGAATTACACCATCGTGCGCCCCGACTGGGCGCTCATGGTCGTGCCGCCCGCCGCGCTGGTTCACCTCGCGCTGGAGATGGCGGGCTGCGTCGCGTGGACGTGGATTCCCGATCTCGCCATCGCCGCCACCGCGCTTTATCTCACCCGGGCATGGCGCTTCCGCGCGAGCTTCGCGCAACCCATACTCGCCATGCTGCACATCGGATTCGCCTGGCTCGGCATCGCCGCGCTGCTGTTCGCCGCGCAAAGTTTCGCCGCGCTGTGCGGAATGGAAATACTCGCCAAAGCGCCGCTGCACGCGCTCACCATAGGCTATTTCGGCGGCATGGTGCTTGCCATGGTCACGCGCGTCACGCTCGGCCATTCCGGGCGCTTGCTCGTGGTCGAAAAATCGGTCTGGTGGATGTTTCTGCTGTTCCAGTTGACAGCGCTCTTCCGCATCATCGGCGATCTGCCCGGACTTCCGCCCGCCGCGCGCGGCCACAGCTACCTCTGCGCGGCGGCGCTGTGGCTGCTGTGTTTCACGTTCTGGGCAACGCGCTATCTGCCGATTTATTGGCGACCGCGCGAGGACGGGCAGCCGGGATAGGGGTTTAAATTTCTCTTCGGAAAAATGGGGCGGGTTTGAAACCCGCCCTTACGCTGTCCTCACCACGGAAGGTGAATCAAGCGTGCTATGATTCCCGCCATGCCCACCACCCGAAATTACGCCCTGATCCCCGCTGCCGGTAGCGGTAGCCGCATGGGGTCGGTGTTGCCGAAACAGTATTTGCCGTTACTCGGCAAACCCATGATTCATCACACGCTGGCGGTATTTTGTTCGCATCCCGGCATTAGCCGGGTCTATGTGGTGCTTGACCCTGATGATACGGATTGGGAGCGGCATGATTGCGGCGCGTTTGACGACAAGCTGGAGGTGCTGCGCTGTGGTGGCGCGACGCGCGCTGCCACGGTGAAGAACGGTTTGGCGGCGATGGCCGGGAAAGCGCACGAACGCGATTGGGTGCTGGTGCACGATGCCGCGCGGCCCTGCCTCACCCATGCCATGCTCGATCATTTGCTTGCGGAATTGCGCGATGATGAAGTCGGCGGTTTGCTGGCGGTTCCGGTGGCGGATACCTTGAAGCGCGAAGGCGCGGATGGTCGCGTTGACCATACCGAACCGCGTTCCGGTTTGTGGCGCGCGCAGACGCCGCAGATGTTTCGCTACGATTTGCTGCGTCGCGCGTTGCAGGCGGACGGGGCGGCGGCTTCCACCGACGAGGCGCAGGCGGTAGAATCGCTGGGACACGCGCCGCGCCTTGTGATGGGCGACGGGCATAATCTCAAGGTGACCTATCAGGAGGATCTCGTGATCGCAGAACTGCTCCTCAGCAAAGCGGAAAAAAAATGATCAGAATCGGCCACGGTTTCGACGTGCATCAATTGGTGGAAGGCCGCAAATGCGTCATCGGCGGCGTGACCATTCCGCATGAAAAAGGTCTCAAGGGGCATTCCGACGCGGATGTGTTGCTGCACGCGATTTGCGACGCGCTGCTCGGCGCGCTCGCGCTGGGCGACATCGGCAAACATTTTCCCGACACCGACGCGCGTTTCAAGAATGCGGATTCGCGCGATTTGTTGCGGCATGTGGCGCAACTCATCAAGGACAAAAATTACGGTGTGGTGAATGTGGACGCGACGGTGATCGCGGAAGCGCCCCGGCTCGCCCCGCATATCGCGGACATGCGCGCCAACATCGCGGCGGATCTCGGCGTGGATGCGGATTGCGTGAACGTCAAGGCGACCACTTCGGAAAAACTCGGTTTCACCGGACGCGGCGAAGGCATCGCCGCCGAAGCGGTGTGTTTGGTGGGCAAGGCATGAACGCCTCCACCCGCACCGAAGCGCAACGTCGCGCCGACGACATGCAGATTTTCCAGCGCGAGTTGCAGCGGCTGGAAAACGAAGGCGTGTTGACGCTCGAAGCCGCGCAACGCGATGCCGTGCAAGCGCACCACGCGCGGCTGCTTGGCCAATACGAACAAACTTACGACATTGACCGCGACATCAAATCGCGCCAGCTTTCGCTCGGCATGAAAGCCGCGTCCTTTCTCGGCGCGCTCGCGCTCGCGGCGAGCGTGTTTTATTTGTTCCGCCAATTCTGGGGCGATTTTCACACATGGGCGCAGACGCTGTTGCTGATCGCCGCCGCGCTGGGCAGTTTCGGTTTCACGCTGTGGTTGCAAGGGCGCGACGCTTCGGGCTATTTCACCAAACTTTCGGCCATGGTCGCCTTCACCTGTTTTGTGCTCAATGTCACGATGCTGGGTTCCATTTTCAACATCACGCCCACGGACAAAGCGATGCTGGCGTGGGCGGCGTTTGCTTTTCTGCTGGCTTACACCTGCGATTTGCGTTTGTTGCTGGCCGCCGGAATTTTGTGTCTGACCGGCTTTATCGCCGCGCGCATCGGAACATGGGGCGGCCTGTATTGGCTGGATTTCGGCGAGCGCCCCGAAAACTTTTTCCCCGCCGCGCTCGCGTTCATGCTGTTTCCGCGTTTCGTTAACCATGATCGCTTTCCCGGATTCGCCGCGCTGTATCGCGTGTTCGGTTTGCTCACGCTGCTTTTGCCCATGCTTGTGCTCGCCAACTGGGGCGAGGGCAGCTATCTCGGCTGGAACATCAAAGCCGTGGAAAACTTTTACCAGATCGCCGGTTTCGTCGTGAGCGGGCTGGTGATTTATTGGGGCATACGCAAACAGATGAACGAGGTGTTCAACACCGGCACGGTATTTTTCGTGATTTTTCTCTACACCAAATTTTACGACTGGTGGTGGGAATTCATGCCCAAATATCTGTTCTTCCTCATCCTCGGCCTGACCGCGATTTTGATTCTGCTCGTGATCCGCCGCCTGCGTGATGCGATGCTGAAAAAGGAGGGCGCGCGATGATGTGGACACGGAAACGCGCGGCGATCGCCGGATTCGCGCTCATCGCGCTGACCAACGCGGTGGCACTGTCCGGCGTTGCGTACAACCGCAGCGGCGAACCGCGCAACGTGATCGAACTCAGCTCGCGCGAGCTGCATATCCCGACCCGCTATTATGAGAAATTTGAAAACAGCGGCATCGCGCTGAGGCTGGAGTGGCGGACGACGGATGAACGCGGTTATCCGCAAATGAAATTCGGACGGTCTGCCGTGCTGGATGAAACCAAACTGCGCGAGTTGGGGTTCGATGCGCTGCCGACGGAAAAGGCGGAGGGCGATGATGATTTCCGCGACTTGCGACTGCAAGCCAAGCCCGTGTATGTCGTGCTGGAACTGGACGGTTCCGCGTATCAGCAGATGCTGGAACAAGCGCGCGCCGAGTTGCGGCAAGCGCAAGCCGAGCTGGATGCCGACCCCAAGGACAAATATAAGCAGGGCAGAGTGGGATACGCCCAAGACGATCTGGAACGCGAGGAGAACAAGAACTCGCGTCTTTTCATGGTGGACGCGGGTCGCGCCGCCGAGCCGCTGCGCGTGAAATATCCCGACAACACGCGCTACCTCATCCTTCCCGGCAGCGTGCAACCAAGTTGGGATTATGTGCAGGATGAATCGGGAGAACGCAAAGGCAAAATATTCTGGCGCGGACGCATTGCCGATCTGAACGGAACCGAGATCAATGTCCCCCTGCCCGAAAGCCGCCAACTGCGCGTCGCGCCGGACGCGAAAATCAAATTCACCGCCAGAGTCGCCTATGGTCAGCGGTTTGAGCCGTGGCTGGAACGTCTGGAGGTTGTTCCGGCGCAGTGAATGCTGATCTGCGCTTTCGCGGGAAATAGAGCGTAGGGGCGGGTTTCAAACCCGCCCGAATTTTTTGCCGTTTGCGCGGGCAGGTTTCAAACCTGCCCCCACCTATCAAAGGATGAACGACATTTGATCTGTTGTTGTCCGTCCTTCGATCCTTCGACAAGCTCAGGACGAACGGTGTTTTTTAATCACCGCGCCTTCAACAACACCATCAACGCCCCCGCGCCGCCATCGGGTTGGCGCGCCTGACAATAGGCGATCACCTCGTCGCGTTGCGCGAGCCAACTGAGCAATTTGCGTTTCAGCACGGGTTCGCGGTTTTTTGAACCCAAGCCTTTGCCGTGGATGATACGCACACAGCGCGCGCCGCGTTTGCGGCATTCGGCGAGAAATTGCACGACATAAAGCCGCGCTTCGTCGGCATAAAGACCGTGCAAATCGAGCTGTTCCTGCACCACCCAATGCCCGCGTCGCAGCTTGCGTAAAATATCCGGCGAATGGCCGTCGCGCAGATACAACGCCTCTTCGCCGCTTTCGAGTTCGTGGGCGGGAATGTAGTGGTCGGAAAGCGAATCGGCGAGCGCCTGATGTTCGTCCTCAATGAGCTTGCCCGGAATCGGCTTGGGTTTTTTGACCGTGTGGACGACGCGCTTCGTCGGCTTGAGCGGACGCGTATCTTTTACCGCGTCGCGGAAAAGATGGCGGTCGTCGTTGTCCGGCGGCGTGGACATGGATTAATAATGAGTGCAGCGAACCCCCACCCTCACCCCAACCCTCTCCCGCAAGCGGGAGAGGGAGAACAACACGGCGCAGTTCCCTCTCCCACTTGTGGGAGAGGGGCAGGGGTGAGGGTGGGTATTGTTATTTGGAATCAAGATACCGCTCCGCATCCAGCGCGGCCATGCAGCCGGTTCCGGCGCTGGTGACGGCCTGACGATAAATGTGATCCTGCACATCGCCCGCGGCGAACACGCCGGGGATGCTGGTCGCGGTGGCGTTGCCGTTGCGACCGCCCTGAGTCACGATATAGCCGCCGTCCATCGCAAGCTGATCCGCGAAAATATCGGTGTTCGGCTTGTGGCCGATCGCGATGAACACGCCTTGCAGCGCGATCTCGCGGGTCGCGCCGGTCTTGACGTTTTTCACGCGCATCCCGGTCACGCCGCTGTCGTCGCCCAGCACTTCATCCAGTGTGGAATCAAGCTCCAGCGCGATTTTTCCTTCCTGCGCGCGCGCCATGAGCTTGTCTATCATGATGGCCTCGGCCTTGAATTTGTCGCGGCGATGCACCAGTGTCACCTTGCTCGCGATGTTGGCGAGATAAAGCGCCTCCTCGACCGCAGTATTGCCGCCGCCGATGACGGCGACTTCCTGATTTCGGTAGAAAAATCCGTCGCACGTCGCGCAGGCGGAAACGCCCTTGCCCGCGAATTTTTCCTCCGATGGCAGGCCGAGATATTTGGCGGAAGCGCCGGTGGCGATGATGAGCGCGTCGCATGTATATTCGCCGCTGTCGCCGATGAGACGGAACGGTTTTTCGGTGAGTTGCGCGGTGTGGATATGATCGAAAATCATCTCGGTGTTGAAGCGCTCCGCATGACGCTGAAACCGCGCCATCAGCTCCGGCCCCTGCACCCCGTCGGCATCCGCCGGCCAGTTATCCACCTCGGTCGTCGTCATCAACTGCCCGCCCTGCGCGATTCCGGTAATCAACACCGGCTTGAGATTGGCGCGCGCGGCATACACCGCCGCAGAATACCCCGCCGGACCGGAGCCGAGAATGATAAGACGTGCGTGTTTGGCGGACATGAGGCGAACTCCGATGGAATTGTTGATGAGTGATGGGGCGATATTTTAGCGTAAAACGATGGGACTAGCCCCTCTCCCTTCGTGGGAGAGGGGTTGGGGTGAGGGAGCTAAACAAAAATCCGTTCGTCTCAAGCCAGCCGAAGGATGAGCTGCAAATTTACAGCCGTTAATCCAGCCATTCCACGCACGGACTTCTGGCCTGTTTGATCGCGCCGATGATGGCGTCTATCGCTTGTGGACGTGTGAAACTTTTGCGCCAGACCAGCGCCACGCGGCGTTTCGGGGTGGGGCGGGTGAAGGGGATGAGGCGCAGCATGGCGCTGTCTTCGCGTTGCGCGGAGGCGGCGGTGCAGGGCAGTATCGTCATGCCGACGCCCGAGGCGACCATGTAGCGTATGGTTTCCAGCGAGCTGCCTTCCAGCGTTTGCTGCATTCCGCTCGCCGTGGTTCCCTGCGCGAGCGCGGGGCAGACTTGCAGCACCTGATCGCGGAAGCAGTTGCCCGCGCCGAGCAGCAACACGGGTTCGCCGCCGAGTTCCTGTGGCGGAATGGCGGGTTTGTCGCGCCACGGATGATCGCGCGGCACGGCGATTTGAAACGGCTCGTCGTAGAGCGGGCGTATCGTCATGCCCGGCTCCTCGAACGGCAGCGAAAGAATGGCGACATCAAGCTTGCCTTGCTTGAGTTGCTCGCGCAGATTCGCGGTGTAGCTTTCCTGAATCAGCAGTTGCAGCCTGGGCGCGATTTCGCGCAGCGCGGGCAGAATGCCGGGGAAGAGATACGGGCCTATGGTGTAAATCGCGCCAACGCGCAGCGGATGCGCGAGCGGGTCGCCGCTTTGTTGCGCGATGGTTTTGATCTGCGTCGCCTCTTCCAGCGCACGCTCGGCCTGCGCGACGATTTCCCCGCCCACCGGCGTGAGCGTGATTTCGCCGGAGCCGCGCTCGAAGATCGCCACGCCCAATTCTTCCTCCAGCTTTTTGATGCCGACGCTGAGTGTGGGCTGGCTCACGAAGCAGGCTTGCGCGGCGCGTCCGAAATGGCGTTCGCGCGCCACGGCGACGATATAGCGGAGTTCGGTCAGGGTCATGGTGTAAAATCCGGTTTTACGTGAATAGTCCGAGTTTACACGCCAGCATGTTTTTCAGGAAAAAACCGACTTCGGCCACGCCGCGCCGCGCAGTGCCGGAAAAAACCGCCGGCCTCATCCGCGAGGCGTGGTGGCTGGTGCTCGTCGTGGCGGGGAGTTATCTCGCGACCATTTTAATCAGCTACAGCCGCGACGATGCGGGCTGGTCTTACAGCAGCAGCGGCGCGACGGCGATCCACAATGCAGGCGGGCGCGTCGGCGCGTGGTGCGCGGATATTCTGCTGACACTGTTCGGTTTTTCCGCGTGGTGGCTGGTCGTGCTCGCGTTTTACGCGATGTGGTGGGTGTATAAACATCTGCATGTGGAAGAGGACAAAAAACCCACGCTGCTCTACAACTTTCTCGGCTTCGGTCTGTTGCTGCTCGCCTCTTGCGCGATCGAATTCGGGCATCTGGTAAAACTGGGCGTGGCCTTGCCGGGCGCGCAGGTTCCGGGCGGTGTGTTGGGCAAGGTGATGGATGGTTTGCTGCTTCCCGCCTTCGGTTTCATCGGCTCGACCATGGTGTTGCTGCTCGCGTTCGCGAGCGGATTCAGTTTGTTCACGGGCTGGTCGTGGCTCACCATCACCGAAAAAATCGGTGAAGGACTCGAAAATGCCTACCAATTCATCCGCCAACGCTGGCAGGACAGACAGGATAAAAAAGCGGGCAAGGCCGCCGAGCAATTGCGCGAGGAATATGTCGAAAGCGAGCGCGAGCGCGCCAAGGCGCGGCCTCCGGTGCTGATCGAAACGCCGGTGCTTGAAGTCGCCAAAAGCGACCGCGTGGAAAAGGAACGCCAGACGCCGCTGTTCCAAACCCTGCCGGATACGCCGCTGCCGCCCTTGCGCTTGCTGGATGAGCCGAAAGGCGCGGTCGAAGTGCAAAGCGCCGAGACGCTGGAATTTACCTCGCGCCTCATCGAACGCAAACTCATGGATTTCAACATCGAAGTCAAAGTCACCTCCGCGCTGCCGGGGCCTGTGATTACGCGCTACGAATTTGAACCCGCCGCGGGCGTCAAAGGCAGCCAGATCACCAATCTCGCGCGTGACCTCGCGCGCGCGCTGTCCGTGGTCAGCATCCGCGTGGTGGAAACCATCCCCGGCAAAAGCTGCATGGCGATCGAGATCCCCAATCCCAAACGGCAGATGGTTTATCTGTCGGAAATTCTCGGTTCCAGAGTTTATGCTGACATGGTTTCGCCGCTCGCCATTGCGATGGGCAAGGATATTTCCGGCAACCCGGTGGTGGCCGATCTCGCCAAAATGCCGCATGTGCTCGTCGCTGGCACGACCGGCTCGGGCAAATCGGTGGCGATCAACGCGATGATTTTGAGCCTCGTCTATAAATCCGACGCGCGCAAGGTGCGCCTCATACTGGTTGATCCCAAAATGCTGGAACTGTCCGTTTACGAAGGCATTCCGCATTTGCTCGCGCCCGTGGTGACCGACATGCGGCAAGCCGCGAGCGCGCTCAACTGGTGCGTGGCCGAGATGGAAAAACGCTATCGGCTGATGTCGCATTTCGGCGTCCGCAACATCGCCGGATTCAACCAGAAATTCCGCGACGCGGTAAAGGAAGGCAAGCCGCTCACCAATCCCTTCACGCTCACGCCGGAAAATCCCGAACCGCTGGATGAAATGTATTTCATCGCCGTGTTCATAGACGAACTCGCCGACATGATGATGGTCGTCGGCAAAAAAGTGGAAGAACTCATCGCCCGCCTCGCGCAAAAAGCGCGCGCCTCCGGCATCCATCTCGTGCTCGCCACGCAACGCCCCTCGGTGGACGTGATTACCGGACTCATCAAAGCCAACATCCCCACCCGCGTCGCGTTTCAGGTATCGAGCAAAATTGATTCGCGCACCATACTCGACGCGATGGGCGCGGAAGCGCTGCTCGGCCAGGGCGACATGCTCTATCAACCGCCCGGAACTGGCCACACGCAGCGCGTCCACGGTGCATTCGTAAGCGATCAGGAAGTGCATCGCGTGGTGGAATATCTCAAATCAATGGGCGAACCAGATTACATCGAAGGCATACTCACCGGCGAAACCGAATCCGGCGAAAACGGCGAAGGCGGAGCACCCGGCGAAGGCGAGGGCGAAGCCGACCCGCTCTACGACCAAGCCGTCGCCATCGTGCTCAAAACGCGCCGCCCCTCCATCTCCGCCGTGCAACGTCACCTGCGTATCGGCTACAACCGCGCCGCGCGCCTCATCGAAGACATGGAACGCGCCGGACTCGTCACACCCATGCAATCAAACGGCAACCGCGAAGTTCTCGCGCCCGCGCGCGCCGACGATTGAGGTTTATATGTTTACTTCATCCCTCACCCCAACCCTCTCCCGTGATCCCCGCCTTCGCGGGGAGGAGAGGGAGAACTTCGCGGGTGTTGTCCCCTCTCCCACTTGTGGGAGAGGGGTAGGGGTGAGGGTGGCAAATCATCCAAACAAAATCCATTTACCAACGGAAATACTCATGCGCCTGCCCGTCATTTTTCTTCTCGCCATATTCGCTATCACCGCCCGCGCCGATGAAGTGCAGACATTCAAAAACTTCTTCCAGGACACCACGGCCATGCGCGCCAAATTCCACCAAACGGTGCTCGATAATCTTGGCCGCAAAGTGCAGGAAGTCAACGGAACCATGCAATTGCAACGCCCCGGAAAATTCCGCTGGGATTACGAAAAACCCTATGTGCAGATGATCGTCAGCGACGGCAAACAAGTCTGGATGCACGACCCGGAACTCAATCAGGTCACCGTGCGCGCGCTGGATAAAGTCATCGGCTCCAGCCCCGCCGCGCTGCTCGCAGGCAGCAAGGAAATAGACAAGGTTTTCAACCTCCAAAGCGCCAACAACAAAGACGGCCTGAGCTGGGTGATCGCCACGCCAAAGGAAAAAGACAGCGGCTTCGAACGCGTGGAACTCGGCTTCAAAGGCACCATGCTGCAACAAATGTCCATGCGCGACAGCTTCGACCAAACCACCGTCATCGAATTTTCCGCGCAGGAAATCAACCCCAAACTCGACGAAAAAACCTTCAGTTTCACCCCCCCCGCAGGCGCGGATGTGTTGAAGAATGACTGATCTTTTCGCCAATCGTGAACCGCAGGCGCCGCTGGCCGAGCGGTTGCGGCCAAAATCGCTGGATGAGGTTGTCGGGCAGAGCCATTTGCTTGGGGCGGGGAAGCCGTTGCATCTTGCGTTTACGTCCGGCAAGTTGCCGTCCATGATTTTGTGGGGGCCGCCGGGGGTGGGCAAGACGACGCTGGCGCGGTTGATTGCGAATACGGCGGATGCGGATTTTATTCCGCTTTCGGCGGTGTTGTCGGGCGTGAAGGATATCCGCGAGGCGGTCGAGCGCGCGCAGCTTGCGTTGCAGCAAACGGGGCGCAAGACCATCTTGTTTGTGGATGAGGTGCATCGTTTCAACAAGTCGCAGCAGGATGCTTTTTTGCCTTATGTGGAGAGCGGCTTGTTCACCTTCATCGGCGCGACGACCGAGAATCCATCGTTCGAGGTGAACAGCGCGTTGTTGTCGCGGGCGCAGGTGTTTGTGTTGCAGGCGTTGGACGAGCAGGAGTTGGGTGTGTTGTTCGACCGCGCGTTGCAAATCGAATCCGATGGTTTGGTCACAACACCCGAGGTGCGCGAGCAGGTGTTGGCGTATGCCGATGGCGATGCGCGGCGGTTGCTGAATTTTCTCGAACAACTGTTCAATGCCGCGCACGCGGCAAAGATCAATGCTATTGATGAAGCGTTTCTCGAAAGCACGCTCGCTTCCAAATTGCGCCGTTTTGACAAGGGCGGCGAGGCGTTTTATGACCAGATTTCCGCGCTGCACAAATCGGTGCGCGGCTCTAATCCGGATGCGTCGCTGTACTGGTTTTTACGCATGTTGGATGGCGGCGCCGACCCTTTGTATCTGGGTCGTCGCATCGTGCGTATGGCGATCGAGGACATCGGTCTCGCCGATCCGCGCGCGGCGGAAATCGCCGCTGCCGCGTGTGAAATTTACGAACGCCTCGGCTCGCCCGAAGGCGAACTCGCGCTTTCCAACGCCGTGCTTTATCTCGCCGTCGCGCCCAAGAGCAATGCGGCTTACATGGCTTACAACAAGGCCAAGGCGTTTGTCGCGCAGGATAAATCGCGGCCTGTGCCTTTGCATTTGCGTAACGCGCCGACCAAGCTGATGAAGGCATTGGATTACGGCAAGGAATATCGCTACGCGCACGACGAGCCGGAAGCCTACGCGGCGGGCGAACATTATTTTCCCGACGATATGTCGCCACCGCGTTTTTATCAGCCCACGCCGCGCGGACTGGAAGGAAAAATCAGCGCCAAACTGGAACATCTGCGCGAACTGGATCGCGCGGCGGAGAAGAAAGAATAGCGGCGGGCGGGTAAAATGGACCCCATTTTCCCCTCGCCCCTCGCGGGAGAGGGGCAGGGGAGAGGGGGTGAAATGTGCAACGGTTTTTCATCCGCTCTCCGATTTTTCACCCCCACCCCTCTCCCATCAAGGGAGAGGGGCTTTAGGTCGGAGTTTTCATGTTAGATATTCAGTTGTTGCGTAGCGATCTTGCGGGTGTCGCGCAGCGTCTTGCCACGCGCGGTTTTGTTTTTGACGAGGCGCGTTTCACCGCGCTGGAGGCCGATCGCAAAAACATCCAGACGCATACGCAGGATTTGCAAGCCCGGCGCAACGCGGCTTCCAAACAAATCGGCATCGCAAAATCCAAAGGCGAAGATGCGTCCGCGATACTCGCGGAAGTGGCGACGCTGGGCGATGCGCTGAAGACGGCGGAAGAAAAACTCGCAGCGATTCAGGCGGAAATGCAGGCATTTTTGCAAAACGTACCCAATCTGCCGCACGCCAGCGTGCCGATCGGAAAATCGGAAGCGGATAATGTCGAAGTTCGCAAGGTCGGCATGCCGCGCGTGTTTGATTTCGAGGTCAGGGATCATGTGGATGTCGGCGCTCCGCTGGGGCTGGATTTCGACACGGGCGCGAAACTTTCGGGCGCGCGTTTCACCTTCATGCGCGGCGCGGTCGCCCGATTGCATCGCGCGCTGGCGCAATTCATGCTGGATGTGCAGACCAACGAACACGGTTACACGGAATGCTACACGCCCTACATCGTCAACGCCGACACGCTGCTCGGCACGGGGCAATTGCCCAAGTTCGAGGCCGATTTGTTCGCCGCGAAAAAAGGCGGGCAGGAAGGCGAGGGCGAAACGCTTTATCTGATTCCGACATCGGAAGTCACGCTGACCAACACCGTGCGCGGTGAAATCGTCGCGGCGGAAACCTTGCCGATCAAGCTCACCGGCCACACGCCGTGCTTCCGTTCCGAGGCCGGTTCCTACGGACGCGACACGCGCGGCATGATACGCCAGCACCAGTTCGACAAGGTGGAAATGGTGCAGATCACGCATCCCGAAAAAAGTTACGAGGCGCTGGAAGAAATGGTCGGCCACGCCGAAAACATCCTCAAAAAACTCGGATTGCCGTACCGCGTGGTCGCGCTCTGCACCGGCGACATGGGCTTCGGCGCGAGCAAAACTTACGACCTCGAAGTCTGGCTCCCCGCGCAAAACGCCTACCGCGAAATTTCCTCCGTCTCCAACTGCGAGGCATTCCAGGCGCGTCGTATGCAAGCGCGCTTCAAAAGCGGCCAAGGCAAACCGGAACTCGCGCACACTCTCAACGGCTCCGGCCTCGCCGTTGGCCGCACATTGGTAGCCGTACTGGAAAATTACCAAAACGCAGACGGCAGCGTGACGATCCCCGAAGCGCTGCGGGGGTATATGGGCGGGGCAGAGAAGATAGGCGGCTAGGCGGATTTGTCGCGCGCGGTTGGAATTTTCCTGCGCGGCTTGGCGGTGTTTGTGCGCTCAAAAGACTCTTTCATGAGCGCGTATCTTCTGCGGTCATATTTCTCAATCAACACCCTGCCCCTGTTTTTTCGCCACGCGCATTCTGCTCAAAATGTGGCTGGTCATGCCGCGCGCGAGTTCGTTTTCGCCCATGAAAACCTTGCCGATTTTTTCGCGGGCGAGGAGTTCGGCTTCTTCGTCGCTGTGGGTTCGTACCACGACTTCGATGTTGGGGTTGAGCTGGCGCGCGGTTTCCACCATTTTGCGCGCGGCGAAGCTGTCGGGGGTGGCGATGACGAGCATTCCGGCGCGGTGGATGTGCGCCTGGATGAGCACGGCGGGGTCGGTTGCGTCGCCCGAGACGGCGGGGATTTCATGCGCGCGCAGGGCTTCCACAGTGCCGCGATTTTGCTCGGCGACGACGTAGGGGATGCCGCGTTCGTTGAGCGATTCGGCGATGCGTTTGCCGACGCGGCCATAGCCTACGAGCACAACTTGTCCGGTCAGCAGCGCTTCGTCGGTGGACATGGGTAATTGGGCGAGCGGGTCGTCGCGCATTTCCAGTTTTCGCGCGAGTTCGGAGCGGGAGCGTATCCAGACTTGCACCGGCTCGATCGCGGCGAAGGCGAAGGAATTGAGCGCGATGGTGATGATCGCGCCCGCGAGGATGAGGCTCTGGCTTTCGTTGTCGAGCAGGTGCAGGCTCACGCCCATGCCCGCGAGGATGAATGAAAATTCCCCGATCTGCGCGAGGCTCGCGCCGACGGTGAGGGCGGTGTTGAGCGGGTAGCGGAACAGCAGCACAATGGAAATCGCCGCGATGGTTTTTCCGAACATGACGATGGCTACGACGGTCAGCACTTTCCACGGGTCGTGGATGAGCACCATGGGGTCGAACAACATGCCGACGGAGACGAAAAACAGCACCGAAAATGCGTCGCGCAAGGGCAATGATTCATCGGCGGCGCGGTGGCTGAATTCCGATTCGCGCATCATCGTGCCCGCGAAAAACGCGCCGAGTCCGTAGGAGACATCAAACAATTTTGCCGAGCCGTAGGCCACGCCGATGGCGGCGGCGACCACGCACAGCGAGAACAATTCGCGCGAGCCGGTTTTGGCGACCAGCCACAACAGGCGCGGAAACACGCGGCGACCGACGACCAGCATGAGCACGACAAAAGCCGTGACCTTGAGAAAGGTGGCGCCCAACGCGCCCCAGAGATTGCCGCTGGGCACGACGTTTTCCGCAGTGCCGCCGAGAAATCCGGCGAAGGCGGGCAACACCACCAGCATCAGCACCGTAATCAAATCTTCGACGATGAGCCAGCCTACGGCGATGCGTCCGTTGATGGTTTCCAGCAAGCCGCGCGCATCCAGCGCGCGCATCAGCACGACGGTGCTTGCGACAGACAGCGACAGACCGAATATCAGCGCTGCGCCCACACTCCAGCCCCAATACAGCGCCACGCTCATGCTGAGCACGGTCGCCGTCGCCGTTTGCGCGAACGCGCCCGGAACCGCGATGCGTTTCACCGAGAGCAGATCGTCGAGCGAAAAATGCAAGCCCACGCCGAACAGCAACAGCATGACGCCAACGCCCGACAGTTGGGTGGCCATGTCCAGATCCGCCGTGATGCCGCCCGTGTGGGGGCCGATGATGATTCCGGCGATGAGATAGCCAACCAGCGGCGGCAGCTTGATTTTTGAAGCGAGATAACCCATCACCATCGCCAACCCGAAGGCGGCGGTAATGGTCATAATCAGGCTGTCATGCGACATTGCGAAATTCCCGAATCCTAAAAGTTTATGGGCGCAGCTCGGCGGCGCGTTCAAAATCCGCGCTTACCAGATTGAAACCCGGCAGCAGGGGCGAGCGTTTCTGCTCGTATTTTTCAAGGATACGGTAATAAGTGCGTATTGACTCGACAAAATGCACCGGCGCGCCGCCCCGCGCGTAGCCATATTGCGCGGCGGAAAAGTATTTTTCCTGCGTCAGCAGCGGCAGCGTTTTTTTCACATCCGCCCACGCATCGGGGTTGAGCTTGAGCCGCGCGGCGAGTTTGCGCGCGTCTTCCAAATGCGCGTAACCGATATTGTAAGAAGCCAGCGCAAGCCAGGTGCGATCCGGCTCGGGCACGCGCTCGGGGATCATCTCCCGCAGCATGACCACATAGCGCGCGCCCGCCATGACGCTTTGTTTCGGGTCAAGCCGATCCGTCACGCCCATGCGATCCGCGGTCTCCTCGGTCAGCATCATCATGCCGCGCACATTGGTCGGCGACGTGGCGAACGGATCCCAGTGCGATTCCTGATAACCGATCGCCGCCAACATGCGCCAATCAACGCCGGTCAACTCTTCCGCCTGCTTGAACAGCGCGGCATATTTCGGCAACACGGTTTTCATCTTGACCAGAAAACCCGTGACATCGGTTTGCTTGACCCGCTCCGAATGACCGTAATAACGATCAATCAACGAACGCAACGTGCCGTCCTGCTTGATGCGCGCGAAAAATATCAGCGCCTGCTGATACAACCACTCATCGCCGTTTTTGCGGAACGCCCACGCCAGATCGTCCGCATCGCCCAAATCCAGCCCTGCGCCGAGATTGGGATAATAATTCCGCTCCATCGCCACAAAATGCGAATCGGCAATCGTGAAATCCAGCGAACCTTCCGCCACGCGCTCCAGCAACTCATCGCTGTTGGAATTCACATCCTCCACCCAGGTCAGCCCCGGCACATTCGCCGCCAAATCGTTCAAGCGATCAACATAACTCGTCCCCGCGGGAATCGCGATGCGCGCATTCGCAAGATCGGAAATTTTCTTCGGCGCCTTGCGGCTCTCCGAGTTGTAAACCACCTGCTGCCGCACCGTCTGATATGTCGGCCCGAAGCGCACCAGATATTCCCGCGCGCGCGTCACCGTCAAATTCGCCGCAGCAATTGACGCGCGCCCCTTCATCAACGCCGGGATTACCTGCGAAACATTGTCAACCAGCACGATATTAAGCTTGACCTCCCGCCCCAGCGTCGCGCTCAAGTCCCGCGCGAACAACCTGGCAAGATCATACTCAAACCCCGCATACTCATCCGACCCGGTAACGTAATAAGTCGTCGGCCCGTTCACCGTCACCACACTCAACTGAAAGCTCTCCCGGACGGAAGGAGGCGGCTTCGCAGGCTTCTGGCAACCGGCGAGAACAAGCAGGGAAATCAATATCACCAAAATAAAACGCATACCGAAGTTTCGCCAAGTCGGGGGAGTTTGTCCAGCGATACGGAAATTTAAAGCGTAATCAAATTGTTAACGTCATTACCGAAAGATCAGGGATGGATGCACATCTTTCCGTCACATAGCTCTGGATTCAAAACACGCCCAATGCTAGAATCACAGCCCCTCGGAAAGGTGGCAGAGTGGTCGAATGCGCCGGACTCGAAATCCTCGGAGCTTCTCCAAATACTACAGGGCATCCAGCCTGTTTTTTAATCCTCAATCCAGTAAAAAGTGACAACGGTTTTACGCGGGCTGTAAGATGGGTTGCGGAGCGGATTTTACTTCGTTGGTGTGACAAAATCGCCTCGCCTATCTCGCACATAATGCTCGGTCATTTGAACCGTCGAATGACCTAAAAGTCGCTGCGCTTCGACAATATTCTCCGTACTTTCCAATTTGTCCGTTCCAGCTTTGGCGCGAAGATCGCGGAACTGAAAATTTCCAATATCATCTTTCAGTTTCGGATATTTCTCTATCGCCTTTGCCCTTGCTTTCTGAAATCGCACTTGCAACGCTTGCAATCTGATCGGCGCTCCATGCTCATTACAGATCAGTCGCAAGGTGTGAACCTTGTAACTTTCTTTCCGCGCTTTAATTCGTGCAATAACGGTACTCAACATGCCGCTAACCTCGATACGCAGCCGTTTCCCCGTTTTTCCTTGGTCAACCAATAGGAACCCGTCACGAAGATCAGTTTCGCTCATTTTGAGCGTGTCTGAAAACCGCTGCCCGGTAAGGTATGCAATATCCATTGCGTCTTGAATAGGCTGACATGCACACTCATACACGGCATTAAAAATACCATCTTCGATGTACACAGTGCGCCCGGTTTCGGTGTGCCCCTTCACGCCTGCGCATGGGTTGGCTTTACTGGTAATCCCCCATTCTCGCGCCATATTGAATATATGCGAAAGTAAAGCCTTCTCGCGATTAGCGCGTACTGGTGATGCTTTGCGATGGTCGAGAAATTGACGGACGTGCAACGGCTCAATAGCATCAATCGGAAAGTCAGCGCCGAAAAATAACAGCAGGTTTCCCAACTCCAGAAGATTATCCTTCTGCGTTCGTGCCGCCTTGCGTGGAAGCACATCCCGCAGATAACGATCTGATACTGATTTCAGGGTAAGCAAATTATTGACAGGCGCAAGGCTTGATTCCTCCAGTTCCGCCCACTTCCGCACGGCCTCTATGTAGTCACTGCCGAGCGGCAACTCCTTGCGCGGCTTTCCGCCTAGGTCGTAGTAATAATAGACCTTGCCGCTTTTCTGCTGGCGCGCGCGCATATGAGGCGGCAAATTCAAATTTTTGGTTGGTAGGCGTCCCATAGCTGCAATCTCCCTTATTTCATCCGGCGCAATGCGGCTGGGATATGTTGGATTTGTTGAGACGTTTGAGAAATGCCATTGACTGCTGTCCAAGTCACCACTGGGACACCGCGTACATTGGTGCGGCAAGCTACGCCCATGCTACGCAGTTGTGCAAGCTGTAATTGCTCGCGCGTCTTTCCATTGTGGCCGCGCTTGATGCCGGTCAGTTCGGCAATATCTTTGGAAGTTAGAAATGCGTCCATTGCGTCCATCATGTATCAACCCCCGAGATCTTCGCCAATGGCAATAAATCCTCATACCCCGCCAGCCGTTTTGGGAAACCGGAGCGCAAAAGCGCCTCAACTACCTTGGAGTCATCGCCGTGATGATAGGTACGCAGCATATTAACAACTTTACCCCCGGTTGACCGGGTGTGTTTGACTGCTGCATCAAATGACATGCTGACCACTTTAGAGACAGTGCGGATTCTCTCTTGCACCGTGGATAGAAAGGCAAAGCATGGATAAGCCCCAGCTAAGTAGTCGCAGGGACGAAGAAGAACATCAAGAGGAATAACACGAGACTTCCCACTTAGCTGGACTTCTGCGCGAGTCCATCGGCTATTAGGGAAATTTTGCTCCTTGCCTTTTTCATAGATACGCGCATATTTCCCGCTCGACCTGTTTCCAATACCAAGGGTGCGACCTTTAGGACTGTCGGGGTCTAACCAATCGCCTAGTACATTATGCGAGGGGTTGCGTCCTCCAGTTTTGAACAGCCCTTCAAGATACCAGCGTTTAGCGATTTCAATATTGAGCGTCTCGCCAGTGAAATCATCATGCGCCAGATCAATTCGGGTAATGCGTACCTTGATTGTTTGCAACCAGTCATGCACGGCTTGCCAATTCGGAACATGGGCGCAGCCAGCCCCGGTTAGTGAAACGTGAATCGTACCGTTTTGACTTTCTCCGCCAATCCCAAGCTTGCCCAAGCCGCCGAGGTTAAAACAGGTGGCATACCCCAACCAATTACCGAGCCGCTTTTCCTGCTCCATCGAAGGAAGGGCGAACAGATCGCGCAGGTAAGGCCAAAGCCAATCAAGACCACAGCCATCGGGCGGCGTGATGGTAAAGGCGAACCAGTCAATCAGGGCGATTGGGTAGGTTGGGTATTCAATAGGGGAAAGGTTTCCCCCCGTATTACTAAACGGGGGGACAGCAGCGGTAGCGGCGGTGTCAGGCATAAAAATATCCTAAGGGAATTTAATATGCCCCTAGGATATCAAGGAGAGAAGGAGAATGTCAAGTTCCCCTATAAAAATTATTCGATTTGCGATGTTCTGATCCCAGGTATTTCACCCTTGACCGCTTTCCAAAAATTGGAAATCTCTTGAACCAGCCTATACGCAACGGACTTGGACGAGTGTTTCGTTTCGGCTGGAAATTCCTCACGAATGTTGATGTTCCCGAGAATGCGCTCATAGTTCCGAATCGTTGATCTAGAGTGAATCAGATAAAGCACCTTCCAGCCTACAATGTCGCCCAATATAAGCATCCCGATTGCGCTTTCCAACTCTGCAAAATCTCCTTTGAAGTTGATGGCTACTCTTTGGATTCGCTTCAATTTTTCATCGTTTGTCATGGCTATCATCTCAATAAATCGGCCACACAGAATAACACAAACGGGTATATCAAAGACCCTTAACGACATTTAATCAACCATTCCGACCGGATGGCATATCGTTTTGCCGGATGACGGCAAAAATTTTGCTGCGCAAAATCAAGCGACAACATGCCACCGTGAAAAGCAGGGGTTCCGCGCTTCGCGCTACAGGGCTTTCGCCCCTCAAATCGCCCCTGCCGGTATGCGCCTCAAAAAGCAGCCAGCAGTAAGTGGCTTGTGTCAGATGCAGGAGGTAGCGGCACTGGTGCCGCGCACTCGCGTCCCCTGCGCCGCTACCTCTTATCCTTGACCAGCTCATCACGCTGACAAGCCGAATTGCGGAGCAAACACGAAATTGCGGAGCGCCGTCTATCATTGAAAATCCCGCCATGCTAGAATCACAGCCCCTCGGAAAGGTGGCAGAGTGGTCGAATGCGCCGGACTCGAAATCCGGTATAGCGGTCTCCGTTATCGAGGGTTCGAATCCCTCCCTTTCCGCCAGAAAAATGTCGTCGCACACCAAGCCCGCGTAATCGCGGGTTTTTTCTTTATAATCGCCGCATGACACCTCACGCTTTCCTCGCCAAATGGCGCAACGTTGATCTCAAAGAGCGCACCGCGTCGCAAAGCCATTTCAACGACCTCTGCGCGCTGCTTGAAATCGCCGCCCCGATCAATGACGGATGAGGAGATTTTGAGGGGATTGTTGGGGTTGAATCAGGAGAGGGCTGCGTAAAAGCGTATGTGGATTTATTAAAGCGAAATAACGGAAAGTCACAATGAAAAAAGAATTGATGCTCAGTACAGCAACAGTGATGTCTGATGAGGCAACCGGAGACCATCATCGTGATCGCTGGAATGTATTTAATGGCGGAACCGATGCGATTGGGGATGAGGTGGATGCCATGGTTGGACAGGGAGAAGTCTTGGATACCGGCTTGGCAAGCAAGGAAGACATTGATGCTGTGATTGCGAGCGGCGAACCCAAAGGAACGCTTCTGTTTTGTGACGGGAAGGAAAAAG
Source organism: Methylobacillus sp. (assembly GCA_031285185.1). Lineage (GTDB taxonomy): Bacteria > Pseudomonadota > Gammaproteobacteria > Burkholderiales > Methylophilaceae > MM2. The sequence continues at coordinate 35,793 of JAITWS010000042.1, forward strand.
GCGCGCGCACGTCAGGTGCTATACCAATTATTCGCATGAATACGGGCATGACTGGTGGCATGGTGATTTTCCGTACAAATAAAGACGGAACTGCCCACAAACTCGAAATCGAATGCTGCTCGATGTATCCGATCTTCGGGGACGGAGCGGAAGTGGAAGGCGTTGTCGAAAATCTATCCCTTTTCCCTGATCGGCTTCAGGCAAGGCTTACCATTGAAATTGCCTCGCTGAAATTTTTGATATTTGCTTATGATCCGCTTTTTTGTCTGCATCGTGCACTGTATCGAGAGGGAGAAAGTTATCTGTTTTCAGCATCTGCTTTGGCATATTCAATGAGATCCGCCAAGGGGCTGGAGCATGTTATTGATGATCCCGATGAGATACGGCATTTTCGTGCGAGGGAAGCTTGGTATGAAAAACACGGGGAATGGGCACCGGAAGATAAAGCTGAATCGCTTGCGGCATGGCAACCGCAAACGCCCGAAGATATGGAGCCGATACACTTCGACATGAGCCAAATGACGATGCTTATGCCCTTTACCGGAGCGGCTCCCGCTGATGATGCGGAATACTCCGGCGAGGTGGTTCGCGTTACGCCTGACGCTGTAAATGTGTTCGGTACCAATTTCTGGCGTGTTGATGTCACTCTTCTTCGTAGTGGCGAGGATGTGGCGGGGGTGAGAATTACAAACTCCCATCCGTTTGATTTTGGTACTGATAAGAATATGGCCGTAACCATACCGATCTACGTTGCAGAAAATATGTTCAAGGGAGACTGGCGGCCTGCTGTGGGGGAATATGTTACGGGGGATTTGTGGTTACAGGCGTATGTCAAGGGCATTCCGAATAAACGAAAACTTATAACTCAGGATGCGGAGGAATACGATCCATCTTGGGATTCTGTTGAAGAGGCACTGCAAGAAACTCGCGGAAGATTTTTTAGCGAAATTTACAATAAAAAAGATTGTGGAAAGATATGCGTTTTGGAATCGGCAACCTCTGCTCCTCAAGATTATATTCAAACGGTATCTTGCGGCAGCGAATCAAATGAGGTTTGGCGTTTGGAGCGAAGGGAGTGGCATCTGGATGGCAGTTGGACGCATTACTACGCTCGCTTGGTTACAGACGGTGCAGATGTGGATCTGATCGGAAATCTTGATTATGTTGTAGCCGCTTTTAAGGCTTTTTATCATGGCGGACAGTGGCCTGAAAATTTACTTTGGGTTGAGTGGGATCTTCTATCGTCATCGGGTAAATATAGTACGAAAAGGACAGCGGAACGCCGTAGATTGGGCTTCGCTATAAATAATGAAGGATCCAAATGATGAAAGCACTGATGCTCAGCACTGCAAAAGTTGATAAACATGCCGGAGGCCACGGTAATCGCTGGGATGTATTTGAGGGTGGAACGGACGCCATTTTGAACCAATTGGGAATGATTGTTGAAAAGGCGGAAATGCTTGACATCGGTATGGCGATTGAAGCTGAGACAAAAGCCGTGATTGCGGCAGGCGAGCCTCAGGGAATACTTCTGCTTTACACCGGCAAGGAAAAAGGCACGAGCATGACAGGTGCCATGGCGGTTGTTCACGTGGACACGAGCGGGGCTGACCGCAAGCCCAAAAACGCGCTCTGGTCAGCGTATCCATTCTTTGGTGATGGCGTGGTGGAAGTGGATGGCATTGTCGAAAGTTTGCACCTTCACTCCAACCGTCTTGAAGCAGGTCTCTCGATTGAACTTCCTTCCATTGATGGGTGTTTGATATCCGCTTTTGACCCGCTTTTCTGCCTGCATCGCGCATTGTATCGAGAAAGAGAAAGCTATCGTTTTTTGGTGTCTGCTTTGGCCTATTCAATGAAATCGGCGCAAGGCATTGGGCATGTGATTGATGATCCACATGAAATACGACGATTTCGCGCACATCGCGCTTGGGTGGAAGAACACGGTCAATGGACACAGGAAGATGAAGCAGCCTCACTCGTGGCATGGCAGCCCCAAACCCCCGAAGATATGGAGCCAATCCGATTCGATATGAGCCGGGGAACAATGCTTCTGCCGTCCTACGAAAATGGTCCGGCTGACGATGCAACATACATGGGCGAGGTGGTTCGCGTTACGCCTGATGCTGTGAACATACTCAATACCCATTTCTGGCGTGTCGATGTCATTGTTCTTCGCAGGGAGGATGAGGAAATATCTACCCTGACCGTACCGATCTATGTTGCAGAAAATCTGTTTGAGGAAGGCTGGCGACCTGCTGTGGGTGATTACGTTACAGGGCGCTTGTGGCTACAAGCATATGTCAAGCCAGATATGAGGATTAGCCCGGAAAGAAGTCTCCAGAAAAAATTCGAGCTTTCGACCGATGACATGGATGAACGCTATCCGTCTTGGGAATTCACTGAAGCTACGCTGCGAAAAACGCATGGCTATTTTTTCAGTGAAAAAGACAAGAAAGAATACGGCAAATACTGCATTTTGGCTTTTGTCGCCGACCCAGAAAACTATATTCAAACCGCATATCAGCGCGATGAAGCAGGAGAATCTTGGCGCTTGGAGAGAAGAGATTGGCACTCTGATGGCAGTTGGACACATTATTACGCCCGATTAGCCACAGATAACGAGGACGCTAACATGATAGAAAACCTCGACAGCGTGATCGAAGCTTTTAAAGCTTTTTACTACAGTAAGCCGTTGCCTGAGGATTTGCTTTGGGTCGAATATGACATACCCAAGGAATAGCACCGTTAAAGAAAAAACTTTAGAAAGGTTGTCGAAAGATGGCTAAAGCGGAAGCATCCGTCGAAGAACTTGTATCCATGATTGAGCGTGGCGAGTTACGTCTCCCGGAAATGCAGCGGCAGTATGTCTGGCGCTCTACGCGGGTTCGTGACTTGATGGATTCTCTTTATCGTGGCTATCCTTCAGGAGCGATTTTGCTTTGGGAAACGGATGAAGATGTGCCGCTTCGAGAATTTGCCGTCGAGCAAAGTGGCAACCCTTACCAAAGTGTCCGGCTGCTTCTTGATGGGCAGCAACGGTTGACTTCGCTTTCAGCCATCATTCGCGGGCAACCCGTGTCGGTGCGCGGGCGTAAAAGGCCGATAGAGTTATTGTTCAATCTGGAACACCCGGAAGAATTGCCATTTGTCACGGAGATTGATGAGAACAGCAGTGACGAAGACAGTGATGATGACGAAACGATCGCAGAAGACGAGGCCGATAGTAGCGAGGATGAGCTACAGGAGCGGTTTAACAAAATGGCTTTTGTGGTTGCAACGCGGAAGCTCGCACAATTGCCGCAGTGGGTAAAGGTCTCGGATGTATTCAAGGCTGATTCGGATGAGCAGTTTCTGATAGCGGCTGGCGTTACCGGCTTCGGCGATGCCCGTTACAAAAAATATAGCCAGCGTCTTGCGCGGCTTCGCAGCATACGAAAATATATTTATCGGATGGACATACTGGAACGTTCGCTTTCTTATGATGAAGTGACTGAAATTTTTGTGCGCGTAAATTCTCTCGGCGCAAAGCTCAGGAGTTCCGATCTTGCCTTGGCGCAGATTACCGCGAAGTGGCGGCACTCATTAAAAACATTTCAAGATTTTCAGGGGCAGTGCGCCAAACTTGGCTTTGATCTTGATTTGGGACTGCATCTTAAAAATCTTGTTTCATTTGCGACAGGGCAATCGCGTTTTCAAACGGTGTCGCGTCTCAGTGTGGCGAAGTTGCAGACGGCATGGGGAGAGGCGTGCGAGGGAATGCAGTTTGCAATCAATTTCCTTAAAAGCAATATTGGCGTGGATAGTCCGGCGCTGCTCTCGTCGCCCTATATTCTGATTGCGCTTGCCTATTTGGGGCGCACTACCAATTATGCCTTCAGCAGTACCGACGAAAAGGAAATTCGGCGTTGGATACTCGTCGCCAATGCCAAAGGGCGCTATTCACGCGGGTCGAGTGAGACCATTCTCAATCAGGATTTGACTGTCATCCATAATGGTGGAAAGGGAGCCGAGTTGATTGATCGCCTCCGGCTTCAGGTGGGTCGGCTTGATGTGTCTGCGGATGAGTTGGGTGGGCGCAACCAGCGCAGCGCACTATTCAAAACGATGTTCCTTGCATTCCGCGCAAATGGTGCCAAAGACTGGCGCTCCAATCTTGCGATTGCGCTGGATCATTCGGGTATCCAGCATCAGCTACAGTTTCACCACATATTCCCGAAGAAGCAACTCAAGGGGCATTATGCCGAGCGTGAAGCGGATGATATTGCCAATCTTGCTTTCATCGGCGGGAAAACAAATCGGGTTATCAGCGACAAGGAGCCGACGAAATATCTGCTACCGTTGATTGAAGAGCATGGCAGTCAAATGTTTACTGCGCAGGCAATACCGACCAATCCGGCGCTTTTGGAAATTGCTGCGTATAAAGACTTTCTGGCTGAACGGCGCAAGATGATTGCAGAGCAGCTAAACAGGTTTCTTGAAACAGAGTAACCAGGTGAGTCGTGTTGGGATTTGCCACGCTCATTAGCAACAGAACTCTTCTATTCGCCCTGAACTTGTCGTAAAGCTAACGGCTATATCGCATTAACCAAAAACGTGTTTTCAAACAATGTCGCACCGCAGTGTGATGAAATTGCAGACAGATTGGAAAGACGCATATGTAGCCATGTTTTAGCCCAATTTATTCGTAAGCCAATCAGCATCAACAAATCGCGCCTTACCTTGGTCACTTGATTTTGCGGCAGCAAGGCAGGTAATGTTGGTTGCAGAAAATGTTTTATTTTCAAAATCTATGATAAATGGCAGATTTTTAAAATAGCTATTTTTATCTTCTGCTGACATCATTTCAAACTTACAGAGTGGATGCCCACATTTAAATCCCACTTCATGAAGCTTATCAAGCAACCTGTCTCTTTCTTTTTCATCTTGATATTGCACGATTAGCTGCTCTTTCAGTTTCATAAGTATTTCCCTTTGGGGCTGTCGAAGGATGGGCAGCTTTTTAATTTTGGGTCGAGTCACGCCCACTGTGTTTACTCCACCCCCTGACTTTCCAGATACTCTTCATAATTCCCGACATAATTCACGATGCCATCCGGTTTGATTTCGATGATGCGCGTAGCGATTGAGCTTACGAATTCGCGGTCGTGGGAGACGAAGATCAGCGTGCCTTTGTATTTGTCGAGCGCGGTGTTGAGTGCTTCGATGGATTCCATGTCCATGTGGTTGGTGGGTTCGTCCATGAGCAGGACGTTGTGGCGGCCAAGCATGAGCTGGCCGTAGAGCATACGGCCTTTTTCGCCGCCGGAGAGGACTTGCACGGATTTTTTGGTTTCTTCGCCGGAGAACAACAAGCGCCCCAACATGCTGCGAATGGCCTGATCGTCGTCGCCCGGTTGCGTGAATTGCGACATCCATTCAAACAGCGATTGGTCTTTTTCAAATGCGTATTCGTGGTCTTGCGCGAAGTAGCCGAGGTTGGCTTTTTCCGCCCATTTGACCGCGCCGTGCTTGGGTTTGAGATTGCCCGCGATGCAGCGCAGCAGCGTGGTTTTTCCGACGCCGTTTTCGCCGATGATGGCGATTTTTTCGCCCGCTTCGATGATGAGGCTGAAGTCGTTGAACAGCGGTTTGTCGTAACCGTGGCTGAGTTTTTCGATCTCCACGGCTTGCCGGTGCAGCTTTTCCTTGTCGTCGAAATCAAAACGGATGAAGGGATATTGACGGCTCGACGGCTTGAATTCCTCCACCTTGATTTTGTCTATCATCTTCAAGCGGCTGGTGGCTTGCTTGGCCTTGGACTTGTTGGCCGAAAAACGGCGCACGAACTCTTGCAGCTCCGCAACTTTTTCCTTGGCACGCGCGTTATCCTTGGCCTGCTGCGCGCGCGCGGCTTGCGCGGCTTCCATGTAATCGTCGTAATTGCCGGGATAAACCTTGAGCGTCTGATAATCCATGTCGCAGGTGTGCGTGCAAACCTGATTCAGAAAATGGCGGTCGTGCGAGATGATAATCATCGTGCTGTTGCGATTGTTCAGCACATCTTCCAGCCAGCGGATGGTGTTGATGTCGAGGTTGTTGGTCGGCTCGTCGAGCAACAGAATATCGGGATTGGCGAACAGCGCCTGCGCGAGCAACACGCGCAATTTCCAACCCGGCGCGACGGCGCTCATCAAGCCGTCATGCTGCGCGATGGGAATGCCGACGCCGAGCAACAACTCGCCCGCGCGCGCTTCGGCGGTGTAGCCGTCGTATTCGGCGAACACGGTTTCCAGCTCGGCGGCCTTCATGTAATCCTCTTCGGTCGCGTCGGGATTCATGTAAATCGCGTTTTTCTCGACATTGGCATTCCACATCGCCTCATGCCCCATCATCACCACATCCAGCACGCGCTGATCTTCGTAGGCAAATTGATCCTGCTTGAGAAACGCCATGCGTTCGTTGGTATCAAGCGCGACATTGCCGGACGTGGCTTCCAGCACGCCCGCGAGAATTTTCATAAACGTGGATTTGCCGCAACCGTTCGCGCCGATCAGGCCGTAGCGATTGCCCTCCCCGAATTTGACGGAGACATTTTCAAACAGGGGCTTTGCCCCGAATTGCATGGTGATATTGCTGGCGACGAGCATGGTGAACCTTTGAGAATTTATTGCTTCACCCTCACCCCTGCCCCTCTCCCACAAGTGGGAGAGGGAAAACCACAGCAGTTTCTTTTCCCGAAAATGCGGAAGAAAAACGATTGTGTTCCCTCTCCCACTTGTGGGAGAGGGTAGGGTGAGGGCGGTTAATCAAAACCGATTGTTGATGACAACTTCTTCCATCGCCAACTGCCCGCCGCGCGGAAACGCCGGTTGCAGCGG
>JAITWS010000139.1 GCA_031285185.1 Methylobacillus sp.
AAAGCATGCCGCCAGCGTTCAATCTGAGCCAGGATCAAACTCTTCAGTTTAATTCCGACTATTACTTGTTGCCTCTAAATAGAGGCCAATCGCTTTGGCTTAAATTCTCAAATGAACCATTAACGGTTCTTTGAAAGTGTAAGCACTTGGTTCTTGAGCGGTCTTCCGGCCTAAACCAGAATGACCCGCCCCGCCACCACGCGCCCACACTTATCGGTTGTCCAGCTTGTTAAAGAGCAAATTACACTTCCAAAAGACCGCCCCGCGCCATGCACAGAACAACCCCAGGAAATGAATGAGCCGCGCATTATACAGTCTGTCGGCTCTTGGTCAAGCGCCTGACGCAAATTATTTCGCACCAAGCGCAAATGAGCCGCGCATTCTACCGGCGAAAATTTTTCGGTCAAGAAAAATCGGTCATTATTTTCTCTTGACCTGCGCGGTTGATCTGAAAATAAAATTTATGCCAGCGTAATCCGCGCGAATTTGCGTTTGCCGACTTGGGCGACGATTGTGCTTGCGGTGAGTTTCAGCCCCTTGTCGCTGATTTTTTCGCCGTTGATGCGGACGCCGCCTTGTTCGATGGCGCGGTAGGCTTCGGAGGTGCTGGGGGCGAGGCCGGCTTGTTTGAGGAGTTGCGCGATGCCGATGATGCCGTTTTCGAGCTGGATCGCCATTTCGGGCACGTCTTCGGGGATGCCGCCTTTGGCGCGCAGGTTGAAGTCGTCGAGCGCGTCTTCGGCGGCGGCGCGGGAGTGGAAGCGCGTGACGATTTCCTGCGCGAAGCGGACTTTGATGTCGCGCGGGTTCGCGCCGTTTTCCACGTCGCGTTTCCATTGCGCGATGGTGTCCAGCGTTTCAAACGACAAGAGGTTGATGTAGCGCCACATGAGTTCGTCGGAGACCGACATGATTTTGCTGAAGATCGTGTTCGCAGGTTCGGCCACGCCGACATAGTTGCCGAGCGATTTCGACATTTTGTTGACGCCGTCCAGCCCTTCCAGCAGCGGCATGGTGAGTACGCATTGCTGCGGCTGACCGGCTTGTTTTTGTAGCTCGCGCCCCATGAGCAGATTGAATTTCTGGTCGGTTCCGCCGAGTTCCACGTCGGCTTTGAGCGCGACGGAATCGTAGCCTTGCAGCAGCGGATACAAAAATTCGTGAATTGCAATCGGCTGGTTGCCTTTGTAGCGTTTGGAAAAATCGTCGCGTTCCAACATGCGCGCGACGGTTTGGCCGGCGGCGAGTTTTATCATGCCCGCCGCGCCCAGCTCGCTCAGCCAGGCAGAGTTGAACACCACTTCGGTTTGTTCCGGTTTGAGGATTTTGAACACCTGGTCGGAATAGGATTGGGCGTTTTCCTTGACCTGTTCCGCCGTGAGCGGCGGGCGGGTCGCGCTTTTGCCGGTCGGGTCGCCTATCATGCCGGTGAAGTCGCCGATGAGGAACAGTACCTGATGTCCCAAATCCTGAAACTGGCGCAGTTTGTTAAGCAGCACGGTATGTCCCAGATGCAGGTCGGGCGCGGTCGGGTCGAAACCGGCTTTCACGCGCAGCGGCTTTCCCGTTTTCAGTTTGTCTGTGAGTTCCTGTTCGATCAGCAGCTCGTCCGCGCCGCGCTTGATAATCGCCAATGCGTTGTTAATAGGCATAAATTCACCAAATGTTTCGTCAAATGTAATAATTCTGTTATCATGCAACGTTTCTGGTTTTACTTTGACCGAGGGAGCGTCGCGTGCAAGAAGAGAAAGCTCACATTCTAGCGCAAATCCAGCCGTCTCAAGAACGCAAGCTGCGTCTGCGCTGGCTGCTCGCGCTGACCACGCTGCCGCTGTTTGGCGTTATCACGGCCTTCGGTATCGCTCCCCAATCTTCCGCCGAAAAAACTGAAAACGTCGCAGTGCGCGAGGTCATTGAAGAATTGACGCTGCCCGATTCCGCGCCGACGGTCGCGCAAGTCGCGCTGCAAAGCCCGCTGTGGCAAACCGATACGGTACGCAAGGACGACACGCTCGGTTCGCTGCTGAATCGCCTCAATATCCGCAATTCCGAAGCAATCGCCTTCCTGCGCCAATCGCCCGATGCCCGCGCGCTGGCTTCCAAACTGCGCCCCGGTCGCTCCATTTCCGCCCAGACGACGACGGACGGCCAACTGCTGGAATTGCAATATCGCTACGATGGCAACACCGCGCTCGTCGTCAAACTGGACGGCGAAAACTACACGGCGCAATCGCTCACGCTCACGCCGGAAACGCGCACCGAACTCAAATCCGCTGACATCCGCAGCTCATTGTTCGCGGCCACGGATGCCGCCGGGATTCCCGACGCGGTCGCCATGCAGCTTGTGCAGATTTTTTCGTCCGACATTGATTTCCACCTTGATCTGCGCCAGGGCGACCACTTCCGCGTGATTTACGAAGTCGGCTACGCCAACGGCGAACAAACAGCTTCCGGGCAAGTGCTGGCCGCCGAATTTATCAATCAGGGCAAAACCTACAGCGCCGTGCTCTACCGCGACGCGGACGGTCACGCCGAATATTTCACGCCGGAAGGCAAGCCGTTGCGTAAATCTTTCCTGCGTTCGCCGCTGGAATTTTCGCGCATCAGTTCGGGTTTTTCCACGGCGCGTTTGCATCCGGTACTGAACACTCTGCGCGCACACAAAGGCGTGGATTACGCCGCGCCGACCGGCACGCCCGTCAAGACCACCGCCGACGGCACGGTGCTTTTCGTCGGACAGCAAAACGGCTACGGCAATGTCATCATCCTGCGTCACGCGGGCGATATTTCCACGGTCTATGGTCATCTTTCGCGCTTCGCGGCCGACCTGAAAAAAGGCCAGCGCGTTTCGCAGGGCGACATCATCGGCTATGTCGGCATGACCGGCCTCGCGACCGGACCGCATCTGCATTATGAATTCCGCGTTCACGACAAACAGGTTGATCCGCTCCAGATCGCGCTACCGGAATTGCCGAAAACCTCCGTTGCCAATCTGGAAGATTTCAAGCAGCAATCCCAGCGTTTGCGGACGCAACTCACGCTGCTCGAAAATCTCAAAACCGCCGCCGTCGAATAGTCCATTACCTAACGTGGCCGCATCACCGCACGCATTGCGTCATTTTATCGGCCTCATGTCGGGAACCAGTCTGGACGGCGTGGACGGCGTTATCGTGCGCTTCGGCGCGAAAAACTGCCACGTCATCGAACATGCGTTCCTCCCTTTCCCGGAAACCTTGCGCGACGAATTGCTCGCGCTGAACGCCAGCGGAAACCATGAAATCGAACGCAGCCAGATCGCGGGCAATGCACTGGCCGACATCTACGCCGCGTGCGTGGAAAATCTCGTGAACCAAAGCGGCCTCGACCGCCGCGACATCTCTGCCGTCGGCTGTCACGGACAAACCATACGCCACCGCCCCGACCAAGGCTACACCGTGCAAATCGGCAATGCCGCGCGACTGACCGAGCTTGCAAATATCACCGTCATCGCCGACTTTCGCAGCCGCGACATCGCTGCGGGCGGACAAGGCGCGCCGCTGGTTCCGGCCTTTCACGATGCCGTTTTTCGCCACCCGACCATCCATCGCGCCATCGTCAATATCGGCGGCATCAGCAACATCTCCAACCTCGGCCCCGGCAACGTCGTGGCCGGTTTCGATTGCGGCCCCGGCAATCTACTCATGGACGGCTGGGTGCAACGTCACCTCGGCCTGCCTTATGACAGGGACGGCGCGTGGGCATCCGGCGGAAACTTCATCCCCGCGTTGCTGGAATCGCTGCTCGCCCATCCTTTCTTCCGCCTCCCGCCGCCCAAAAGCACGGGGCGCGACGAATTTCATCTGGAATGGCTCGCGCAACACAGCCCCGACGCTCACCGCGCGGAAGACGTGCAAGCGACCTTGCTGGAACTCACCGCCCGCTCCGTCGCCGACGCAATCAACCGCCACAGCCCCGGCGCAAACGAAATTTATCTCTGCGGCGGCGGCGCATACAACGCGCAACTGCGACTGCGACTCACCGAACTGCTACACCCGCGCCTGCTGCTGCTCACCGACGCACTCGGCATCCCCGCCAACCTCGTCGAAGCCGCCGCCTTCGCCTGGCTCGCCAGCCGCACGCTGGACAGACAAGCAGGCAACCTCCCCACCGTCACCGGCGCGCGCGGCGCGCGCATCCTCGGCGCGATTTAT
>JAITWS010000007.1 GCA_031285185.1 Methylobacillus sp.
TCGCAGGGATCAAAAAGTCCGACCCGCTCACCAAGCGAGAACGTGCAGCGATTCATTGGGCGGATGTTTGTTTTTACGAAGTCCCGAAATAGCTGCACACTCCCCCCGCTTCGGCGGGGGTTTCAATTCAAAAGGGGGTAACGTGTTGGATGTGGGGGTACAAATGGGGGTACATGAAAACAGCGAAATGCAGAATGCCGCATGATACAAGGCTTGCGTGCAATGATAGGAATCCCGCCCTCCCAAATACCCGTTATCCAGCCAACGCGCGCCCATCATCGCGGAAACCCATGTAGAATTTTGTTCCGGGCGGCGCTGTAACTTAATCCAGCCCGCAACAACCAACAATATCAAGGTGTCAATGTGACCAACGAAGCCTTCGCCCGCGTCAAAATAGACCAGCTTTTGAGAGATGCCGACTGGCCGCTTTCGGACGGTCGCAGCGTGCGTTTTGAATATCCGCTTGATGATGGCAGCAAGGCGGATTACGCGCTGTTCGACCGCCAAGGCCGCGCGCTGGCGGTGTTGGAAGCCAAGAGTACCAGCGTAAACTTGAGCGCGGGCGAGGCGCAGGGCTTGCGTTATGCGGATCAGCTTGATGTGCCGTTTATCTTTCTCGCCAACGGCGAAGAAATCTGGTTCCGTGACAAAACGCAAGACGCGCATTTTCGCCGCGTCGAAACCATTTTCAGTCAGGACGATCTCGCGCGTCGCAAGGCGGCCAGCGAGATTTGCCGCAACCCGCTCGACATTCCCATAGACACGCGCATCGCCGGTGGCGGCGGGCGTTTTCATCAAACAACCTGTGTTGATGTTTTGTGCCGTGAGATCGTCGCCGGTCATCGCAAGATGTTGGTGGAAATGGCGACAGGCACGGGCAAGACGCGCACGGCGGCGGCGCTCATCAAGCGTCTGTTCGACGCGCACCGGGTCACGCGCGCGCTGTTTGTGGTGGATCGCAACACGCTGGCGATTCAGGCGGAAGACGCTTTTACCGAGCATCTGCCGAATCTGCCTTGCTATCGCGTGCCGCGCGTCGGTCGCCGTTTTCAGGATGAAAAGCGCATCACCATCGTCACGCTGCAAACGCTGGTGAACGAATACGAAAATTATTCGTCGGGCTATTTTGATTTGATCGTAATTGACGAATGCCACCGCAGCATCTACGGCAAATGGAAACGCGCGCTCGATCATTTCGACGGCATCAAAATCGGCCTCACCGCCACGCCGTGCGTGATGCGCGATCAGCTCGATGTTGACGAGGAAGACCGCGCCGCGATCCGCGACACGCTGCGTTTTTTCGAGGTGGATAAGCCGACTTACAGTTACACGATGAGAGAAGCCATCGCCGATGGTCATCTCGTGCCGTATGAAATTTATCGTGCGATGACGGCGCGCACGGCGGCGACCGAAGGCTTTACCGTCGCCCGTTCCGAGATTGATTGGGGCGCAATGGATGCCACAACGCGCGCCGAGATGGAAACGCTGTTTGCCGGAGGCGACACGCTCACCGTTGACCCCACTGCGCTCGAACGCAAATTCACCATTCCCGAACGCAACCGCGCGATGGTGCGCGAATTTCGTGAAATACTGGAACGCGGCTACGTTGCATCCAACGGCATCAAACGCGCGCCGGATTGGGGAAAAACCATCGTCTTTGCCGTGACCAAACGCCACGCCGAAACGCTCGCCCGCATGTTCGACGACGCATTCGCCGACAAGAAACCGATGCCCACCACGCGCTATGCCGATTTCGTCGTGTCGAGTTTGGGGCCGGAGGATACGGTGGATGGCGCGGCCAAAATCAAGCGGTTCAAGAAAGAGCCGTTTCCGCAAATTCTCGTCAGTGTGAACATGCTTGATACCGGCTTCGATTGTCCCGAAGTGCGTAATCTGGAGATGGCGCGTTTCACGCACAGCTCGATTCTTTATCAACAAATGCGCGGACGCGGAACGCGGCTTGCGCCGGGCAAAAGTCGCTTCACGATGTGGGATTTTACCGGCGTCACCTTGCGCCATAACGATGACGAAACGCCGGGCGAGGGCGGCATAGTGGTCGTCAGCGAGTCCAGCAAACCAACTTATACGCCGCGCCGTTTGCTCACGCTCGACGTGCATGACGAAATTGACCCATCCACCCGCGAATGGGTCACGGTGGATGAAACCGGCAACGCCTTCATGGATGTGGACGATGCCCGCGCCGAAGCCTTGGGCTCGTCGTTTGAAACGTGGCTCGCCACGCAAAAATTCAACACCGATCAACTCCGATTGTTGCACCTCGTCAAAGAGCAAATCAAAGCCAATGCCGCCGAGATGACCGCCTTTGAAAGCTGGCGTTTTGACGCGCCGCCGCTTTCCATGAACGGCGGCTTTGAACGGGCGCAAGCGGTGTTCGGCGATGAAGCCGCGCTCGAACGCACACTCATCGGCATGAATGATGCGGTGTTTGGAGAGGGCGCGGCAGGTGGTGGCTTTGACGATTCATCGCGCCTTAAACCAGCGAGCCATTAGTTCCCGTGGGTGGGAGAGAAAAAACTCCATTTCAATGTCAAATATATTTGACATTCTAATTCGGCCATGGTCGAATCTTGCCATGAGCACTCTTAATGAATTCGGTTTGAACCTGCGGACGCGGCGCTCCGAAATGGGGCTGAGTCAAGCACGAGTGGCGGCCATGAGCGGCCTGTCACGGCAGACGATCAACCAACTGGAAGCCGGTAGCGCCCCGGATTTGGGGATCAACAAGGTGGAACGGCTGGCCTCAAGTCTGGGTTTGGCGCTGCGAGTGGATACCGGATGTCCTCAGCGCGCAGTATTCGGGACGATGCCGCCACTGACGCGCGCTGCCGCAACCGCAAGCGTGAGTTACAAAACCTCGCTGAGTGCCGCGCAACTGGAACAGATTTTGGTGACGGGGCAAGTGCCGCAACGTTACGCGCCTCATCTGTATGTTGTGCTGGATGAAGCGCCGGTCTCTTTGCTCGCCGCCGTGGTTGAGCAAATCGCCAGTCAGGCGCATATCGAGCGCGATCATATCTGGACAAACCTCCGTCATCTGGCACGTCAATTAAAAAGCGGGCGCGACCTGTGGCAATGAGCCGACTTAATCTGGAACAAGCGGGCGTGTGGACGAAGTTGTTTCCTCATGCGCTAACGCTGATGACACATCTGGAACGTCAGGTTCCGGGGGCGCAATGGAGCTTTGGCGGTGGTACGGTGTTGATGCTGCGTATCGCGCATCGGCAGAGCAAAGATATTGACCTCTTCGTTCCCGATCCGCAGCATCTGGGCTACATCAACCCACGGCTGAGCGATGTGGCCGAAAGCGTCAGCGCCGACTACGAAGAAAGCGCCGAATTTATCAAACTTTTTCTTCCCGATGGTGAGATTGACATTGTGGCGAGCCAACCGCTGACCGCCGCACCATACGAAATCGTCGCCTATCATGGGCGCAAAATTCGGGTCGAGACTGCGGCGGAAATTCTCGCCAAAAAAATGTGGTATCGCGGCGACCGCGCAAAAGCCAGAGACCTTTTCGACCTGTGCGCGGTAGCGCAAGCCCAGCCCGATCAGTTGCAACTTGCCCTTCCTTACATGGCGCGAAACGGCGCCGCGTTTTTGCAAGTGTTGGCTGACCGTGCAACGCTGCTTAAACAAGAATTCGCGCAAATCAAAATCATCGGCTCGGGATTGAATTTCGACGACTGCCGACAACAAGCCGAGGCCATCATCGCCCCGCTGTTAAACAACACCTGATAGAGATTACTCATGCCCTTCACCCCCGACATGCGCCGCAAGGTTGACCAGATCCGCGATTACCTCTACGGCGGCGGCTACCCTGATCCGCTTTCCAACGCCGAGCAACTGAGCTTTCTGTTTTTCTTCTACATGATCGAAGGCATAGATGCCGCCAACGTGCGCCAAGCCAAAGCCACCAAGCGCGACTACACCTCACTTTTTGCCGGAAGCTGGACAATCCGCAACCCGCTCAACGCCCCGGCCAAAGGCATCGAAACCATGCCGCGCGAACGAATGCGCTGGTCGTCGTGGGCAAATGCGCTATCGGGCGAGCCGCTCGTCAGCTTTGTGCGCGACGAAGTGTTTCCCTTTTTCGCCGCCATCGGCGACGAATTTGGCATGAGCTTCATGGCGCAGGCGCGGCTGGCCATAGACGAGCCGACCGTGCTCACTCAAATCGTCACGCTGGTCAACGAACTGCGCCTTGAACAAGCCGACCCCGACACCAAGGGCGACTTGTTCGAGCATGTGCTGCGCCAGATCAAACAGGCGGGCGAACTCGGCCAATTCCGCACGCCGCGCCACATCATCCGCGCCATTGTTGATCTGGTTGACCCGAAAATCGGCGAAACTGTATATGACCCCGCCGCCGGAACTGCCGGTTTTCTCGTCGCCGCCTACGAACACATCCGCCTCGCCAACTCCTCCGCTCATGGGCGCGAAACCACCGAGCTGGAAGGCAAAACATTCGAGCGCGGCATCGGCGACAAACTCAGCGCCGCGCAATGGCGCAAACTGCAAACCGAAACTTTTTACGGCAACGATGTTGACCCCAAAATGGTCAGCCTCGCCAGCATGAATTTGGCGCTGCGCGGCCTGCCCGATGTCCGCATCCTCAAGCGCAACGTGCTCACCACCAGCTTTGACCGCCAAGCCAAGGCGGAAAAAAACCTGCCGCTCGACGGCTACAACGTCATCCTCGCCAACCCGCCATTCTCCGGTCGCCTCGACCGCGACCGCATTGTTGATGACGTAAAAATCGGCATCAGCACCGCCACCGAATTGCTGTTCGTCAAATACATGGTGGATAGCCTGACACCTTCCGTCATTCCGCGCGCAGTCGCGGAATCCATGTCTCAAACAGATTCTGCGCCTTCCGCGCAGAATGACAGACGCGGCTCCCGCTGCGGCGTTATCGTCCCCGAAGGCGTGCTCTTCGGCTCCACCACCGCGCACAAGGAACTACGCCGCATCCTCATGCAAAATAATCGCGTCGAAGCCGTGCTCTCGCTCCCCGGCGGCGTGTTCCAACCGTATTCCGGCGTCAAAACCTCCGTGCTGATTTTCAAACAAGGCGGACGCACCGAGCGCGTGATGTTTCTGCACGCCGCCAACGACGGCTTCAAACTCGACGCCAACCACGACCAACCCATCGCCGCCGACGATTTACCCGACCTCATCGCCGCCTTCCAACACCGCGACCAAAAATGGCACGACTGGCAAGCCCGCGACCCCGCCGCCCCGTGGACGCAAAACTGGTGGTTCGCCGACGCCGACACCATCGAGCGCGAAAACTGGAACCTCTCCGCCAGCCGCTATCGCCCCGAAAGTCGCCAAGCCGTCCAACATCGCGATCCGCGTGAATTGCTGGAAGAATTGGAAGAAGATGTCGCGACGCTGCTTGGCGATATTCAGACACTGGCGGCGGAATTGCGGAGGGAGGGGGCATAATTCCCTTCAGCGAAGGGGGCTAAATACGCCACGAGTAATTTATTTTCGAGCCGGGCAATCAGCGGAAGTGGCATCCAATGCTTGAAATGTGTAAACTCCCACACAAGGAGTCACACATGGCAACCAATCTCGCAATTGATCCCGATTTGCTCGACCGGGCAGTACAAGTCAGCAATGAAAACACGAAAAAAGCCGTCGTCACCAAAGCGCTGCAAGAATTCATCGCGCGTCGCAACCAGCAGCGCGTGGTTGATCTTCTCGGCAAGCTCGAATGGGATACTTCGTTCGACTACAAAGCCGAGCGGTCTCGTCGCAAATGACGCTTCTGGTTGATACCAGCGTCTGGTCTTTGGCGCTGCGCCGGGACGTTATGGTCGCTGATCCCGAAGTGCAAGAGCTGAAGGAAGCACTGCTGGGCACACGCATCGTCGTCACCACCGGCTTGATTCTTCAAGAACTTCTGCAAGGTTTTTCCGGCCCCAAAGCCCAGACCCAAATTGTGGAACACTTCGCCGCGCTGCCGCTGCTTCAACCTGATCGCGAGGACTACATCAAGGCGGCTGCCGTGCGTAACACCTGCCGCAAAGCCGGAGTTCAACTCGGCACTGTTGATGCCTTGCTCGCGCAACTCTGCATTCGCCATGACCTGACACTGCTCACGACAGACAAAGACTTCACACATGCGGCCAAACACTGCCCGCTGCGAGTCTGGCCTGCCAAAACGCGAGCAACGCGCAATGCCTGACTTGGCGCTCAAATCGCCCTACCGGCAAAGGCAGGCGGCGTGAAAAAATCAACCGCACAAAACCCCTCGCCCCTTGTGGGAGAGGGGCTGGGGAGAGGGGGAGCAGGCGATTGGCCGACTGTTGATCTGGAAGAAATTGCGGATATTTCTGCGGGTAATCCTGCTCCACAAGATGCCAAGCATTTCAGCCCCGACGGTTACCCATTCATTCGGATGCAGGATGTCGGGCGCGAGCATATTGAGCCAGCTCTCGTCGAAACGACGGATAGGGTATCGTCATTAGCCGTCCGCGAATGCGGTTTGCGTCTTTATCCAGCCGGAACATTGTTGATACCCAAGAGCGGCGCTTCGGTCAATTTGAATCATCGCGCCATGCTTGGCGGTGACGCTTATGTCGTATCGCACTTTGCGACGATTATTCCAGATCAGAAAAAGGTTTTGCCAGCCTATTTGTTTCACTGGTCACAACGGTATGACCCTCGTTCTCAAGCGCAAGTCACGAGTTTGCCTTCCTTACCACTTTCGCTAATCAGAACGGCTAAAGTTCCCCTCCCGCCTCTTGAAGAACAACACCGAATCGTAGAACTACTGGATAAAGCCGCAACCATCAAACACCGCGTCCAAGCCGCCCAAGCCAAAGCCCGCACCCTAATCCCCGCCCTGTTCCTAGACATGTTCGGTGACCCCGCCACAAACCCGAAAGGCTGGCCGATAGTGCGCTTGAAAGATGTGATCGACCGCATTGCCGGCGGTAAGAACATTGAGGCAGGCAACGGCTCAAGCCCCTACCGTATTTTGAAGGTCAGCGCCGTAACGTCAGGATACTTCCGCCCGGAAGAATCCAAACCAGCACCGGACAACTATGAGCCGCTCCCAGAACACCATATCCGCAAGAGAGATTTTCTATTTTCTCGCGCCAAGACCAGCGCCTTGGTTGGCGCTGTTGCGCTCATAGAAAACGATGTTTCCGGCTTGCTACTGCCAGACAAAATCTGGCGCATCGAATGGAAACGCGAAACCATTGAACCGCGCTTTGCCTATTCTCTGCTGCGCTCGGATGCAGTCCGACGCACCTTCGCTCAAATTGCGTCCGGTACAAGCGACAGCATGAAAAATATTTCCCAAAGCAAGTTGAACGATGTCGAAATTCCCCTGCCTCCTTTGATACTTCAAACCACCTTCGCCCAAAAAGCCGAAGCCATTCGCAGCATCACTACCCAGCAATCTGCTACCCTGCAAAAAGCCCAAGCCACTTTCGATGCCTTGCTGGCAAATATTTTTACGGAATTAATCCATGACTGATCAAGAAAAATCTATCTCCATACCTCTGCGTTACCGTCCCGATGAGATCACGATTACCTCTGACTCTCCGTTTCAGAACGACAAACTCAATCGTGAGCCATTCGTCACTGCAACTACAAATCTTCTTCGGGCGATTCCTGATCCATTTGTCATTGCGCTAAATGCGCCTTGGGGGAGTGGTAAAACTACAACTCTGCGGCTACTTGAGCCAAACCTAAAAAAGGCTGGTATTACCACGGTAAGCTTCAATGCATGGGAAATTGATGATGCGACCGACCCCTTGGTTCCATTAGTTGCTGCATTGCATGATCGATTCCTTGAAATCAAGGGATATGCCCCCGATGCCGATAATGACAAGATTGAGCGTTGGAAAAAAGTGGGTAGCACGATCGCTAAACACACGGCAATCGTAGCGGTAAAAGCTGCCACGGCTGGGCTGTTTGACATCGGCGCGGCTGCTAATGGAGTAGCAAAGGCTGTTGAAAATGCTACCGAAGAAGCGGAAAAAGATTTGGCAAACGACCTCATTGACGCTTTCAAAAAGGAGCGACAAGCGGCACAGCAATTCCATTCGTTGCTCGAAGAATTGATCAGTCATGTGCGGAGTGCTAACGGCGATAATGTAGATCAACCTCCGGTAGTGCTGATAATCGACGAGCTTGATCGTTGCCGACCGACGTTTGCTGTTGCAATGCTTGAGCGAATTAAGCATTTTTTCAACGTGCCCGGACTGGTGTTCGTTCTATCGCTGGATCTTGAGCAGTTAAAGGCAAGTACGCACAAAGTTTATGGTGCCGAACTGGATGCAACTGAATACTTGCGCCGTTTCATTGACTTGGAGTTGCGACTGCCGCAAGAGGATAATATTGGCGATATGGTCAATGCAATGCTAACTAATTGCGGTGCTGATGCATTTTTCTCTGCGCGACAGAACTATGGTGAGCTTCGAGAGGATCGACAATGGATAGTGAGCGTTACAAAAGACCTCGCTATGTATTTTGAGCTTTCACCGCGGATAATCCAGCGCATGATTTCAAGGTTGATGCTTGTGTTACGCCAAACTCCACAGGACAGTTATCTTGATCCGGTCATTGTTGTTTTCATGATTTTTCTGCGTGTTCGGAACGAACAATTATTAAAGGAGTTTATGACGGGACGTGCACAGGCTAGCAATGTGATGGATACGTTACGAATCGCCAGTTCAGGAGGTCAAGCATTCTACGATTCGGATAGTGGGATAATGATCGAAGCCTATCTACTTCGTGCCCATCAAAATCAATACAAGTATGTAGAACAATTTTTGCAACGCGCTACGGAACTTGTAGATAAAAGTAATAATAGACAAACAATCAATATCGCAGATCAGAGAACGATAGACGTTGCGCGTCGATACGAGCATATCCGTAGAGCTAATTATGGTCATTGGGGAAT
>JAITWS010000053.1 GCA_031285185.1 Methylobacillus sp.
CAGCCGTGGTTGTTTAATTGATGGTAGTTCTCCCTCTCCCCCAAGGGGGCGAGGGAACACAAGTAACGCGTAGTAACGCGTAGGGTGGGCTGAGCGCAGCGAAGCCCACCGTTAGGTGCGATGAATGTGAATGGTGGGCTTCGCTGCGCTCAGCACCACCCTACAAATGCTCATCCCAACCTACAGAATGAACTTTAGATACACAGGAAATCATAATGAAAATCGCAGTTTTACCCGGCGACGGCATAGGGCCGGAGATTGTGGCGCAGGCGATCAAGGTGTTGGAAGCCTTGCGCGGCGACGGTTTGAAAATCGAGATGGAACACGCGCCCATTGGCGGCGCAGGTTATGACGCGGCGGGCGATCCCTTGCCGGAAGCGACGCTTGCATTGGCGAAGGCGTCGGATGCGGTGTTGCTGGGCGCGGTGGGCGATTGGAAATATGACACCTTGCCGCGCGACAAGCGTCCCGAGCGCGGCTTGTTGCGGATTCGCAAGGAGCTTAATCTTTTCGCCAATTTGCGTCCTGCGCTGCTTTATCCCGAACTCGCCGCCGCTTCCACCTTGAAGCCGGAAGTGGTGTCCGGGCTGGACATCATGATTGTGCGCGAACTTACGGGCGATGTGTATTTCGGCCAGCCGCGCGGCATTTCCACGTTGCCGAACGGCGAGCGCGAAGGCATCAACACCATGCGCTACAACGAATCGGAAATCCGCCGCATCGGGCGCGTGGCGTTCGAGATTGCGATGAAGCGCAACAAAAAAGTTTGCTCCATAGACAAGGCCAATGTGCTGGAAACGACGGAGTTGTGGCGGCAGGTGATGATTGAAGTGGCGAAGGATTATCCGCAGGTCGAACTTTCGCACATGTATGTGGATAACGCCGCGATGCAACTCGTGCGCGCGCCCAAGCAGTTTGACGTGATGGTCACCGGAAACATTTTCGGCGATATTCTTTCCGACGAAGCCTCGATGCTGACCGGCTCCATCGGCATGTTGCCCTCGGCCTCGCTCGACCAGCACAACAAAGGCATGTACGAACCCAGCCACGGCTCCGCGCCCGACATCGCGGGCAAGGATATTGCCAATCCGCTCGCGACGATTTTGTCGGCAGCGATGATGTTGCGCTATACCTTCAACGACGAAGCGAACGCGGCACGGGTTGAGAATGCGGTGAAGAAAACGCTGGCGCAAGGGGTTCGCACGGCGGATATTGTGACGGAAGGTTGCAGGAAAGTTGGGTGTGCGGCGATGGGTGATGCGGTGGTGGCGAATCTTGGTTAATTTCCCTTCCATGAAGGGGTGGACGCGAAGCGGACGGGGTAGTTCAAAAAGAAAATCGCCCCAGAGGGGCACATCAGTTTGAAAACATTGATATGAGGTAGCGATGCTACGCATCGCATTGTTGTTGTGAACTACCCCGCCCCTGCGGGGCACCCCTTCACGGAAGGGGAATTAAAAACAGAGGAAAGTTGAAATGCAAGTAGGACTCATAGGCTGGCGTGGCATGGTCGGCTCGGTGTTGATGCAGCGGATGCGCGAGGAGCGCGATTTCGATTTGGTCGAGCCGGTGTTTTTCACCACCTCGAATGTCGGCGGCGCATCGCCCGCGGAAGGCGGCGGCGTGGCGTTGAAAGACGCGCGCGATTTGGATGCGCTGAAAAAAATGGATGCGATCATCTCGTGTCAGGGCGGCGATTACACCACCGAGATTTTCCCCAAGCTGCGCGGCGCGGGCTGGAATGGGCATTGGATAGACGCGGCTTCCACGCTGCGTATGGAAAAAGACGCGGTCATCATTCTCGATCCGGTCAACCGCGATGTCATTGATCGCGCGTTGGCGGCGGGCGGGCGCAACTGGATAGGCGGCAATTGCACGGTTTCGCTCATGCTCATGGCGCTGGGCGGTTTGTTCCGCGAAAATCTGGTCGAGTGGGCGACTTCCATGACGTATCAGGCGGCTTCCGGCGCGGGCGCGCAGAATATGCGCGAGTTGTTGCAACAGATGGGCGAAGCGCATCGCGTCGCGAGCGATCTTTTGTCCGATCCGGCTTCGGCGATTCTGGATATTGATCGCGAAGTCGCCGGAACCTTGCGCGATGAAAAATTTCCCACCGCGCAATTCGGCGTGCCGCTCGCGGGCAGTTTGATTCCGTGGATAGACAAAGACCTCGGCAACGGCCAGAGCAAGGAAGAGTGGAAGGGCGGCGCGGAAACCAACAAAATCCTCGGGCGCGAAGCGCAGCCCGTGCCGATAGACGGTTTGTGCGTTCGCATAGGCGCGATGCGTTGTCACTCGCAGGCGCTGACGATCAAGCTCACGCGCGATGTGCCGCTGGACGAATTGCACGGCATCATCGCCTCCGCGAATGATTGGGTGAAGGTGATCCCCAATGCGCGTGAGGCCAGTATGCGCGAGTTGACCCCGGCGGCCGCGACTGGCAAGCTGACCGTTCCGGTGGGGCGTTTACGCAAGATGAGCATGGGCGGACAATATCTTTCCGCGTTCACAGTGGGCGACCAATTGCTGTGGGGCGCGGCAGAACCGTTGCGCCGCATGATGCGTATTTTGGCGGAGGCGTGACAGCGCTTGAAAAGTTTTTTAGCCAACTTGAATGACATAAAATTCAAAACTTCATTTCGTGCTTGGGATGAGGTTTCATGGCTAGATTGTTGATGTTTCTAGTTAATTGGTGTTAGAGTGCTACAAGTAAAACTTCTGATAGGGGTGGGAAAGTGCATAATTTCAAAATAAAGCGTATCTCCCTGGCCGTTCTTTTGGCTTTGATGCCTCTGGCGGCGGACGCTGCCGGACTGGGGAAAATGACCGTCAGGTCGGGGCTGGGCGAACCGTTCAGCGCGGAAATCGAAATGGCTGCCAGCAAGGAGGAACTCTCCTCGCTGACCGCGCGCATCGCGCCGCCTGATGTCTATGAGGCGCAGGATGTCGAACGCGCGGGGATATTGGGTGCCATTCGCGTTGAACTTTCCAGCAAGGCGGACGGAACGCCGATACTCAAATTGAGCAGCGCGCAGCCGGTCAACGACCCGTTCCTCGACATGCTGATTCAGGTGGATTGGGCGAGCGGTCGTTTGTTGCGCGAATACACCGCGCTGCTGGATCCGCCCGGATACGGCGAACGCAAGAGCGCCGTGCCGCAGACTTCCACGCCGACCAAACAACGTTCCGCGACGGCAACCACTCCGACTGAAACCGGCGCATCCGCATCCGCCAACGCATCGAGCGGAAGCGGCTCCGGTTCCGGCGCGGGCAGCGCCTCCACATCATCGTCCGACGAATATGTCGTCAAGCGCGGCGACACGCTGGCCAAGATCGCGGGACAGATGAAAGTCTCCGATGTGTCGCTCGACCAAATGCTGGTGGGCTTGTACGAAGCCAACCGTGATGCGTTTGCCGGCGACAACATGAACCGGCTCAAGGTCGGCCAGATCATCCGCAAACCGACCGAAGAAGAATTGCGCGCGATAGATCCGAAACAGGCGCGTCAGGAAGTCAAACTGCAAACGGCCAACTGGAACGCCTATCGCAACCAGATCGCCGAAGCCGCCGCGCGTTCCGAAGGAAAATCCGGCGAATCTTCGTCGCAGCAATCCGGCGGACAAATTTCGGCCAAGGCGGAAGATCAAAGCGCCGCGAGCGGCACGCAAGATGTCGTCAAGGTGTCGAGCGGCGCGTCCGACCAGCAAGCGGGAACCGGCTCGTTCAAGGATCAAAAACGCGCGCTGGAAGAAGAACTCACCGCGCAGGATAACGCGATCAAGGAAGCCAACGACCGCATCACGCAGTTGGAATCGCTGGTCAAAAATCAGCAGGATTTGATTACGATCAAAAACCGCGAACTGGCCGAGGCCACGGCAGCCGCCGCCGCGAAACCGGCGGAAACCGCACAGACTGAAACCACACCGGCGACCGAAGCCAAGCCCGCGGATCAAACGCCGCCGCCTGAGCAAGCCAAACCCAAACCCGCCGCCCAGACTCCGCCGCCTGCGGAAACGAGTTTTGTGGACGAGGTGGTCGGCAATCCGATGATGTTGGGCGGCATAGGCGCAGCTATTTTGCTGGTGCTCGGCTGGTTGTTGTTGCGTCGCAAACGTCGCCAGAATCTCGACAAGTTCGAGCAAAACATCGCAGCGCACGACGACTTCAAGGCACCGGTCACGGGAGATGATACGTTGCTGTCCGGCAAGGCCGCCGCAGATACTCCCGCCGAAGATGCTTCCTTCATGGCCACCGCGTTCCACACCGGCGACGGCACGATCGCGGTGGGCGATGTTGATCCGATCTCCGATGCCGAGGTTTATCTGACCTATGGCCGCGACGCGCAAGCGGAGGAAATTCTCAAGGAAGCCATCGCCAAGGAACCCAACCGTTACGAGTACCATTTGAAGCTGCTCGAAATCTACGCCAATCGCAAGAGCCTCGCCTCCTTTGAAACGCTTGCGAGCGAGCTTTATGCCACGTTGGGCACAAACGATCCGACCTGGCACAGGGTCGCCGAAATGGGGCGCGATCTGGAACCGGAAAATCCGATGTACGCCGCGCCGGGCAAAGGCGCATCCGCCCAATCCGCCGCTGCGGGCGCGGCTTGGACAACCTCGGCCATCATCACCAAAACGCCGGAGGCTCCTCAGAAAACCGATGCCGAGGCGACTCCGCCGACCGATCTGCCCGAGCCTGTCGCGCAAGGTGTGGCGCAACTGGACGCGCACGATGTGGGCTTGTCCGAGGAAAAGCCGGAGGAAATTTCCTTCGATATGTCGGCGCTGGATTTGTCGCTCGACACGCCGCCGACCGAAGACATCGTGTTTGAGGAACCTTCCCAGCAAGCGATGAGCACCGCCGAAAAATCGTCGTCGGCTTTCGATCTTAATCTCGATCTCAACGACGCGCCGCTGGAAACCGCGCAACAACCGGCTCCGCAAGCGGCTCCCACAGCCAAGCCCGCCGCGGCTTCGGTATCCGATCTGGATTTGTCCGGCATCAACCTCGACATCACCACGCCCGTCGGCAAAACCGTCAGCGATGCCGGGGAAGCCGCGAACGAAGAATCCGCCGACGTGAACACCAAACTCGACCTCGTGACCGCCTACATGGACATGGGCGACAGCGAAGGCGCGCGCGAATTGCTGGAAGAGGTTGTGCAGGAAGGCAGCCCCAAACAACGCGAACGCGCGCAACGGGTGCTGGCTTCGCTGAAATGACATTTTGACGCGTACTCACAGGCCGGGCTTATGTCCGGCCTTTTTCATTGGTGAACCCTTGCACCCAACCCTGAAAATCCTGCTGCTCATCCTGCTCGCGATCATGGCGCAACATGCCGATCTGCTGCTGCTCGCGCTCACGGGATGCGTTTTGCTGTTGCTCGCTTTGTTGCGGCAGGTGGCGTTGTTGCGAAAACTGTTGCTGCGCTCGCGCTGGTTGCTGCTCACCTTGTTGCTGATCTACGCCTGCACCACGCCGGGCGAATATCTGCGCGGCTGGGAATCGCTGCCGCTGACTTACGAAGGACTGCACCACGGCCTGCTGCAAGCCGCGCGACTCACCGTCATGCTGACCGGACTCGCGTTACTGCTGGGAACCACGCCGCGCGACAAACTCATGGCTGGCATCTACCGGCTCATCCGTCCGCTGCGACATCTCGGCATTTCACCGGATCGCTTCACCGCGCGATTGTGGCTCACGCTGCACTATGCCGAGACGGAGCGCCCGCAACAAAAAATCCCGTTCTGGCAACGTTTTGAGCGCGCATCGCAAACGCGGCAACAGGAAATCGGCCATGTGCGTTTTGCCGTCCCGCATTTTCTGCCGCGCGACTGGGTGGTGCTGACGGTCGCGCTGCTGCTCACGGGCTGGAGCCTCGCGTGAGAATCGCCATCGCCATCGAATACGACGGCGCGGGTTTTTGCGGCTGGCAAAGCCAACCCGAAGGCTGCGGCGTGCAAGACCATCTGCAAAACGCCATCGCGCAAATCGCCGGACACGCGATCACACTCCACGCCGCAGGCCGCACCGACGCGGGCGTGCACGCGCTCACGCAAATCGCGCACTTCGACGTTTCCGCGCAACGCCCCGCGAGCGCCTGGGTCAGAGGCGTCAACGCGCTCTTGCCCGCCGCCGCGCGCGTGCTCTGGGCGCACGAAGTATCCGGCGAATTTCACGCGCGATTTTCTGCGCGTAGCCGTTGCTACCAATACCTGCTCATCAACCGCTCCGTCGCCCCCGCGTTGTTGGCGGACAAAGCCGGATGGCACCATGCGCCGCTGGACGCGGAAGCCATGCGCGTCGCCGCCAAAATGCTGCTGGGCGAACACGATTTCAGCGCGTTCCGCGCCGCGCAATGTCAGGCAAAATCCCCCGTGAAAACCCTGCGCGAAGCCGAAGTCACCCGGCACGGCGACGCGATTTTGTTCGAGTTCCGCGCGAATGCCTTTTTGCATCATCAGGTACGCAACATGGTCGGCGCACTGGTTTATATCGGCAAAGGCGAACACCCGCCGGAATGGATCGCAACTTTGCTCGCCCAACGCGACCGCACACAAGCGCCGCCCACCTTCTCCGCCAGCGGCCTGTATCTGGCCGGCGTGGACTACGACGCCGCCTTTGGCTTGCCGCTTTGCGAACGCCGCTTGGCGGATTTGCCCATGCCGCATGCCACAAGCTGACAGTCCGCGCGGTTTCGGATACGCTAGGGTTTTTTTCGGGGGCTTGTCTTTGCGTACTCGCGTCAAAATTTGCGGCATCACGCGCGTTGAGGATGCCGATGCTGCCGTGCGGCAGGGCTGTGATGCGATCGGGTTGGTGTTTTACGCGCCGAGTCCGCGTTATGTGTCGCCTGCGGTTGCGAACGAAATCGTCGCGCGTTTGCCGCCTTTTGTGAGCGCGGTGGGCTTGTTTGTGGATGCATCGCCGGAGGCGGTGCGGGCGGTGCTGGACGAGGTTCATCTCGATCTTTTGCAGTTTCATGGAGATGAAACGCCGGAGTTTTGCCGTCAGTTCGGGCTGCCTTATCTCAAGGCGGTGCGCGTCAGCGCGGGGACAAATTTGCTACAATACGCGGCGGCTTATGCCGATGCGCGGGCGTTGTTGCTGGATGCCTGTGTTCCCGGCACGCCGGGCGGAACCGGGGTGACGTTTGATTGGAGCTTGATCCCCGAAAATTTTCCCATGCCTGTCATTTTGGCGGGCGGGCTGGATGCGACCAATGTGCGCGATGCGATCAAACAATGCCGTCCGTATGCGGTGGATGTGAGCGGCGGCGTGGAGCGACAAAAAGGAATCAAGGACGCGGATAAAATAGCCGCGTTCATGCGAGGAGTGGTGAATGGGCAAGTATGATTTTCCCGACGCGCGCGGCCATTTCGGCACGTTCGGCGGCATCTACATGGCGGAGACGCTGATTCCCGCAGTGGATGAACTGTGGCGGCAGTATGAGCATTTCCGCGACGATCCCGGTTTCAAGGCCGAGTTCGCGCATGAATTGGCGCATTACGTTGGCCGTCCCAGCCCGATTTATCACGCCAAACGGCTGTCCGATCATTTCGGCGGCGCGCAAATTTATCTCAAGCGCGAAGACCTCAACCACACCGGCGCGCACAAAATCAACAACGCCATCGGCCAGGCATTGCTCGCGAAACGCATGGGCAAAAAGCGCGTGATCGCCGAGACCGGCGCGGGGATGCACGGCGTCGCCACCGCGACCGTGGCCGCGCGTTTTGGCATGGAATGCGTGGTGTATATGGGCGCGGAGGATGTGCAGCGGCAAGCGCCCAATGTGTTCCGCATGAAGTTGCTGGGCGCGACCGTGGTTCCCGTGGAAAGCGGCTCGCGCACGCTCAAGGACGCGTGCAACGAAGCGATCCGCGATTGGGTGGCGAATTGCGACAGCACGTTTTACATTTTCGGCACGGCGGCGGGGCCGCATCCTTATCCCATGATGGTGCGCGATTTTCAGTGCGTGATCGGCGAGGAAGCCAAGCGCCAGATGCCGCAACTGATCGGTCGCCAGCCGGATGTGGTGATTGCTTGCGTGGGCGGCGGCTCGAACGCCATCGGCATGTTTTATCCGTATATCGAAGAGGAAAATGTGCGACTCATCGGCGTGGAGGCGGGTGGTCACGGCATTGCCACCGGCCAGCACGCAGCGCCGCTCACGGCGAACGCCAAAGTCGGCGTGTTGCACGGTAACAAGGTGTATTTGATGCAGGATGCGGACGGGCAGATCACGGAAACGCATTCGATTTCCGCCGGGCTGGATTATCCCGGCGTGGGGCCGGAACATTGTCTGCTCAAGGACATCCGCCGCGCGGATTATGTTGCGATCAACGACGACGAGGCGATCGCCGCTTTCGACGCGCTGTGCTGTTTCGAGGGCATCATTCCCGCGCTGGAATCCAGTCACGCGCTGGCGCACGCGCTCAAGATCGCGCCGACCATGAATCGGGAAAAAGCGATATTGGTCAATCTCTCCGGGCGCGGCGACAAGGACATGAACACCGTGGCGCGACTCAAGGGGATTACGCTGTGAGCCGCATCCAGACTGTTTTCGATCAACTCAAACAACAAGGGCGCAAGGCGCTCATTCCGTTCATCACCGCGGGCGATCCGCATCCGCAGGCAACCGTCTCCATGATGAAGGCGCTGGTCGAAGGCGGCGCGGACATGCTGGAACTCGGCGTGCCATTTTCCGACCCGATGGCGGACGGCCCCACCATACAACGCGCTTCCGAACGCGCGCTCAAACATCACGTCAGTCTGCGGCATGTGCTGGAAATGGTCGCGGAATTTCGCGCGACAAACACGACCACGCCCGTGGTGCTCATGGGTTACGGCAATCCGATTGAGGCGATGGGTTGGGAGACGTTTGCGAAACGCTGCGCGGAAGTCGGCGTGGACGGCGCATTGACCGTGGATTTTCCGCCGGAAGAAAGCGGCGAGGCGTTTCAACATCTCGCGCGTCACGGCATTGATCCGATTTTCCTGCTCGCGCCGACTTCCGCGCCCGAGCGCGTGGACGCGGTGGTCGCCGCGGCGCGTGGTTTCATCTATTACGTTTCACTGCGCGGCGTGACCGGAGCGGCCAATCTTGATCTTGCGGAGGTCGCCGCCAAAGTCGCCGCGATACGCGGCAAAACAAGTTTGCCGGTCGGTGTCGGTTTCGGCGTGCGCGATGCCGAAACCGCCAAAGCGGTGGCGAACATCGCCGATGCGGTGGTGGTCGGCAGCCGCATGGTGCAGGAAATCGAAAAATCCGACGAAAAAAATGTCGCCGCAAATCTCGCCCGACTGACCCGCGAATTGCGCGCGGCGATGGACTCCATAAACCGATAAGTATCACAAGGCCAATATGAGCTGGTTGCAAAAACTTCTTCCCCCGAAAATCAAGCGCGAAAGCGGCAGCCGCAAAACGGTTCCCGAAGGCTTGTGGAGCAAATGCTCCTCGTGCGAGGCCGTGCTGTACCGCACCGATCTCGAAAACAATCAGGAAGTCTGTCCCAAATGCGGTTTCCACAATCGCATCAACGCCCGCACGCGGCTGGATTTCGTGCTGGATGAGGAAGGCCGCTTTGAAATCGGCTCGGAAGTCACGCCGCTTGACCCGCTCAAATTCAAGGACAGCAAACGCTACGCGGATCGCATCAAGGCGAGCCAGACCGAGACCGGCGAAACCGACGCGCTGGTCGTGGTGCAGGGCGCGATCAAAACCGTGCCGGCGGTGGTGGCCGCGTTTGAGTTCAAGTTTCAGGGCGGCTCCATGGGTTCGGTGGTGGGCGAGCGTTTCACACGCGGCGTGCAGGTTGCCATCGAACACAAATGCCCGTTCATCTGTTTTTCCGCGAGCGGCGGCGCGCGTATGCAGGAAGGTTTGTTCTCGCTTATGCAAATGGCCAAAACCAGCGCCGCGCTGACGCAGTTGAGCAAGGCTCGGCTGCCGTTCATCTCCGTGCTGACCGATCCGACCATGGGCGGCGTTTCCGCGAGCTTTGCCATGCTGGGCGACATCATCATCGCCGAGCCGCAGGCGTTGATCGGTTTCGCCGGGCCGCGCGTGATCGAGCAGACCGTGCGCGAAACTCTGCCGGAAGGTTTCCAGCGCGCCGAGTTTTTGCTGGAACACGGTGCCATAGACATGATTGTTGACCGCCGCGAAATGCGCGATCAGCTTGCGACGCTGCTCGGTCATTTGATGCGCCATACCGCCGTTGGCTGACCCGCGATCCCACTCCGACCTCATGCCGACCACGCTCGCCGACTGGCTCGCGTATCTCGAACGACTGCATCCCAAATCCATCGCGCTCGGTCTTGAGCGGGCGGGCGAAGTCGCGCGTCGTCTCGATCTGCGCCCCGCGTTTCCCGTCATCACGGTCGCCGGAACCAATGGCAAAGGCTCAACCTGCGCGATGCTGGAAAACATTTATCGCGCCGCCGGTTATCACGCCGGATGTTATTCGTCGCCGCATTTGTTGCGTTACAACGAGCGCGTGCGTATCAACGGCGCGGAAGCTGCGGACGATGCGCTGTGCCGCGCATTCGCCGCAGTCGAGGCCGCGCGCGGCGATATTCCGCTGACTTATTTCGAGTTCGGCACGCTGGCCGCGATGTGCTTGTTCATCGAAAACAAAACGCAGGTCGCGATTCTGGAAGTAGGCTTGGGCGGGCGGCTTGACGCGGTGAATGTGTTTGATCCGACTTGCGCGATTTTGACCAGCGTTGATCTCGATCATGTGGATTATCTCGGCGCCACGCGCGAGCATATAGGTCACGAAAAAGCGGGCATATTCCGCGCCCATGTTCCCGCAGTTTGCGGCGAGCCGCAGTCGCCCGCGTCGGTTCTTACCCATGCGCGGGAAATCGCCGCCGATTACCGGCAGATCGGGCGCGATTTTCATTTTGAAAAACACGGCGGCGGCTGGGATTTTGTTTCGGACGACACGCGCGTTCCCGATCTTCCCCTGCCTGCCTTGAGCGGCGAGTTTCAGCTATCCAACGCAAGTTGCGCGCTGGAGGCGATTTGCCGATTGCAAACCGTTTTGCCGGTATCCGCGCAGGCGATGCGCGACGGTTTGAGTCACGCGGTTTTGCCGGGACGGTTTCAGGTGTTCGCGGGGTCGCCGGAAATCATTCTGGATGTGGCGCACAATCCGCACGCGGCGCGCGGACTGGCGCAAAATCTGCGCGCCTCGGCCAAGGGAAAACGAACGCTGGCGGTATTCGCCATGCTCGCGGACAAGGATATTCCCGGCGTGTTGCGCGAAGTAGCGGGCGAAATCGCGCTCTGGTTCATGGCGGATATTCATGAAACACGGGGCGCAAGCGCGGAATTGCTCGCGCGACATTTGGCGGAAGTCGCGCCCGCCGCCGGGGTCAGGCGTTTTCCCGATGTTGTTTCCGCGTTTCGCGCGGCCTGTGAGACGGCGGAGGAAAATGATAGAATTGCAGCCTTTGGTTCTTTCTACACCGTGGCCGATGTGCTTCGCGCATTGTCCGGCCACCAGCCCGCAGCATAGGACGATGTATGGCGACTGAAAAGTTGAGCGAGCAGGAAATCCAGTTGAGAAAACGTGCCAGGCGTCGCCTGGTGGGAGCCATCGCGCTGGTGTTGGCGATGGTGGTGATTTTGCCCATGGTGCTGGACGACCGTGAGACCAAGGCGCCGCAACCGGAAATCGTCGTGAATATCCCCAATCAGGCGGACGGCGATTTCGCCGCCCACGTCAACCCGGCCACGGAAAATACGGCGACTCAAAACCCGCCGCAAACCGCGACACCCGAAACGACAACGCCCGAGCCGGAAACCATTCCTGATTCCGAAGCCGCGCCCACATCAGCGGTGGAAACAGCACCGACTCCGGCAAAGCCCGAAGCGAAAAATTCCGAAACGAAAAAACCCGAGCCGACCAAACCGGCGAAATCCGAAACGGCCAAGCCGGATAAAAAACCGGCGACCAACGCGGCGTTCACGATACAAATCGGCGTGTTTTCCGATGCCGCCAATCTCAAGCAAACGCAGGACAAACTGGCCGCTGCGGGCTACAAACCCTACACCGAAAAACTGAACGGCAGCGGCACACGCTTGCGCCTCGGCGCTTACGCCACGCGCGACGAAGCGGAAAAGGCGCTGGGAAAAATCAAGGCCACATATCCGAACGCCATCATCGTTCCCAAATGACGGTTTTTGATTACGGCGTCATTGCCATACTCGCGGTTTCGGTGCTGTTGAGCATGATGCGCGGTTTTGTGCGCGAGACGCTTTCGCTGGCGGCCTGGGTGATCGCGTTTTTTGTGGCGAAGTGGTATGCGCCCGCGTTGGCGACGCTGTTTCCGCAATCGCTTACAGACGAGCCGTTGCGGATATTGGCGGCGTTTCTGGCGCTGTTTCTGGCGACTTTGCTGGCGGTCAGCCTGCTTGCGATGGCGATCAGCGAAGTCTTCAAGATCGCGCGTCTGGGCGGTCTGGATAAATTGCTCGGCGCGGCGTTCGGCTTGGCGCGCGGCGCGTTGTTCGTGGTGATGATCGTGTTGCTGGGCGGCCTGACCGCCGTGCCGCAAGAACCGTTTTGGCGCGATGCGGTGTTAAGCAAGCCGCTTGAAACGGCGGTGACGGATGCCTTGCCGTGGCTGCCGGAAGAGTTCGCCAAACATGTCAAATATGATTGAAGCAGGAGCGCAACACCTATGTGCGGAGTGATCGGTATCGTCGGCAAAGGCCCCGTCAACCAGATGCTGTATGACGGCTTGCTGGTGTTGCAGCATCGCGGACAGGATGCGGCAGGCATCGTCACCAGCGATGGCGGCACGTTTTTCATGCACAAGAACAACGGCCTGGTGCAGGATGTTTTCCAGACCCGCCACATGCGTAATCTCATCGGCAACGTCGGCATCGCGCATGTGCGGTATCCGACCGCGGGTTCCTCATCCGCCGCCGAAGCGCAACCGTTTTACGTCAATTCCCCGTTCGGCATCGTGCTCGGACACAACGGCAATCTCACCAATTCCAAACAACTGCGGCGCGAAATGTTCCGGCAGAATCTGCGCCACATCAACACCACGTCGGATTCCGAAGTGCTGCTCAATGTGCTCGCGCACGAAATCGAACGCAGCGCGCGCACCACGGCGCTGGATGTTGACATGGTGTTCGATGCCGTGAGCGGCGTGCACAAACGCGTCAAGGGCGCGTATGCGGTGGTGGCGATGATCGCCAACTACGGCCTGCTCGCGTTCCGCGATCCGTTCGGCATACGTCCGCTCGTGATCGGCAAGGCGGAAACCGACAAAGGCGTGGAATACGTCGTCGCCTCGGAAAGCGTGGCGCTTGATGTGCTCGGCTTTCAACTGGTGCGTGACGTTGCGCCCGGCGAAGCCATTTTTATTGACATGGATGGCAATTTCCACGCGCGCCAATGCGCGGAAAATCCGGCGCTCAATCCCTGCATATTTGAATACGTTTATCTCGCGCGTCCCGATTCGGTGATTGACGGCGTTTCTGTTTATCAGGCGCGGCTGCACATGGGCGAAAGTCTCGCCGAAAAAATCCGCCGCGAGTGGGCGCATCTCGACATAGACGTGGTGATTCCCATCCCTGAAAGCAGCCGTCCGAGCGCGCTCCAGCTCGCCAACGACCTCGATCTCACCTACCGCGAAGGTTTCATCAAAAACCGTTACATCGGCCGCACATTCATCATGCCGGGGCAGGCGCTGCGGAAAAAATCCGTGCGCCAGAAACTCAACCCCATCGGCATGGAATTCAAGGGCAAAAACGTGCTGCTCGTGGACGATTCCATCGTGCGCGGAACCACCTCGCAACGCATCGTGCAAATGGCGCGTGACGCGGGCGCGAACAAAATATTCTTCGCCTCCGCCGCGCCGCCCGTGCGCTTCCCCAACGTTTATGGCATAGACATGCCCACGCGCGCCGAACTGCTCGCGACCGGACGCAGCGATGAGGAAATCCGCAAGGAAATCGGCGCGGACGCCTTGATCTACCAGGATCTCGACGACCTCGTGCGCGGCATTCAGCGCAGCAACCCCGCGATCAGGCAATTCGACAACTCCTGTTTCGATGGCTGCTACGTCACCGGCGACATCACCGAAACCTACCTCGCCGAAATCGAATCCGCGCGCGGCGACGTGGAAAAAATCAACAAACCCGCCAACTCCAGCACGCAACTCGATTTGAATCTGATAGGCGCGGACGATCTTGAGGAAGAGGCGGCGTAAGAGGTTCAACTCTCTTTCCTGAAAGGGCGGCGCAGGGGCGGGTCGCAAACCCGTCCGCACAACGAAAATCACCGAGCAGGAGTGCGAACCCCACAGTTGTGCTCATGTTTGTTTTTGGATACATTGAAAAAACGAATTTTCCGGAGTTGATGCCATGTCTCAAGCCACAGCAACCACGATGACCATACACCTGAATGGTGTTTTGAGTGACTTCGTCGCCGCGAACGTGGGCGAAGACGGCGCGTATGAAGATGTCAGCGAGTATATGCGCGACCTGATTCGCCGCGACAAGGAGCGCGTGGAGCAGCAGGCGTTTGATCGGCTCAAGTCGGAATTGGCTCATGCTTACGCTGCACCGGATACCGCATACCACCCGCTAACGGCGGCGGATGTGATTGCGCGCAACCAAGCCTGACGACATGCCAAAAATTCGGGTTCAGGAGGCGGCATCCCGGCGAATTGATGAGATTTACCGCTACACCCGCGATCATTGGGGAGCCCGGCAGGCGGATCGTTACATTATCGGCTTGTTTGAGGCTTGCGATGGAATATTGACCCGCCGGACATTGTCGTTCCCCATTCCCGCCGAATTTGGCATTGACGGCTGCTTTTTCCGTTATGAGCGACACTTCGTTTACTGGCGGTCGCTCGCAAACGGTGATGTCGGCATCGTGACCATTCTGCACGAACGTATGCACCAGATTGATCGGTTCCGCGAAGATTTTGGTTTGTGATCGCGCGACATTCAGTTGACAAACCACCCGCATGGTTTTATCGTATGACCTCTGCGCCGATTTGAGTTTCAGCTTGCGGGCGCGTTACAAATGCAGCTAAAGCGTGCCCAAGCCCGTTTTAGCATATGCTGCTGAAACGGGTTTTTTGTTGCCGGTTTTCCGGCGGAGAAGGGTAGTCACATGACAGAATCATTCCACCATCCCGAAACGCTGGGCGTGCGCGCCGGGAGTTCGCATACCGAATTTGGCGAAAATTCCGAGGCGTTGTTTCTCACTTCCAGCTTTCAGTACAAAAGCGCGGCGCAGGCGGCGGCGCGCTTCAGCGGAGAGGAGCCGGGCAACATTTACTCACGCTTCACCAATCCCACCGTCACGATGTTTCAGGACAAGCTCGCGGCGCTGGAAGGCGCGGAGCGGTGCGTGGCGACTTCGAGCGGCATGTCCGCGATACTCGCCTGCGTGATGGGGCTGTGCTCGGCGGGCGATCATGTGGTGGCTTCGCGCAGCATCTTCGGCACGAGCGTGCAGTTGTTCGGCAATATCCTGCAACGTTGGGGGCTGGAAACCACGTTCGTTTCGCTCACCGATGAAGCCGCATGGGCGACGGCGGTCAAGCCGAATACCAAACTTTTCTTTGTCGAAACGCCGTCCAACCCGCTGACCGAAATCTGCGACATCGCCGCGCTCGCCGCGCTCGCGCATCGCTCGGGCGCGCAGCTTGTGGTGGATAACTGTTTCTGCACGCCCGCGCTGCAACAACCGCTCAAACTGGGCGCGGATATTGTCGTGCATTCCGCGACCAAATTCATTGACGGTCAGGGGCGCTGTCTCGGCGGCGCGGTGCTCGGCAAAAAAGACACGCTGGAGCCGGTTTTCGGCTTTCTGCGAACCGCAGGTCCGACACTCAGCGCATTCAACGCCTGGATATTTCTCAAAGGTTTGGAAACGCTCGCGTTACGCATGGAAGCGCACTCGCGCAATGCGCTGGAACTGGCGCAATGGTTGGAAGGCCAGCCTCAAATCGAGCGTGTTTACTATCCGGGGCTGAAGTCGCACCCACAACACGAACTCGCCAAACGCCAGCAACGCACGGGCGGCGGCATCGTATCGTTCGATGTCAAAGGCGGCAAGAAAGCCGCGTGGGCGCTCATGGACGCAACGCGGATGATCTCCATCACCGCGAATCTGGGCGACACCAAATCCACCATCACCCACCCGGCCACCACCACCCACAGCCGCGTCACCCCCGAAGCCCGCGCCGCCGCCGGAATCAACGACGGCCTCGTGCGCGTCGCGGCGGGGTTGGAACATATTGAGGACATCAAGGCGGATTTGGCGCGGGGGTTGGGATGCTAAGAATACATTCCAAGTTGCTCTGCCGAAATGTCAGGCTCAAATTCTCCGATCGGCATGGGTGAGGGTGTGTTGTATCGAAAAGTTCTGGGGGCGACATTTGATGCGCTACCACCCCGCATTCGAGAACTTCACGCAAGCCAGATTGAACGTCGCTGGAATGGTCGGGCGCAAGTGCGGCGAGGGGACGGCGTGCTGGCAAAAATCATCGGCGCGCTGGCCGGTCTCCCGCGCGCTGCGGATAATGTCGCGGTGACAGTTGTTTTCACGCCGGAGCAGGGCGGGGAAAAATGGACGCGCGATTTTGGTGGCAAGATTTTTATCTCCGAACAATCATGTGACGAGAGCAAGAACCAATGCCTGCTGAAAGAGCGGCTAGGTATGGTATCCATTTTTTTTGAATTGGTCGGCGATGACAAACAGCTATTTTTTATCCCGCGTCGCTGGTCGCTGCTCGGCCTGCCCATGCCCAAGGCACTCTTGCCCGGAGGCAAAAGCTTTGAGGCCGAAGAGCACGGCCAATTTTGTTTCAATATTGAAATCCGCGCTCCTCTTGCCGGACTGATCGTGGCCTATAAGGGATGGCTTGCCCAATCAACCTGACTACTTCAACGCCGCCGTTGCCGCGTCGTAATTCGGCTCCGTGGTGATTTCCGCCACAAGTTCGCTGTGCAGGACTTTGTTGTTTTCGTCCAGCACGATTACGGCGCGGGTGGTGAGGTTTTCGAGTTTGCTGCTGGCAATACGCACGCCGTAGTTTTCGGCGAATTTGCAGTCGCGCAGGGTGGAAAGTGTGGCGACATTGCTGATGCCTTCCGCGCCGCAAAAGCGTTTTTGCGCGAAGGGAAGGTCGGCGGAAACGCACAGCACAACGGTGTTGGCGAGCTGGCTCGCGGATTGATTGAATGTGCGTACCGAAGTGGCGCAAGTGGGCGTATCTATGCTGGGGAAGATGTTGAGCACTTTGCGCTTGCCCGCAAAGTCGGCGAGCGTGACGTTCTGCATATCCTGATTGACCAGCGTGAAATCCGGGACGATTTGGCCGGGCTGGGGAAAGTTTCCGGCGACATTGACGGGGTTGCCTTTAAGTGTGACGGTGCTTGCCATTTGAATCTCCTTGGATGATTGTTGTGGGAACCAGCGCTCATCATGCGGCAGAGCGGGGGTTAATTCAACAATGAGCGGAGAAGGGGTTTAGGAATTTCTGCCGATGGCAGGTTTGAAGCCTGCCCCTGCGTTTTTCCCCATTATTCTCGGTATTTTCAAGGCGATATTGGGGGTGAATGCCGCCCCTGTCTCATGGTAAAATCACGGTTTTTATGCCGTCCTTGAACTAGAAGAAT
Organism: Methylobacillus sp.; assembly: GCA_031285185.1. Classification (GTDB taxonomy): domain Bacteria; phylum Pseudomonadota; class Gammaproteobacteria; order Burkholderiales; family Methylophilaceae; genus MM2. Next base: position 17,666 of record JAITWS010000053.1, read on the forward strand.
TTTATGGATCAATTCGCCAAAGAAACACTACCCGTCAGTCTTGAAGAGGAAATGCGCCGTTCCTACCTTGATTACGCGATGAGCGTGATTGTGGGGCGTGCCTTGCCCGATGTGCGCGATGGTTTGAAGCCGGTGCATCGTCGTGTGTTGTATGCGATGCACGAGCTTTCCAATGACTGGAACCGTCCTTACAAAAAATCGGCGCGTATCGTCGGTGACGTGATCGGTAAATACCATCCGCACGGCGACACGGCGGTGTATGACACCATTGTCCGCATGGCGCAGGATTTCAGCTTGCGTTACATGCTGGTGGACGGGCAGGGCAACTTCGGTTCGGTGGATGGCGACAATGCCGCGGCGATGCGTTACACCGAAATCCGCATGGCGCGCATCGCGCACGAATTGCTGGCTGATCTCGACAAGGAAACGGTTGATTTCGGCCCCAACTACGACGGTTCCGAGCAGGAGCCGCTCATCATGCCCGCGCGGATTCCCAATCTGCTCATCAACGGTTCATCCGGCATCGCGGTGGGCATGGCGACCAATATCCCGCCGCATAATTTGAACGAAGTGATCGCGGCTTGTCTCGTGTTGCTCGAAAATCCCGAAATTTCGATTGATGAGTTGATCGAGATTGTTCCCGCGCCGGATTTTCCGACGGCGGGCATCATCTACGGCACGGCGGGCGTCAAGGAAGGTTATCGCACTGGGCGCGGTCGCGTGGTGATGCGCGCGCGCACGCATTTTGAGGATATCGGCAAGGGCGATCGGCAGGCGATCATCGTGGATGAATTGCCGTATCAGGTGAACAAAAAATCGCTGATCGAAAAGATCGCCGAACTGGTCAACGACAAAAAGATCGAGGGCATTTCCGATCTGCGCGACGAGTCGGACAAATCCGGTATGCGGATGGTGATTGAACTCAAGCGCGGCGAAATGCCGGAGGTGGTGCTCAACAATCTGTACAAGCAGACCCAGTTGCAGGATACCTTCGGCATGAACATGGTCGCGCTCATGGACGGCCAGCCGCGTCTGCTCAATCTGAAGCAGATGCTGGAAGCCTTTTTGCGCCATCGCCGCGAAGTGGTCACGCGCCGCACCGTGTTCGAGCTGCACAAGGCGCGCGCGCGCGGCCATGTGCTGGAAGGTCTCGCGGTCGCGCTCGCCAATGTGGATGAGATGATCGCGCTCATCAAGGCCGCGCCGACGCCGCCGGACGCGAAGATCGCGTTGATGGAACGCACCTGGAAATCGCCCGTGGTGGAGGAAATGCTCAAGCGCGCCGCGATGGAAGCCGCGCGTCCCGAGGGGCTGAACGAGGCGTATGGACTCACGAAAAAAGGTTACAGACTTTCCGACGTGCAGGCGCAGGAAATCCTGCAAATGCGTTTGCAGCGCCTGACCGGGCTGGAGCAGGACAAGATCGTCGCCGAATACAAGGAAGTGATGGATTTGATTACCGATCTGCTCGACATTCTCGCCAAGCCGGAGCGCGTGACGCAGATCATCGTCACCGAGCTGACCGCGGTCAAAACGCAGTTCGGCGACAAGCGCCGCAGCGAGATCGAGCATAACGCGCAGGATATTTCGCTGGAAGATTTGATTACGCCGGAAGATGTGGTGGTCACGCTGTCGCACACCGGCTACATCAAGTCACAGCCGCTCGCCGAATATCGCGCGCAGCGTCGCGGCGGGCGCGGCAAGCAGGCGGCGGCGACCAAGGAAGACGATTTCATAGACAAGATGTTCGTCGCCAACACGCACGATTACATCCTGTGTTTTTCCAGCCGTGGCCGCGTTTACTGGCTCAAGGTTTATGAGGTTCCGCAAGGCTCGCGCATTTCGCGCGGCAAGCCCATCGTCAATCTGTTCCCGCTGGAAGAGGGCGAAAAAATCAACGCCATCCTGCCGGTCAGGGAGTTCGACGAAAATCATTTCATCTTCATGGCCACCTCGCGCGGCACGGTCAAAAAGACCGCGCTCACCGATTTCGCCAATCCGCGCCGCGCGGGGATCATCGCGATCAAGCTGGACGACGGCGATTACCTCATAGGCGCGGAAGTCACGCACGGTTCCAACGACATCGTGCTGGTTTCCGACGCGGGCAAGGCGGTGTGGTTTGATGAAGAAGACGTGCGCGCCATGGGTCGCGTTTCGCGCGGCGTGCGCGGCATGAAATTGCAGCCCAAGCAGCAAGTGTTGTCGCTGCTGGTCGCCGATGACGACAAGCAGACCGTGCTGGTTGCCACCGAAAACGGCTACGGCAAACGCACCGTGCTCGCCGATTTCCGCCATTCGGGACGCGGCACGCAGGGCGTGATCGCGATTGCGACTTCGGCGCGCAACGGCAAGGTGGTCGCGGCCAAACTTGTGGGCGATGATGACGAGATCATGCTGATTACCACGGGCGGCGTGCTGATCCGCACGCGCATCAGGGAAATCCGCGAGATGGGTCGCGCCACGCAGGGCGTGACGCTCATCAATCTGGGCGAGGGCGAAAAACTTTCGGGGCTGGAAAAGATCGTCGAATCCGACGATGAGGAAGGCGAAGAATAAATGAGCCGTGTCTGGAATTTCAGCGCGGGACCGGCGGCGTTGCCGGTCGAGGTGCTGGAACAGGCGCGCGACGAAATGCTCGATTGGCACGGCGCGGGCATGAGCGTCATGGAAATGAGTCATCGCGGAATGGCGTTTGATTCCATCATCACCGCCGCCGAATCGGATGCGCGCGAACTGCTTGCCATTCCGCCCGAATACAAGGTGCTGTTTTTGCAAGGCGGCGCGACGCAATTGTTTTCGCAGATTCCCATGAACCTTGCCGCCGGGCGTTCCGCCGATTATCTGGTTACCGGCTCGTGGTCGAAAAAAGCCGTGGACGAAGCGCAGCGTGTCGCGCCCGTCGCGGGCGCTGCGCGTGTGGCGGGAAGCACGGAAAGCAAAGGCGCGACAGCCGACGGCTTCACGCGCTTTTTGCGCGACGACGAACTCGATCTCGACCCCAATGCCGCGTTTTTGCATCTGTGCACCAACGAAACCATTTATGGCGTGGAAGTGCAGGACGACTGCAAACATCTCGCCGAACGCGCGGGTGATGTGCCGCTGGTCGCCGACATGAGTTCGCATATTTTCTCGCGTCCGGTGGATGTGCGGCGCTACGGATTGATTTACGCCGGAGCGCAAAAAAACATAGGTCCCGCCGGTCTTGTGTTGTGCATCGTGCGCGAAGATTTGCTCGGACGGGCGAATCCCGCGATGGCGAGCATACAGGATTTTTCGGTGATGGCCGCGCACGATTCCATGCCGAACACGCCGCCGACTTATTCCATCTACATCGCCGGACTCGTGTTCCAATGGCTCAAGCGCCAGGGCGGCATCGCCGCGATGGAGCAGGCCAATATTCAGAAATCCGAATTGCTGTACCGCAGCATCGCCGAAAGCGGCGGCTTTTATCACAACCCCGTGGAGAGCCGCAGTCGCTCGCGCATGAATGTGCCGTTCACGCTGCGCGACCCTGCGCTGGACGGAAAATTTCTGGCCGAGGCGGAGCAAGCCGGCCTTGTATCATTGCGCGGCCACAAAACCGTGGGCGGTATGCGCGCCTCGATTTACAACGCGACGCCGCTCGAAGGCGTGCGCGCATTGGTCAATTTTATGGAGGATTTCGCGAATCGCCATGGATAACGATCTCAAAAAACTGCGCGACCAGATTGACGCGATTGACGATCAGATGCTCGCGCTCGTCAGCGAACGTGCCCGCATCGCGCGCGCCATCGGCCAGGTCAAGGGCGATGCTGCTGTGCTGCGTCCCGAGCGCGAAGCGCAGGTGCTGCGTCGTATGCAAACGAACAATCCCGGTCCCTTGTCGGCGGAATCGGTCGCGCGACTTTACACGGAAATCATGTCGCACTGCCGCGCGCTGGAAGCGCCGGTGGCTGTGGCCTATCTCGGACCCGCGGGCACATTCAGCGAAGCCGCCGTGCTCAAGCGTTTCGGCCATGCGAGCAACGGCGTCGCGTGCGCGAGCATAGACGAAGTATTCCGCGCGACGGAAACCGGCCAAGCCGATTACGGCGTCGTCCCCGTGGAAAATTCCACCGAAGGCGCGATAGGCCGCACGCTTGATTTGCTGCTGCAAAGCCCGCTCAAAATCTGCGGCGAAGTCATGCTGCCCGTGCATCAATGTTTGCTGTCATCCGTGGCCGACATGAAAAACATCCGGCGCGTTTATTCGCATCCGCAATCGCTGGCGCAATGCCAAAGCTGGCTCAACGCCAACCTGCCGAACGCCGAGCGCGTGGCCGTCGCGAGCAATGCGGAAGCCGCGCGTCTCGCTGCCGAGCAACCTGGCAGCGCCGCCGTCGCGGGTCGGCAAGCCGCCGAGCGTTTCGCGTTGCCCGTGCTCGCCGCGAATATCGAAGACGACGCGCGCAACACCACGCGCTTTCTCGTGATCGGCGATCAGGAAGTCGCGCCGAGCGGACGCGACAAAACATCGCTCGTGATGTCCACCGCGAACCGCCCCGGCGCGGTGCACGATCTGCTCGTGCCGCTCGCGAAACACGGCGTTTCCATGACCAAACTGGAATCGCGCCCTGCGCGTTCCGGGCTGTGGGAATACGCGTTTTTCGTGGATATTGAAGGCCATCAGCAAGACACGAAAGTGGCAACCGCGCTGACCGAGCTGCAACAGGCAGCGGCGTTTTTAAAAGTGCTGGGGTCGTATCCGGCGGCGGTGTGAGTTCCTCTTCGGTGCGGATTAAATCCGCACCGACATCTGATTTGAAAATAGCGTAACAAGGTTTTGCAATGAACACTTCCGATCTCGCCCCCGATTACATCCGTTCCATCGCCCCTTATCAACCCGGCAAGCCGATCTCCGAACTCGCGCGCGAGCTGGGGCTGGACGAGGCGAACATCGTCAAGCTCGCGTCCAACGAAAACCCGCTCGGCATCAGCCCGCTCGCGCGACAGGCGATTGCGGACGCGATGGCGGAAACCGCGCTTTATCCCGACGGCAATGCCTTTGAATTGAAGCAGGCGATCTGCGCGAAATTCGGCGTGAGCGACGCGCAAATCGTGCCGGGCAACGGCTCCAACGACGTGCTGGAAATCGCCGCGCGCGCTTTTCTCGCGCCGGGTGTCGAGGCCGTTTATTCGCAACATGCGTTTGCCGTTTATCCGCTCGTGACGCAGGCCACGGGCGCGACCGGCATTCGCGTTCCGGCCAGAAATTTCGGCCACGATCTGCAAGCGATGCGCGCCGCGGTCACGCAAAAAACGCGGATGCTGTTCATCGCCAACCCCAACAATCCGACCGGCACATTGCTGGAAAAAACGGAATTGTGCGATTTCATCCGCGATCTGCCGCGCCATGTGCTGGTGGTGCTGGACGAAGCCTATGACGAATATCTCGCGGACACGCGCAAATCGGAGAGCATTTCCTGGCTCAGGGAATTTGAACACCTGATCGTCACGCGCACCTTCTCCAAGGCTTACGGACTCGCGGGTTTGCGCGTCGGCTTCGCGCTCGCGCATCCCGCAATCGCGGACATGATGAACCGCGTGCGCCAGCCCTTCAACGTGAACAGCCTCGCGCAAGTTGCCGCCGTCGCCGCGCTGCGGGATGAAGATTTCGTGTGCCGCAGTCGCGATCTCAACGACGCCGGTATGCGCCAGATGACGGAAGGCCTGACCCAACTCGGCCTGCGCCACATTCCATCCTTCGGAAATTTCGTGAGCTTCCACGTCGCCCATGCCGCCGCTGTAAACCAAAAACTGCTGCAACGCGGCGTGATCGTCCGCCCGATTTTCGCCTACGAAATGCCGGACTGGTTGCGCGTGAGCATAGGCCTGCCGGAAGAAAACGCGCGGTTTTTGGTGGTGATGCGGGAGATATTGGCGGGGTAAATTTCAAACAACCGTTCGTCCTGAGCTTTGCCTGTCCTGAGCATGTCGAAGGATCGAAGGATGAACGCGCATTCCGGCAAAGCAAACTTGCTTTGGTTGGGTCTCGTCCCGACGGGCGAGGTTCTTTCTAACGGAAGAGGCGCAATCGCCTTACAGACTTTCCCAAAACTTCCACCATGATTTCTGTTCCGGCGGGGCGGCGGTTCCGCTGAATTTGCTGTCGGGGTAGTTGGTTTTGAGCACGCGCAGCGCGTCTTGTTTGAGGTCTTCGATGCCGAGCAGGTCGTAGGCGCTTATCATGGTGACCAGGGCTTCTTCGACGGAGGTGGTTTGCGGGTAGGTTTCGAGCACGTATTTGCAGCGGTTGACGGCGGCGACGTAGGCTTCGCGTTTCATGTAGTAGCGGGCGACGTACATTTCATGCGCGGCGAGGGTGTTGACCAGATAGGTCATACGCAGGGTCGCGTCCTTGACGTAGCGGCTGTTGGGGAAGCGGGTTACGAGTTCCTTGAACGACATGAAGGAATCGCGCAGGGTGTTGGGGTCGCGGTCGGCGATTTCCTGACGGGTCAGTTTTTCCACATAGCCGCGCTCGTTGAAGGTGGCGAGTCCCTTGAGATAATACAAATAATCCACATTGGGGTGGTTGGGGTGCAGTTTGATGAAGCGGTCGGCGGCGGCCACGGCGGAGGCGATTTCGCCTTTTTTGTAATAGGCGAAGGCGATTTCCAGCTCGGCCTGAAGCGCGTAGCGGCCATGCGGATAGCGCGAGCCGAGCTTTTGGTAAAGCTCGATGGCTTTGTCGTAATCGCGCGAATTCAAGGCCAGTTCCGCCTCGCTGCTCAGACGTTCTGCCGTCCAGCCTTTGGTTTCGTCCTTTTCGGTCGGGTCGCCGAAAATGGCGCAGCCGGAAAGGAACAAAACAAGAATTAAAGCTACACTACGTTTCATGGAAGTAAGTCCAAAAAAATTTCAGCCCAATTGCGAATTGAACGATTATAACCGATGACCCAAACACAGCCTATTACCTTGCTCATCCCGTCTGATCTTGCCGGTTCACGGCTGGATCAGGCATTGTCCGCGCTGCTGCCCGATTATTCCCGCGCGCGTTTGCAAAGCTGGATCAAGGAAGACCTCGTGCGCGTGGATGGCGCAACCGCAATCGCCAAACAAAAAGTTTGGGGCGGCGAAAAAATCATCGTGCAACCGCAAGCCGCGCCGGAGGAATCGGCCTACATCGCGGAAAATATCGCGCTCGATATCGCGCATGAGGACGATCACATCATCGTCATCAATAAAGCGGCGGGCATGGTCACGCATCCGGCGGCGGGCAACTGGCAGGGCACGTTGCTCAACGCCTTGCTGCATCATGCGCCGCAGGTCGGGGATTTGCCGCGCGCGGGCATCGTTCATCGTCTCGACAAGGAAACCAGCGGGTTGTTGGTCGCGGCCAAAACCCTCGCCGCGCAAACCAGTCTCGTGCGGCAGTTGCAGGCGCGCACGGTCAAGCGCGAATATCGCGCCATCGTCTGGGGCGAAGTGTGGCAAAACGGCAAGGTGGAAACGCAGATCGGGCGCGATCCGCGCGCCCGCACACGCATGGCGGTCGTGCGCGCGGGCGGCAAACCCGCGATCACGCATTACGAAGTGTTGGAACGTTTCGCCACGCACACCTATTTGCGCTGCCGTCTTGAAACAGGCCGCACGCATCAGATTCGCGTCCACATGCAGCACATCGGCGCGCCGCTGGTCGGCGACCCTGTGTATGGCATGAAAGGCATCATTCCGCATCGCGTGATGACGCAAACCCTGCGCGACGCGCTGCGGGGATTTCAGCGACAGGCGCTGCACGCCGTCCGCCTCGGACTGATACATCCCGCCACCGGCGAGGCGATGGAATGGCAGGCGGAATTGCCCGCCGACATGAAGGCGATGCTCGAAGCCATGCGGCATACGGACGAAGAGGCGATTGTCGCGGAAGATTTTGAATTGTTTTACGACGAGGCCGAAGACGACGAAGAGTTCGGGGACGAAGAAGAATGAATTTCATCATCCCCGACTGGCCTGCGCCGGAACACGTCCGCGCGATTCAGACCACGCGGCAGGGCGGCTTGAGCCAAACGCCTTATGACAGCCTCAATTTCGGATTGCATGTGGGCGACGACCCCCGCACCGTCGTCAAAAATCGCAACCTGCTCAACACCGTTTGCCCCAGCGAACCGATCTGGCTGGAACAAACCCACGGAACCACCGTCGCGCTCGCGGAAACCGCAAGCTGCGTTCCACAAGCCGACGCCTGCATCACGCGCGCGCCCAACACCGTCTGCGTCGTGATGACGGCGGATTGTCTGCCGGTATTTTTATGCGACGATGCGGGCACGGTCGCAGGCATCGCCCACGCGGGCTGGCGCGGACTTGCCGCGGGCGTGATCGAAAAAACCGCGCGCGCGATGAACGCGCCGCCCGCATCGCTCATGGCTTGGCTCGGCCCCGCCATCGGCTCGCAAGCGTTTGAAGTCGGCGCGGAAGTGCGCGAAGTTTTTTTGCGGCACGACGCACACGCCGCATCCGCCTTCACCGCGCGCGGCGAAAAATATCTGGCCGACCTCTACTTGCTCGCACGGCAACGCCTGCAAACCGCAGGCATCACGCGCATCTGCGGCGGAAATTTTTGCACCCACACCGATGCCGAACGATTCTTCTCCCACCGCCGCGACGGCCGCACCGGGCGCATGGCTTCGCTGATTTGGCTAAGTCGGGCTTGACACCTCCCGTATAATCCCATTTTTCACCTCAAAAACACCTCATGTCCGTTTTAGGCTGGATACTTATTGCAAGTTTGTTTGGCGGCTTTCTTAGCGTGACCGCCGCCGGGTTGGTGGCGCTCAACGCGCGCGCCAAATGGGTTCCCATGCTTATCAGTTATGCGATAGGCGCGTTGTTGGGGGCGGTGTTTCTGGAGATTTTGCCTCATGCGTTTGAGCATTCGGGCGATGTGAAGGCGGTGGCGGCGACGGTGTTGTTCGGCATTTTGCTGTTTTTCGTGCTGGAAAAACTGGTGTTGTGGCGGCATTGTCACGGCGATGATTGCGAAGCTCATGCCGCGCCCGCGCACGATCATGGGCACGACCACGGGCGCAGCGGGCTGATGATTATGATAGGCGACACCTTCCACAATTTCGTGGACGGCATCCTCATCGCGGCGGCGTTTATGACGGATTTCAAGCTGGGCGCGGTGACGGCGCTGGCGATCATCGCGCACGAAATTCCGCAGGAGGTGGGCGATTTTCTTATCCTGCTGCATTCCGGTTACAGCAAGCGTCAGGCGCTGATTTTCAATCTGCTTTCCAGTCTCGCGACGGTGCTGGGCGGCGTGATCGCGTATTTCGCGCTGAGTTTTGTGCAAGGCTGGATTCCGCTCATCCTCGGCCTCGCGGCGGCAAGCATGATTTATGTCGCGGTCGCCGACCTGATCCCCGGCCTGCACAAACGTCCGGAATTGCGCGCGACGCTGCAACAGGTGACCCTGATCGCGCTCGGCGTTGGCTCAATCTGGCTGACTGAAATTCTGCTCGGGAAGTATGCGTAAATTTTTGCGCGTCGCGCTTAACGCTTGATCGTCAACCGCGCCTCAACGCCGCCTTCAGGCCGGTTTTTCAGCGTGATTTCGCCGCCGTGCAGCGCGGCGATTTCGCGCACGAAGGGGAGACCCAATCCTGTGCTTTTTTGTTGCGTGTCCGGGCGGGGCAGGGAGTAGAAGCGTTCAAAAATGCGGGGGAGGGCGTAGTCGGGGATGCCGCTGCCCTGATCGCTGACGGTGATGACATGCCGTTGCGGTTCTTCTTCATAACGCAGCGTGATGCGGCCATGTTCGGGCGAAAACGCGATGGCGTTGTCGAGCAGGTTGGAGAGCGCCTGCCGTATCAGGAAAATTTCGCCGTGCGCGTTCGTGTTGGGCGGAATCGCGTTTTCACAAATCAGCCGATGTTGTTGCAGCAGGGCGGCGTGATCGGCGATCACGGTATCCGCCAGCGCGCGCAAATCCATGCGTTCGGGCGCTTCCAGCGCATCGCGGTGTTCCAGCCGCGCGAGCGCGAGTATTTTTTCCAGCATATCCTTGAGGCGGCGGCTTTGTTCGCGGATGTTGGCGGTGAAGTTCGCGCGATCCTGCGGTGGCAAATTTTCGTCCAGCAGTTCCGCCGAGCCGATGAGCGCCGTGAGCGGGCTTTTCATTTCGTGCGCGAGGTGATGGACGTAGTTTTCGACATATTCGCGCCCGTCCAGTTTTTCGCGCATTTCGGTGAGCGCGCGCCCGAGTTCGGCGAGTTCGCCGCCGCCAAGATCGGGCAGTTGCGCCTTGCGTCCCGCGCTGACTTCGCGCGCGTAACGGCGCAGCAGACCGACGGAGCGCGTGAGCCACCAGGTGAACAAGAGGCCGATCAGGAGCGATCCGCCCATGAGCCACCAACCGGCGCGTTCGATGTTTTGGCGGCTGCGGTCTATGTAAGGTTGCACGCTGAGGGTGGGTTTGGCCACGGTGAGCACGCCGACCAGCTTGCCGTCGCGCGTGATGGGCGCGGCGACGTGCATCACCGAGGTGCGGTCATTGTCCGGCACATCGCGCGTGCTGCGAACGCCGTAGCGGTTTTGCAGCGTGAGATAAACATCGTTCCAGCGCGAATAATCCGCGCCGACGGCGGCATGTTGCGAATCGTAGAGCACGATGCCGCGTGCGTCGGTGATGTAAACGCGCAGATCAACCGCGTTTTTCTTGAAGCTCCAGATTTCGGCGTGGGGATTGCGCGCCTGATAACGCTGAAAAGCTGCGGCGAATCGGGCGGTATCCAGCTTGCCGGATGTCATATCCTCGGCGGCCAGTTCCGCGAGCAGGTTGGCGGTATCCACCAGCGATTCCTCCATGGTTTGCCGCACGCCGGGCTTGACCTCCTGCACAAAGCTGTTGAGCACAAACCACGCCGCCAACCCGACGATGAGAAAATATCCCAGCAACAGGCGCAGGCTGATGCTCATGTTTTCCCCGCGTCTATGCTGTAACCCATGCCACGGTGCGTGACGATGCGATCTTTTTCTTCATGTATTACTTTAAGTTTAGATCGTAATGTCTTGATATGAGTATCAACTGTTCGGTCGGAAGTTTCCAGCGCATCGCTCCAGACGCGATCCATTAATTCCTCGCGGCTGTAAATTCGACCGGGGCGTTCGAGCAGGGTTTTGAGCAGCAGATATTCGTAACGCGTGAGATCAAGCAAGCTGCCGTGAAAGCGAATACGCCCGCTCTCGGCATCAATTTCAAAGACGGAATCGGAAACAGGCGCGGAAGTCGCCGCCACCGGCGCAGCCCGCCGCAAGCGCGTCCGCACCCGCGCCACCACCTCGCGCGGCGAAAACGGCTTGGTCACATAATCATCCGCCCCCAGCTCCAGCCCCACGATGCGATCAATTTCATCCGCCCGCGCCGTGAGGAAAATGATGGGAATATCGGTAAATGTCCGCGCCTCGCGGCACACATCAAACCCGCTCATATCCGGCAGCCCGACATCCAGAATCGCCAAGGCATGACCGCCGCCGCGCAACGCCTCCAACCCCGCGCGCCCCAAGGTGCAATGCTGCGGCAGATAGCCCTCGCTTTTAAGCGTGTAAATCAGGGTATCCGCAATCGCGGGTTCGTCTTCGATGATGAGAATGGAAGCGGGCATAGTCATATGACCGCAACGCCCTCATTCCGCAACATGGAAACCAGCGCGATCAACGGCAAGCCGATCAGCGCATTCGGATCGTCGCCGCGCATATACTCCATAAGCGCAATCCCCAATCCCTCGGATTTTGCGCTCCCGGCGCAATGGTAAGGCTGTTCCAGACGCAGATAATTTTCGATCTGCGCGTCCGTAAGCGGACGAAATTTCACCTCATAAACAACATCTTCGGCCTGCATATGCTCGGTCGCTGCGTTATAAAGACAAAGCGCGCTATGGAACAACACGCAGCGACCGCGCATCAGCGCAAGCTGGCGCACGGCATTTTCATGCGTCAACGGCTTGCCAAGCTGCGCCCCATCCAGCGTGGCGACCTGATCGCAACCGATAACAAGCGCATCGGAATGATCCTGCCCCACCTTGCGCGCCTTGGCCTGAGCAAGCCGCAACGCGGTCTGCTCGGGAACCTCGCCCGACAAAGGCGATTCATCCACATCCGGCACAACAACATCAAACGGCAACCCCAGCCGCCCCAGCAATTCGCGGCGATAGACGGAGGAGGAGGCGAGGATGAGTTTCATAAGAGCGACAATTATCCCTGATCGGCAAGAAACCCAATACCGCGTTTCTTTTTTTCAGGCAGAACGCTGGAAAGCATGGCAACGCCTTGTTCGGTAAAAGCATACGGCAATTTTCGAATACCTCCCCAACTTGAAGTCACAAATTGTGATTTCAAGTTACGCCACTCCTGTTCGGAAATCTGGAACATGAAGTCATCAGGAAAGTGTTCGATATTCCGACTCACCGCCTGCATTAAAGCCCGATGCTCAACACCATAGAGCGCTGCCAAATCCGTGCCGAGAAAAATTTTCTGCCCGCGCACAACAAGTATGAGACTTGCCAGATGCTCCGAAGACACAGAAGAAGGCGTGGTTGTCATCAGGAGAACCCAATAATAGGCATGGATTATTGAATTTCAACCAGCGTTTCATCCGGTCTCACGCTGTCGCCTTTTTTGACGTGTACGGCGACGACGATGCCGCCTTTGGCGGCCTGGATTTCGTTTTCCATTTTCATGGCTTCGATGACGAGTACGCCGTCTCCTGCGTTGACTTTGTCGCCGGTTTTGACTTTGACGTCCACGATGGTTCCGGGCATGGCGGTGGTTACGCAGCCTTCGTGCGAGGGGCGCGGACGGGCGGTGTCGTCGGTGTTGGCGGCTTTTTTCTTGGCGCCGCCGTTGCCTTTGCCGCCGGAGACTTCGACTTCGCTCAGGGTTTCGACGATGACTTCTTCGGAGATGCCGTCCACGGAGACGTAGAACGGGCGTTGTTCTTCGCCCGGGTGTCCGCTGCCGGTGAGTTTGATGTGGAAGGTTTCGCCGTGCAGCGTGACTTTAAATTCGTTGGGCGCGTAGCGCGCGGCGGAGGTTTGCGCGGCTTCTTTGGGCAGCAGTTGTTCCGGCTTGAGCGTGCCTGCGTTGCGTTCCTGCAAAAAGGTTTGCGCGAGGTCGGGGAACATGGCGTAGGTCAGCACGTCCTCGTCGCTTTTGGCGAGGTTTTCGATCTGGATGCGGAGCTTGTCCATCTCGTTTTCCAGCAGGTCGGCGGGGCGGCAGGTGATGACTTCGGCATTGCCGACGGCGATGCTTTTCACTTCGCCGTTGATCGCGCCGGGCGCTTTTCCGTAGTGGCCGAGCAGGTAGTTTTTGACTTCGGTGGTGACCGATTTGTAGCGCGCGCCGGTGAGGATGTTGAGCACGGCTTGCGTGCCGACGATTTGCGAGGTCGGCGTGACCAGCGGCGGGTAACCCAGGTCTTCACGCACACGCGGGATTTCGGCGAGCACCGCGTCCATCTTGTCCAGCGCGCCTTGTTCCTTGAGCTGGTTGGAGAGGTTGGAGATCATGCCGCCCGGAACTTGATTGACGAGCACGCGGGTATCCACGCCGGTGAAATCGCTTTCAAATTGCCAGTATTTTTTGCGAACTTCGCGGAAATATGCGTTAACTTCCTGAATCGCGGCGAGATCGAGGCCGGTGTCGTATGACGTGCCTTGCAGCGCGGCGACGATGCTTTCGGTCGAGGTGTGGCTCGCGCCTTCGCCAAAGGCGGAAACGCAGGTGTCGAGTATGGTCGCGCCCGCTTCCACGCCTTCGAGGAAGCACATCGCGGAAAGGCCGGAGGTGGCGTGGCTGTGCAGATGCACCGGAATGTTGATCGCGGCCTTGAGCGCCTTGACCAAATCCCGGGTGGCGTAAGGGCGCAGCAGACCGGCCATATCCTTGATCGCAAGCGTGTCGCAGCCCATGGTTTCCAACTCTTTGGCGAGACCAACGAAATAGGCGATGTCGTGCACGGGGCTGGTGGTGTAGCTGATGCAGCCTTCGGCGTGTTTGCCGACTTTTTTGACGGCTTCGACCGAGACGCGCACATTGCGGAGATCGTTCATCGCGTCAAAAATGCGGAACACATCCACGCCGTTGTTGGCGGATTTTTCGACGAAGGCGCGCACCACGTCGTCGGAATAGTGGCGGTAGCCGAGCAGGTTCTGGCCGCGCAGCAGCATCTGGATGCGACTGTTGGGCAGTGCCTTGCGGAGCTTTTTGAGGCGCTCCCACGGGTCTTCTTTCAGATAGCGCACACAGGCGTCGAACGTCGCGCCGCCCCAGGCTTCCAGCGACCAAAAGCCGATGGAATCAAGCTTGGCGCAGATCGGCAGCATGTCGTCGGTTCTCATGCGCGTGGCGATCAGGGATTGATGTCCGTCACGCAAAACTAATTCTGAAACATATACTTGTGCCATAATCTTAATGTATCACTTTAAAATTAATCAAATGCCTTCATGCGCCGCGATGGCCGCTGAAATTGCCGCCGCGAACAGTTCGGGCGGTAGCTCAGTCTCATAATTCACAAGTTCGGGATGCGCTTCGACAAAGCTGGTGTCGAAGTTGGCATCCTTGAAATCCTTGTGTTTGAGAATTTCCTGATAATACGGGATGGTGGTTTTCACACCATACACCACCATGTCGTTGAGCGCGCGCCGACCGCGTTCCACCACGCCTTCCCAGGTCAGCGCCCAGACCGTGAGTTTGGCGCACATGGAATCGTAATAGGGCGGAATCACATAGCCGCTGTACATGGCCGCATCCACGCGCACGCCGGGGCCGCCGGGGGCGTAATAGCGGGTGATTTTGCCGAAACTCGGCAAAAAACTGTTTTTCGGGTCTTCGGCATTGATGCGAAACTCCATCGCATAACCGCGAAAGCCGACATTCTGCTGTTTGTATTGCAGCGGCAAGCCGTCGGCGATGCGGATTTGCTCCTGCACGATGTCTATGCCGGTGATGCTTTCCGTGACGGTGTGCTCCACTTGCAGGCGCGTGTTCATTTCCATGAAATAGAAATTGTTGTCCTGATCGAGCAGAAATTCGATGGTTCCCGCGTTTTTGTAGCCCACGGCCTTGGCCGCCTTGACCGCGAGCTTGCCGATGTAATCGCGCTGTGCCTGCGTCAACTGCGGCGAGGGGGCGATTTCGATGAGCTTCTGGTTGCGGCGCTGGATTGAGCAATCGCGCTCGAACAAATGAATCGCGTGGCCGTGGCTGTCCGCGAGCACCTGCACCTCGATATGGCGCGGGTTGACCACGCATTTTTCGAGAAAAACTTCGGGTTTGCCAAAGGCTTTGCTGGCTTCGGAAATCACGCGTTCGTAATTGCCGAGCAGGTCTTTTTCGCTGTTGCAACGGCGTATGCCGCGTCCGCCGCCGCCGTTGGTGGCCTTGAGCATGACGGGATAACCGATTTTTTTGGCGAGCGCGATCGCTTGTTCGATATTTTCGAGATTGCCATCGCTGCCCGGCACACAGGGAATCCCGGCGGCAATCATCGCGTTGCGCGCCTGGATTTTGTCGCCCATCTGACGGATGACTTTGGCATCCGGGCCGATGAACTTGATGCCGCGCCGCGCGCAGATTTCCGCGAGTTCCGGGTTTTCCGACAGAAAGCCGTAGCCCGGATGCACCGCGTCGCAACCGGAGGCGACCGCCAGATTCACGATATTGTGCGCGTTCAAATAGCCGACAACCGGATCGGAGCCGATGTTATAGGCTTCGTCCGCCTTTTTGACGTGCAGGGCGTGCCTGTCCGCATCGGTATAAATGGCGACCGAGCCTATGCCCATTTCCGAGCAGGCGCGAACGATGCGGACGGCGATTTCGCCGCGATTGGCCACGAGGATTTTCTTGATCACTGGGGAGACCCGATTTTTGACACAAAAACCCGCGAACTATACCATGCGCGACCTATGACTGACCATACCACTCTTGATGCACTCGACTTCGCGCGGAAATCCGGCGAAATTCGTGATACAATCGCGCCCTTCGATTTTTCCAGACTGCGCGACCAGCTTTTTTCGCCAAACGGAAAAGTGCATTACCGCTTGACCGGCGGACGCAGCGCGCAGGGGCATCCCCAATTGACGCTGCATCTTTCCGGCAAGCTCGAACTGGTTTGCCAGCGTTGCCTCGGGGCGCTGGAATTTGAACTGGATCACGATGCGGTGTTTTTTCTCGTGGCGGATGAAAACCATCTGCCGCCGCCGGAAGACGAGCGCGATGATGTCGAATATCTCGTTGCCGATGCGCCGCTTGATGTGGCCGGGCTGGTGGAAGACGAGGTGTTGCTGAGTCTGCCGCTCGCCCCCGCGCACGGGGATGCGAATTGCAATGCCGCGCTGCAAACGGCGCAAGAACAAAAAGAAAGTCCTTTCAAAGTGTTGCAAGGGCTCGTATTAAACAAAGACCGAAACTTTTAGGAGTAACGAAATGGCTGTTCAACAAAATAAAAAGTCGCCGTCGAAACGCGGTATGCACCGCGCGCACGACTTTCTGACCAATCCGCCGCTGGCCGTCGAAAAGACCACCGGCGAAATCCATCTGCGCCACCATGTCAGCCCCAACGGTTACTATCGTGGCCGTCAGGTGCTGCCCGCCAAGGGCGAGTAAGTTTCATAACCGAAGCAGATACGCCGTGCCTTGATCGGGTGCGGCGTTTTGTTTATGGAAATTACCGTCGCCATTGACGCCATGGGGGGCGACCACGGTCCCCGTGTCACCGTGCCCGCCGCGCTCGAAGCGTTGCGGCAGCATGACGATATCCACATCATACTGGTCGGTCTGACCGACGCCATAGAAGCCGAATTGCGCGCTTGCAAGGCGGCGGTCGGCGCGCGTCTTCGCATCCATCACGCGAGCGAAGTGGTGGAAATGGATGAAGCCCCGCAAAGCGCGTTACGCAACAAAAAAGATTCGTCCATGCGCGTGGCGATTGATCTCGTCAAAAGCGGCGAGGCCAACGCCTGCGTGAGCGCCGGAAACACCGGCGCACTTATGGCGACCGCGCGTTTCGTGCTGAAAATGCTGCCCGGCATTGAGCGCCCCGCGATCGCCACCGCCATGCCCACGCAAAAGGGCGGCGAGGTGTATATGCTGGATTTGGGCGCGAATGTGGATTGCACGCCCGATCATCTGCTGCAATTCGCCATCATGGGCGCGATGCTGGTCTCCTGCGTGCAGCACAAGGAAAGCCCGGTCGTGGGGCTGCTCAATATCGGCTCGGAAGAAATCAAAGGCAACGAAGTGGTGAAAGAGGCGGGCGCGTTGCTGCGCGCGAGCCATCTCAATTTTTGCGGCAACGTGGAAGGCGGCGACATTTACAAAGGCGAAGTGGATGTCATCGTGTGCGACGGCTTTGTCGGCAATGTCGCGCTCAAAACTTCCGAAGGTCTGGCGCAAGTGTTGTATTACCTCCTGAGCGCCGAATTCAAACGCAACTGGCTGACCAAATTGAGCGCAATTGCCGCTCTGCCGGTGCTGCTCGCGTTCAAGCGCCGCATGGATCCGCGCCGCTACAACGGCGCGTCGCTGCTCGGTTTGCGCGGCATCGTGGTCAAAAGTCACGGCGGCGCGGACAGTTTTTCCTATCACCACGCCATCGCCGCCGCCGTTGAGGAAGCGCGCAGCGGCGTGCTGGAGCGTATCACCGCGCAACTCGAAATCGAACACATCCGCGCAACCGCGGAGGCCGACGAATGACGCATGCGCGCATCGCCGGAACCGGCAGTTATCTGCCCGCCAAAGTGCTCACCAACGCCGATCTCGCGCGCATGGTGGAAACTTCCGACGAATGGATCGTCGCGCGCACGGGCATACGCGAACGGCATATCGCGGCGGAAGGCGAATTTACCAGCGATCTCGCCGAGAAAGCCGCGCGCGCGGCGATGCAAGCGGCCAATGTCGCCGCGCAGGAAATTGATCTCATCATTGTCGCCACCACCACGCCCGACCGCATTTTTCCGAGCGTCGCCTGTTTGCTGCAAGCCCGGCTGGGCATTTCCGGTCCGCCCGCGTTTGACGTGCAGGCGGTGTGCAGCGGCTTTATCTACGCGCTCGCCACGGCGGATCAGTTCATCAAAAACGGCGCGGCCAAATGCGCGCTGGTCGTGGGCGCGGAAACCATTTCGCGCATCACCGACTGGACGGATCGCAGCAACTGCATACTTTGGGGCGATGGCGCGGGCGCGGTGATTCTCCGCGCGGACGACGCAGCGGGCATCATCTCCACGCATCTCCACGCCGACGGCAGCCATGCGCGATTGTTGCAGGTCGCGGGCGGACCGATGCAGGATGGCAGCGATCCCGCGATCAAAATGGAAGGCAACGCCGTATTCAAAATCGCCGTGAACACGCTGGACGCGATCGTGGACGAAACGCTCGCCGCCAACGGCATGAGCAAGAGCGACGTGGATTGGCTGGTTCCGCATCAGGCCAATATCCGCATCATTTCCGCCACCGCGAAAAAACTCGGCATGGGCATGGAGCGCGTGGTCGTCACCGTGGGCGAACACGGCAATACCTCGGCGGCCTCGATCCCGCTCGCGCTGGATACTGCCGTGCGCGACGGACGCATCAAACGCGGCGAAATCCTGTTGATGGAAGCCTTCGGCGGCGGCTTCACCTGGGGTTCCGCCCTGATTAAATACTAGGATGGATTTATGAAATTCGCTTTTTTCTTCCCCGGTCAGGGTTCGCAGTCGGTCGGCATGATGCAGGGTTTCGGCGATCAGGCCGTGGTGCGCGACACGTTCGCGGAAGCCTCCGATGTGCTCAAGCAGGATTTGTGGCGCATGGCGACCGAGGCCAACGAGGAACTCAACCAGACCGCGAATACCCAACCGCTCATGCTGACCGCGGGCATTGCCGCGTGGCGCGCATGGCTGGAGGCGGGCGGAGCGCAGCCGAACATCATGGCGGGACACAGTTTGGGCGAATATACCGCGCTCGTCGCTGCGGGCGCGCTGGAATTTTCCGCCGCTTTGCCGCTGGTGCGTTATCGCGCCGAAGCGATGCAGGGCGCGGTGGCCGAAGGCGTGGGCGCGATGGCGGCCATTCTCGGGCTGGACGATGACGCGGTGCGCGCTGTGTGCGCCGAATCCGCGCAGGGCGAAGTGCTCGAAGCCGTCAATTTCAATTCGCCGGGGCAGGTGGTGATCGCGGGCGACAAGGCCGCGGTCGAACGCGGCATGGAAGCCGCCAAAGCCCGGGGCGCGAAACGCGCGTTGATCCTGCCGGTGAGCGTGCCGTCGCACTGCGCGCTGATGAAACCCGCCGCCGAAAAATTGGCGGCGTATTTGGCCGATGTCACGATTTCCGCGCCCGCGATTCCGGTGTTGCATAATGCGGATGTCTGTTCCTACAATGATGCCGACAAGATCAAAGACGCGCTGGCGCGCCAGCTTCACAGCCCGGTGCGCTGGGTGGAAACAGTGCTGGCCGTGGCCGCGCAAGGCATCAACCACGCGGCGGAATGCGGGCCGGGCAAGGTGCTCGCGGGGCTGAACAAACGCATCGTCGCGGATATGACGTGTTTCGCGCTGACCGGCAATGATGCGGTCGCGGAAGCCAAAAACCAACTCAAGGCATAAAGGAACATCATGCAAGATCAAATCGCGCTCATCACGGGAGCCAGTCGCGGCATAGGTGCTGCCATCGCCCAAACGCTGGGCAAGCAGGGCGCGGTCGTCATCGGCACGGCGACCACGCAAAACGGCGCGGATCAAATCAGCGCCGCCTTGCAACAAGCCGGGATCAAGGGAAGCGGCATGGCGCTTGACGTGAACGACGCGACGCAAGTCGAAGCCGTGCTGAAACAGATCGCGGAACAATTCGGCGACATCACCATCCTCGTCAACAACGCCGGCGTGACGCGCGACACCTTGCTCATGCGGATGAAGGAAGAGGATTGGGATGCGGTGCTGGACACCAATCTCAAATCGGTCTGGCGCATGTCGCAAGCCGTGCTGCGCCCCATGATGAAGGCGCGTTACGGGCGCATCGTCAACATTTCCTCCGTCGTCGGACACTCCGGCAATGCGGGGCAAACCAACTATTGCGCCGCCAAGGCGGGCATGACCGGCTTCACCAAATCGCTCGCGCAGGAAGTCGGCAGCCGCGGCATCACCGTCAACTGCGTGGCGCCGGGTTTCATAGATACCGACATGACCAAAGACTTGCCGGAAGAACAGCGCGCGCGCTTGCTGCAACAAATTCCGCTCGGTCGCCTCGGCGCGGCGGAAGACATCGCGGCGGCTGTGGCCTTCCTCGCATCGCCTTCCGCCGCCTACATTTCCGGCGAAACATTGCACGTCAACGGCGGTATGTATATGGCCTAAGTATTCAAAAAAGCAGCACCCCCCGGATGCTGCTTTTTGAAATCCTCGGGAGATTTGCTAGAATAGCCCGACCTTTAATGCAGTTCTTACCTAACCAAGGGGTACATCAAATGTCTGATATTGAACAACGCGTCAAGAAAATCGTAGCCGAGCAACTGGGCGCCAACGAAGCCGATGTGAAAAACGCTTCTTCCTTCGTGGACGATCTGGGTGCCGATTCGCTCGACACCGTAGAGCTGGTCATGGCGCTGGAAGAAGAGTTCGGCTGTGAAATTCCCGACGAAGACGCCGAGAAAATCACCACCGTCCAGCAAGCGATTGATTACGTCACCGCCAACATCAAGTAATCCCGACAAAACCGCCACAACCTTTCCATTCCCGGAGTCACTTTGTCCAAACGCAAGGTAGTCGTTACCGGCCTGGGTATCATCGCGCCGGTCGGTAACACCGTGGCGGATGCCTGGGCTGACATCATCGCCGGAAAATCCGGCATTACCCGCATCACCAAGTTCGATGCCTCCGCGTTTGCCTCGCAAATCGCGGGCGAGGTGAAAGGGTTTGATGTGGATCAATACCTGTCGCCCAAGGAATCGCGCCGGATGGACGTATTCATCCAGTACGGCCTCGCGGCGGGTATTCAGGCGGTGCGGGACGCGGGAATCGAAGCGACCGAAGCCAACGCCGAGCGTATCGGCGTCAGCATCGGCTCCGGCATCGGCGGTCTGCAACTGATCGAAGATACCGAATCCGTTTATCGGGAAGCAGGGCCGCGCAAAATCTCGCCCTTCTTCATTCCCGGAACCATCATCAACATGATCTCCGGCAACCTCTCGATCATGTGCGGCTTCAAAGGCCCCAACATCGCCATCGTCACCGCCTGCACCACGGCCACTCATGCGATTGGTGACGCGGCGCGACTCATCGAATACGGCGATGCCGATGTGATGGTCGCGGGCGGCGCGGAAGCCGCCATCACGCAACTCGGCGTAGGCGGTTTCGCCGCCGCGCGCGCTCTCTCCACCCGCAACGACGACCCGGCCACCGCCAGCCGCCCGTGGGACGCGGAACGCGACGGCTTCGTCATCGGCGAAGGCGCGGGCGTGCTGGTGCTGGAAGAATACGAACACGCCAAAGCGCGCGGCGCGAAAATCTACTGCGAACTCGCGGGCTTCGGCATGAGCGCCGACGCCTACCACATGACCTCGCCCAGCGAAAGCGGCGAAGGCGCGGCGCGCTGCATGAAAAACGCGCTACGCAACGCGGGCATCAACGCGGATCAAGTGGATTACGTCAACGCGCACGGCACATCCACCCAGGCGGGCGACGTGGCGGAAACACAAGCGGTCAAAAGTTTCTTCGGCGACAACGCCAAAAAAATCGCCGTAAGCTCCACCAAATCCATGACCGGTCATTTGCTGGGTGCGGCGGGCGGCATAGAAGCCGTATTCTCCGTGCTCGCCCTGCGCGACCAGATCGCCCCCCCCACGATCAACCTCCACAACCCCGACCCGCAGTGCGATCTCGACTACGTTCCCAACACCGCCCGCGACATGAAGATAGACATCGCCATCTCCAACTCCTTCGGCTTCGGCGGAACCAACGGAACCCTCGTTTTTCGCAGGACGTAACCATCAGAGGATGAAATAAAAAAGCCGATTCGATGAATCGGCTTTTGTTTTTTCACTTTGCACCTTTCCTGTTAAAGGGTAAGGGGTTTATCCGGGAACAATTTTTCGCCTCCTGTAGAAGAAATAGCTATCGCAATAAAAATAACGTATTCATTATTTCGGGGGAGGGGTTGACACAACAAAACGATATACTTAAGATTGTCGTTATGAAAACAGATCACATCCGCATGAGTTTGCCGACGAAGGCGGTCGCCGCGCATCGCCGTCCGGTTTTTCGGCCATCGCAATCCGCATTTGCGGCGGAGTTGCGTGGGGCGGCGCGGGCTTGGCTGGATGCGCGGCATGACCATCAATACGCCAACGTGACGACCATGTTAAAAGTGGCGGCGATGGCGGGAGTTGCCGTTTTGTTTTATCTCGCTGCGCTGAGTGCGACGCGCGGTTATGCCTACATCGGCTTGTATGCCGGTTTTGCCGTCACGGCGGTGTTGCTGGCCGCGAACAGTTTGCACGATGCTTCGCATGGCGCGTTTTTTCGTTCGCGCGGTTTGAACGCCGCGATGATGCGCGTTACCGCTGTTGCGCTGGGCATAGAGCCTGCGTATTGGCAGGTGCGGCATGTGCGTTATCACCACCCGAACGCGAATATCGAACACATTGATCTTGATACCGCCGCGAACCGCTTTTTGCGCCAGACACCGTTTCAGCCGTGGTTTCCCCAGTTTCGCTTTCAGCATCTTTACTGGCCGGTCATCGCCGGACTTTCCATGCCGTATATCGGGCTGGTCTATGATTGGTCTGATCGCTTCGGCCTGACACCGCTCGCGCGGGATCGGGTGTTGCGCGGGTTTGGTGGCTGGCTGCGATTTATCGCCTCGAAACTGGCGCATTTTTTTCTGTGTTTGGCGCTCCCGCTTTGGCTTGTCGCGCCTTCCGTCGGTTATGGGGCGGTGATCGGCGGTTATGTGCTCGGGCAATTGTTGGCATCATGCTTGTTAGTCACGCTTATCCTCGGCACGCACTGGGCGGATACGCAGTTTTATGACATCAGCGACGGCGCGCCTTTGCCGCATACGCGGGAAGAGCACGCCTTTCTGACGTGTTGCGACTGGGAGGCATCGCCCCGCATTATGGGCGGGCTGTTGGGCGGTCTGAATTTGCATCTCACGCATCATCTGTTTCCGCATTTCCATCATCGTCACTATCCGGCGCTGGCGAAAATTGTCGGGCAAGTCGCCGCGCGTCACGGATTGCCATACCGCTGTTTGAGCTACCGCGAACTCCTGCGCGCGCAACAGCATTTTCTTGAATCAATGGGGCAAAAGCCTGTGACTTCCCATGTGTGATACGACCATTTCCCCGTTCCTGCCCATCGCCATCATCGCGACAGGCAAGGCGCTGCCTGCAATCAAACTCACCTCGACTGAACTCGACGCGCGATTTAAAAAGCCCGCAGGCTGGGCGCAAAAACATTCCGGCATCGAATATCGCCACCATGCGCGTGCCGATGAACGCCAATCCACGCTTGCGGCGCAAGCCTTGCGCGACGCGCTGGATCGCGGCAATGTCAATCCTGATTCCATTGATCTGCTGCTGTCGGCTTCGGGTGTGCAGGAACAGGCGTTGCCGTGCACCGCCGCGCTTGTGCTTGGCCAGGCCGGGCTGCGTCCCGGCACGCCCGGGTTTGACATCAATGCGACCTGTCTGGGTTTTCTTGCCGCGCTGCGCGTTGCCGCGAGCCTGCTCAACACCTCGTCATACCGGCGCATTGCAATCGTCGCGTCGGATCTCGCATCGCGCGGCATTGACTGGGACGATACGGAATCCTCGCTGATCTTTGGCGACGGCGCGGCGGCGGCGATCGTCGAGCGCGGGGACGGCGCGCGCGGTATCGAAGGTTATCGGCTCAACACATGGCCGGAGGGCGCGACATATTGCGAAATTCGCGCGGGCGGCACGCGCCGCACGCCACGCACGGGCGCGGAGCCTTCCGATTTTCTGTTTCACATGGAAGGCAGACGGGTGCTCCGGCTGGGAACTGTCGCAACGGATGATCTGCTGGCCGGGTTGTTCAAGGAAACCGGCTTGTCGTTTAACGACATGGATGTGGTCGTGCCGCACCAGCCGAGTCCGCTCGGAATGCGTTATCTCGCCGAGCGCGTGCCGGATGATCGCATCGTCAACATTTATGCCACGCACGGCAATCAGGTCGCCGCTTCCATTCCCACCGCATTGCACGAGGCATTTGTAACGGGGCGCGCTCAGCCGGGTCGGCGGTTGATGCTGATCGGTACGGCGGGCGGCATTTCCGTGGGCGCGTTGATACTCAAATTATGACGACACTGGTTACCGGCGCCACCGGCGGCTTGGGAAGAAATGCCGTCGAATGGCTCGCCTCGCAACAACAAGCTGTGCGCGGCTCGGGACGCAACCTTGCCGCCGGAGCCGCGTTGCAGGCGCAGGGAATCGAGTTTGTCGCCGCCGATCTTGCAACGGCGCAGAGCGAAGAGATTGATCGTTTGCTTGATGGCGTGGAAACGGTCTGGCATTGCGCGGCCTTGTCGTCGCCGTGGGGGCGCTACGAAGATTTTTATGCCGCCAACGTCACCGCCACCACGCGGCTTGCAGGAATGGCGGCGATGCGCGGTGTGCGGCGTTTCATCCACATTTCAACGCCGTCCATTTATTTCGATTACCGGCATCGCGCGAATATCCCGGAAACATTTCGCCCGGCGCGTTTCGTCAATCATTACGCGCACACCAAGGCGCTGGCCGAGGAGGGCATACGCGCGCTTGCCGCGCGTCATCCGCGGACAACATTTGTCATGCTTCGACCGCGCGGCATTTTCGGTCCGCATGATCGCGTGCTGTTGCCGCGCATTCTGCGTGTTTTGCACGAGCGCAACGGACGTTTGCCTTTGCCTCGCGGCGGCGCGGCACGGCTTGATCTTACTTATGCCGGCAATGTCGTTCATGCGATGCAGCTCGCCACGACCCGCGCCGACATTGTGTCGGGGGAGGCGTTCAACATCACGAACGGGGAGCCGGTCATGTTGCGCGAAACGCTCGCAGCATTGCTCGCGGCGCTTGGTGTGGATTGCCGTATTGTGGCTTTGCCCTATCCCGTTCTCAATTTCGTCGCGCGCGCGATGGAAGCCCGCGCGGCATTGACCGGCAAGGAACCGTCATTCACGCGCTACGGCATGGGCGCGTTGAATTACGACATGACGCTCGACATCGGCAAGGCATGGCGCGTGCTTGGTTACCGGCCTGTCGTGACGATGGACGAAGGCATCGCGGCAACAGCTCTGAGGATGCGGAAACATGGCGACGCTCACGGTTTTTGAAGCGGGTTATTGCACGCACATTGCCTGCATGGCGTTGCGCGGCGCGGGTTTTTCCGTGTGCCGTTTCCCCGCGCGCGCCTGGCTGATCGAAACCGCGCGAGGCCGCTGGCTGTGGGATACGGGCTATGCCTCGCATTTTCTCGATCACACGCGGCACGGTGTTTTTGCCTGGTATCGGCGCGTCACGCCCGTGCATTTCAATGCCGGTGACGCGCTGGCATGGCAACTGCGCGAACGCGGTTTGTCCGCGAACGATCTCACCGCTGTGATTCTTTCGCATTTTCACGGCGACCATATTGCCGGTTTGCGCGATTTGCAAGGCGCGCCGACCTGTCTCAGCGGCGCGGGATGGAACGCCACGCGTTCGTTGCGCGGCATTCGCGCATTACGCAAAGGTTTCGTGCCGGGTCTGATCCCGCCGGATTTTGAAACATCCATGACCGCCGTCGAGACGTTTGATCGCGTCGCGCTGCCTGCCGAACTTGCGCCGTTCACGCACGCCTACGCTGTGCCGGGCAGCGACGGCGAATTGCTGATCGTCGAGTTGCCCGGCCATGCGGCCGGACATCTCGGCGCGTTTGTCGCCACGGCGCAAGGCTGGGTCATGCTGGCATCGGATGCCGCATGGTCGCCCGCCGCTTACCGAAATCTCGTCGGCCCGTCGCGCCTGACCCACGCCATCATGGACGATGCGACGCAGTATTACGACACGCTGCATAAACTGAATCAGCTTGACCGGCAGAAGAACGTGAAAATTCTCCTCACCCATGAAGGCGCTTTGTGATGCGGCTTGCGAACGTGCTCCGGTTTTACTGGAAAACGAAACATCTGCGCTTTGGCAGCCGCGCGGCGCTCGAACATCACCAGCAGCGACAGCTTCAACGCTTCATGTCGAAGCATCTTGCGCGCAGCCAGTATTTCGCCCCTTTCGCCGGATATCCGCTTGATGCCTGGCCGATCATGACGAAAGTGACGATGATGGAACAATTTGACCGTCTCAACACGGCCAAACTCAAGCTCGCGGATGTGCTGGCGTGCGCGCTTGAAGCCGAGCGCACGCGCGACTTCACGAAAACGGTCGACGGTTACAGCGTGGGGCTTTCGTCGGGCACTTCGGGATCGCGCGGCGTGTTCGTGGTCAGCCCGGCGGAGCAGGCGCGTTGGGCGGGCGTGATGCTTGCCCGACTGCTGCCGCGCGGTTTGTTTTCCGGCGAGCGCGTCGCGCTGTTTTTGCGGGCGAACAACAATCTGTATTCCGCCATTCGCAGCCCGTGGCTATCGTTTGAATTTTTTGATCTCATGGAACCGCTTGCAAGTCAGTTCACGCGGCTGAGCCGCTACGCGCCAACGATCATCGTTGCTCCCGCGCAAGTCTTGCGCGCGCTGGCCGAGGCAAAGTCGCGCGGTCAGGCGGATATTCATCCGCGTCGCGTCATTTCAGGCGCGGAAGTGCTGGAGCCGTTTGACCGCGATTTTCTCGCGCGCGCATTCGGCGCGGTGGGCGAGGTTTATCAGGCAACCGAAGGGTTTCTTGGTTCGACTTGCCCGCACGGCACGCTGCACCTGAACGAAAGCCATGTTTATTTTGAACCGCAATGGCTGGATGAACAGCGTTTTGTTCCCGTCATCACCGACTTCACGCGCGTGACGCAGCCCATCGTGCGTTACCGGCTGGACGATATTCTGGTGAAACGCGACGCGCCTTGTCCTTGCGGCAGTCACGAAATGGCGATAGCGCGCATTGAAGGCCGATGCGACGACCTTTTGCGTTTTCCGGGGCGTGACGGCATGGTGGAGGTATATGCCGATGCGATCTCGCGCGCGCTCGCACAAATTTTGCCGATCACGGCGGATTACCGCCTCATGCAAACCGGCAAAACGCGGCTTGCGCTCCATGTCGAAGGCGTGGGTGATGAGGCGCTGGCGAATTGCCGCGCGCATCTGGAACGTTTTTTGATGCGACAGGGCGTGCAAACAGAACGTTTGATCTGGTCTTTGGACATGCGCTTGCCCGCCGCCGATTTCAGCATGAAACGTCGGCGCATCATGCGCGCCGGAGACGCGCGATGAGATCCGCGTCATTCCGAATACGCATCGCCATGATGTGCGTCGGCTGGGGAACGGTGGGGCTATGCTACGCAATCGGGAGCCTCACGCCGCGCGCTGTTCATGTTTTGCAAGAAACCGCGCTGGATCGTCTCATCCCGTTCAATGTGTCCGCGATAGGACTTTATCTGTCTTTTTTCCTGCTGGTTCCGGTTGCCTATCTTTTTGCCGCTCCCGCGCGGCTCAAGTCCTTGATGTTTGCCATGCAACTCTCTGCCGTGCTGGCGGCCATCGTGTTCGTGC
Organism: Methylobacillus sp.; assembly: GCA_031285185.1. Taxonomy (GTDB): domain Bacteria; phylum Pseudomonadota; class Gammaproteobacteria; order Burkholderiales; family Methylophilaceae; genus MM2. The sequence continues at coordinate 45,341 of JAITWS010000053.1, forward strand.
TCTATCCGACCACGCTGATTTATCCCGTTGCTTCGTCGTCCACGCCTGGCGGCGCAGTGCTGAACATGCTCGCCGGATTTGATTCGTCCAATAATTGTCTGCCTTCGCTGCACGGCGCGTTGACGCTGCTTTGCGTTGTCGCGCTGTGGCAGCGGGAAAAAATGTGGCGCAATATTTTCATGCTGCTGTGGGCGCTGGGCATCGCATGGGCTGTCGTGCAGACGCGGCGGCATCTCGTCCTCGACCTCGGCGCGGGATTGCTGCTCGGCGCCGGTTGCGCGTGGCTGGCGGCGCGCGTGTCCAAACCGGAGAACATCATGACATTTTTCCGAAAGTTGAAATGCACGTCCTGATTTTGGGCGCGCGCGCTCCGGCATGTCTGGAATGGTCGCGCTGTTTTCACGCGGTCGGATGGCGGGTCAGCGTCGGAGATTCGCTGCGCTGGCCGCTTGTGCGATTTTCCGCTGCGGCGCATGAATTTATCCGTCTGCCCGAACCGCGCCGTTCTCCGGCGGACTGGATAGATGCGCTGGCAAAAGAAGTTGTGGCGCGTGACATTAATCTCGTGTTGCCGACATGCGAGGAAGCGTTTTATCTCGCGCATGGCCGCGACCATATTCCCGCCCGCATCATGGTGCCGCCTTTTGCGCTGATGCATGAATTGCATCACAAAGGTCGTTTCGCGGAAAAGGTCAAGGGCTGGGAGATTGAAGCGCCGGAAACTCACCTTCTCGAAAAAGCCGGGGATGTCGAGGCATTCGCGGCAACGCATGATACGCGCGACTGGGTATTCAAACCGGCTTACTCGCGCTTCGCGCACCGCGCATTGCTGCGTCCCGATCCGGCACGGGTGATGCGATTGCATCCGACTTCGGCACAACCGTGGATTGCCCAGCGCCACATCGCGGGGCGTGAGCATTGCAGCTACAGTTTGTTGCTTGACGGCAGGCTTACCGCGCACACTTGTTATCATCCCCGCTACCGGGTTGGGGGCGGTTCCGGCATCTGGTTTGAGCCGACCAACCCGCCGTTGATCCGGGCGTTCGTCGAGCAATTCGGCAGGGCAACCGGCTATACCGGACAAGTGGCTTTTGATTTCATCGAGCAGGCCGATGGTTCGTGTCATGTGCTGGAATGCAACCCCCGCGCGACCAGCGGCATCCATCTGTTCGCCGATCAACCGGAAGCGGTGGTGGCTGCGTTGCTGGGCGAGCGGGGCGTGCTGATACCACATTCCGCGCCGCGCCAGGTTGCCTCCGCCATGCTTTTGTTTGCCGGTTGCAAACATCGGTTCAATGCAAAATTCCGGCGCGATTTCCGCGCCGCAAGCGATGTGATTGCGCGGGCAAATGATTTCAAGCCGCTTCCGGCGCAACTTCTCGGCCTTATGGAAATTTCCGTCCGGGCACTGCGTCGGCGATGCGGTCTTTTGGCGGCTGCAACCGCGGATATCGAGTGGAATGGTCAGTCGCTGGAGAAGCGATTGTGAAATTGCTGACCGTCGAGGAATTTGCCGCAGGCGAGGGCGGAAAATGCCAACCGCTTTTAGCCGCGTTCGCGCGCCATGCGCCCGGCGCAATCCGCAATGTCTCCACGCGCATGAGCATTCTCGCGACCGGCACGCATTTTTTTCCGGTGAGCATCAACACTGGCGATGAGCGCATCGGCAACAGTTATGTGGTATCTCCATACACGACTTATACCGGCTACGCGCAATATGAAATCGCCCAGCTTGGTGCGGCGTGTCTGACCTGGCCTTTGCGTATGCTGGTAAAAGCCGTGGGGCTTGGGCTGACGGCGGCACGTGTTGACCAGTTGGTGCAGGTGAATAATTGGCTGCTCTCCACCAATCTGTATCCGGCCAATTGGGAAGGCGCGGATTTGCCCGAGATGACGGATTTGTTGACACGGGAATTCCCGGAACATGCCATCAGTTTCCGCTCGCTCAATCAATTCAGCAATGCGAAGCTGATCGGGCGTTTGGAAAATCTGGGTTATCTCGCGCTTCCCAGTCGGCAGGTTTATCTGTTCGATGCGCGCAAGGGCGAACAGTCGGAGTTTTGGCATTGCCGCGATAACCATAATGATGCCCGTTTGTCGCGCAACACGTCCTATGAGATTGTGCCGGGGAACGCGCTTGCGGATACGGATTACGCGCGTCTGGAACATCTCTACAACCTTCTTTATCTGGAAAAATATTCGCCATTAAATCCGCAGTTCAGCGCCGACTGGCTGCGCGCCGGTCAGCGTGACGGCTGGCTGGAACTGCGCGCGCTACGCAGCGAAGAAGGCCGCATGGACGGCGTTGCGGGCTGGTTCGGCAATTCGCATATTTTTACGACGCCCATCGTCGGTTACGATACCGCGCTGCCGCAAAAGTTGGGCTTGTATCGCCTGATTACCCACCTGAGTCTGCAAGAAGCCGCGCAACGACGCTGCCTGTTCAACGGCAGCGCCGGAGCCGCCCGCTTCAAACGCTTGCGCGGCGGCGTACCTGCAATCGAATATAGTCTGGTCTTTGTTCGCCACTTGCCCGTGGCGCGACAACAGGCTTGGCGTTCGCTCGTGCGTTTGCTGCGCGGCATAGGCGTGCCGCTCATGCAAAAGTTCAGGCTGTGATAAATTTCGGCACGAAAAACACTTGACACCACGAAACGACATAACTAAGATCGTCGTCATGAAATCCGACTACACCCGTACCATCCCTCCCGAGTGGCAGCCCATGGCGCGCGTTTTTACCGCATTGGGCGATCAGCACAGGCAACGCATTTTGATGTTGTTCGACAAGGGCGAACGTTTGAATGTGGGGCAGATCGCGTCTGTTTCGACGTTGACGCGTTCGACGGTTTCGCATCATTTGAAAATTTTGCACGAGGCGGGCGTGCTGGGTTCGGAGAAGATCGGCAAGGAAGTCTGGTTCTGGATTAATCGCGCCTGGCTGGAAGAATCGCTGGGAAGAGTGCTGCATTACGTGCACGCGGAATGCTGATTTTTTTAACTAAACGTAACGAAATTTTTGATTATGTCCAATATCGCACATGCAAAAGCGCAAACCTCGGCATGGTGGCGCACTCTGATTCTTTGGGCGTTGCGCGGCCTCGCGCGGGTGGTGTTCCGCGTGCGGGTGCGCGGTGTGGAACATGCGCTGGCGGGCGCTCGGGAGGCGGGGGATCGCTTGCTCATCATCGCCAATCACGAATCGTTTTTGGATGGAACCTTGCTCGGTCTTTTTCTGCCGCTGCCCAAGGAGCCGGTATTCGTGGTGCATACGGAGGCCGTCAAACACAGGTTCCGGCGCTGGAGTCTGGATATATTGTGCGATTACCTTACGGTTGATCCGAATAATCCGATGGCGATCAAGCAGGTGATTCAACTGGTCGAATCGGGTCGTCCGGTGGTGATTTTCCCGGAAGGGCGCATCACCACGACCGGCAGTTTGATGAAAGTGTATGACGGCCCGGCGTTCATCGCGGCCAAGACCGGCGCGACGCTGTTGCCGGTGCGCGTGGACGGCGCGATGCACAGTTATTTTTCGCGCATGAACAAAGGGAAAGAACCGCGCAAACTGTTTCCGCGCATCACGCTCACGTTGTCACCGCCCACGAAACTCTCCATGCCGGAAGCGGAAAGTTCGCAGGAGCGCCGCCACAAGGCGGGCGATGCGATGCGTCGTTTGATGCTGGAAATGGCGATGACGCGACCGGCTTCCGACACTTTGTACGGCGCACTGTGCGACACGATGGATCACTACGGACGCGACCGTCGCGTGCTCGAAGACGTGAAGGAAATCGAATACAGCTATCAGGATGTGCTCAAGATGGCGCTCGCGCTCGGGCGCGTGGTCGGGCGCATGAGTCGCCGCGACGAGCGCGTGGGTGTGTTGCTGCCGAATCTCGCGGCGACCGTCGGGCTGTTTTTTGGATTGAGCGCGTTGCGTCGCGTGCCCGCGATGCTCAATTACACGGCGGGCACGGATGGAATGCAGGCCGCGTGTTCCGCCGCCGAAATCAAATTGCTCGTGACTTCGCGCGCCTTTGTCGAGCAAGCCAACATCGCCGACAAAATCGCCGCGCTGCAAGGCGTGGAGCGCATCGTTTATCTGGAAGATTTGCGCGAGCAACTCACGCTGTTCGATAAAATCTGGCTGGTGTGCTGGGGTTTGCGTTTTCCGCGTTGCGCGCAAATCAAAACCTCGACCGAAGATGCCGCCGTGGTGCTGTTCACTTCCGGCTCCGAAGGCAAGCCCAAGGGCGTGGTGTTGTCGCACCGCGCGATTCTCGCCAATGTCGCGCAAATCCGCGCCATCATTGATATTTCCGCCGACGACAAAATGCTCAACGCGCTGCCGATTTTTCATTCCTTCGGCCTCACCGGCGGCACATTGTGGCCGTTGTTTTCGGGCATGAATCTGTTTCTCTATCCCACGCCGCTGCATTACCGCGTGATTCCCGAACTCGCTTATGACCGCAACTGCACGCTGCTGCTCGGAACCGGAACCTTTCTCGGCCACTACGCGAACAACGCGAATCCGTATGATTTTTACAAGATGCGCTACGTCATCGCAGGCGCGGAAAAACTCGCACCCGCCGTGCGCGATCTGTGGTTTGAAAAATTCGGCATCCGCATTTACGAAGGCTACGGCGCGACCGAAACCGCGCCGGTGATCGCGGTCAACACGCCCATGGGTTATTGCAGCGGCACGGTGGGACAATTTTTGCCGGGCATCGAATACCGCTTGCAAGCCGTGCCGGGCATAGACCACGGCGGTCGTCTGCATGTGCGCGGCCCCAATGTGATGAGCGGCTATCTCAAGGCCGACCAGCCCGGCGTGCTGCAACCGCCGGTGGCCGACGAACTCGGCGCGGGCTGGTACGATACCGGCGACATCGTGGATGTGGACGAAGACGGTTTTGTGCGTATTCTTGGCCGCGTCAAACGCTTCGCCAAAATCGCCGGTGAAATGGTGAGTCTGGAATCCGTGGAAAAAATCGCGCAAAAAGCCGCGCCCGACGCGCAACATGCCGCGAGCAGCCAGCCCGACGAAAGCAAGGGCGAGGCGCTGGTGTTGTTCACAACGGATGCCAATCTCGACCGCGCGGCGTTGCAGGAAGCCGCGCGCAGCTTGGGCATTCCCGAATTGGCCGTGCCGCGCAAAATCGCGCGCGTGGAAGAGTTGCCGCTGCTCGGCACGGGAAAAATTGATTACGTCACGCTGAAACGCATGGCGGAAACGGTTTGAGTTTTAAAAAAACCGTCGCATGAAAAATGCGGCGGATTCGACATCAACGAAGCAAACACAAAGGAGTAGGGAATCATGAAATCGCTATTTTTCGCCGTTGTTTTGATGGTCGCCGGGATGTCGTCGGCATGGGCATTGCATCCGTGCAATGGCACGCCGGGGGAACATGTCGTGGGAGCAACTGCCGACGACAATAGCGCTGTGGCGTTCTGCGAGGCACCGTTGGGGCCTCCCCCAACTTTGGAGGAGCTGCAAGCGATGCGTGCAGTTCAGCAGAGAGAGGATGCTATCAAGGCGCTGGCAACCACCGGGGACGGCAAGTGGACGCACTACGATAATTTTTGCGCGACATCGTATGTCAGCAGGGACGGCATGATTACGCTGGGCGTGTTCAAGGGCAAGCCCTATGTGTTTTTCGCCGGTGTTGATATTCCTGTTCCGTCCGGGGTGAAAACGGTTCCGGTCAAGATCGAGCAACCCGGTCAGAAAACGATCATGACCGAAGCCTTGTGGGGCGCCGGACAATTGACCGGACTTGGCGGGCTGCAAGTTTTTTACGGCAAAAACTTTTTCCCGGACATTCTCGACAAGGGCGATTTCAAAGTCAGCATCGGCGACACGCTTGTTTTCAAAGGCGGCTGGCGCAACGCAGGCGAGGCGCGCGAAAAATTGAAATGCGCCGTGAAAGAAATCAAATGATTCCGCGCGTTTCGCAAGCCGATTTTCACAGCATTGAAACTTGAAACATGAGACCACAAGATTATTTCGTCAACATCATACTCAGCGGCGTTTTGATCGTCGGCGCGTACCAGTTTTATTTTTTCACGCAGCGTCATCCGCTCAGAAAAGCACGCGCGTTCGCGTCGGCGCTGGATGAGCGGATTCCGTTCTGGCCGGTGTGGGGCTGGGTTTACAGCTTTTTGTATTACCCCGCGATTTTGTATCTGAACTGGATCGTCGGCGACGCGCATCAATTCACGATGATGGCGTTCAGTTTCATTGTGCTGCTGTTCATGCAGATGGCGTGTTTTTATATTTACCCGGTCGAAACACCCGCGCATTGGCGCGCGATCAACACAGGCCGCAACGCTTCGGAAAGGTTTCTGCGGTTCGTGCAAAAAATTGACGCGCCGAGCAATTGCTTTCCGAGTATGCACGTTTCCGTCGCCATGTTGACCGCCTTGCACGCGCAGCCCGTGATGGGGGCGTGGGTGTTTGTTTTTCCGGCGCTCATCGCGGTTTCGTGCGTATTCACCAAACAACATTACCTCATGGATCTGCCTTCCGGCGCCTTGCTCGGCGTGGCGGGCTATGAGATTTACCGCGTGCTTTTATGAGCCAGACGACACAAACCGCGCAGAAAGAACACTCCCAATTCCGGCTGTTGCGGAAGCGGCGTTTTCTGCCGCTTTTCATCACGCAATTTCTCGGCGCGTTCAACGACAACGCCTACAAAACTTCGCTGGTCATGCTGATTACCTTCGGCGCTTCGTGGTCGGCGATGAAGCCGGAAGTGCTGACCAATCTCGCGGGCGGGATTTTCATGGTTCCCGCGTTTTTGTTTTCGGCCACCGCCGGGCAACTGGCCGACAAATTCGACAAGGCGCGGCTGGCGCGCTGGGTCAAGGCGCTGGAGATATTGATTATTCTGATTGTGGCGCTGGGTTTCTGGCTGCACAGTTTGACGTGGTTGTTGTCGGCGCTGTTTTTGCTCGGCACGCACGCCTCGTTTTTCGGCCCCATCAAATACGCGATTTTGCCGCAGCATTTGCGCCCGCAGGAACTGGTCGGCGGCAACGCGCTTGTGGATGCGGGAACCTTCATCGCCATTTTGCTCGGCACGATCAGCGGCGGCTTGCTCGCGCGTATGCCGGACGGCGAAGCGTGGATCGTCGGCATTTGTCTCACCGTCGCGCTCGCCGGTTTTGCCGCAAGCTGGAAAATTCCCGCCGCGCCCGCGCCCATGCCGGAACTCAAAATCTCCCTCAACCCGCTGGTCGAAGCCTGGCGCTGCATCGGGTTCGCGCGGCGCGAACGCAGCGTGTTGCTCTCCATCCTCGCGATTTCATGGTTCTGGTTTTACGGCGCGACGCTGCTCGCGCAATTTCCGCTCTTCGCCAAAAATGTGCTGGGCGGCGACGAGGACGCATTCACGCTGCTGCTCACCGTGTTGTGCGTGGGCATCAGCGTGGGTTCGTTGCTGTGCGAAAAACTCACGCGCCGCCGCGGCAAAACCGTGGAGCCGGGGCTGGTTCCCATGGGCGCATTGGGCATGTTGATTTTCGGCATTGATCTGGCTTTCGCCGCGCCCGCGCATCCCGCCGCCATGGGAATGACCATCACCACGCTGCTGCAACAAGACGGGGTGTGGCGCGTGCTGCTCGACCTGATGATGATAGGCGGCTTCGGCGGCGTTTATTGCGTGCCGCTTTACGCGCTGGTTCAGCAACGCAGCGACGAATCCTGCCGCGCGCGCGTGATCGCCGCCAACAACATTCTCAACGCGCTCTTCATGGTCGCGGGCGCGCTGGCCGCCATCGCCATCCTGAGCTGGGGACACCGCACCATCCCCGCGCTTTTCCTGCTGATCGCCGTGCTGCACGCCGGAGTCACCCTCTACATCTTCAGCGTGGTTCCCGAATTTTTAATTCGCGCGTTGGTGTGGTTGGGATTGAGAAGGGAATAGTCATCCCTGTGCTAGAATGACGCCGCTTTTCCGCTGCTTGTTTTTGGAGCGCGGAAAAATTCCCAACCGGAAGCGTGGCCGAGTGGTTTAAGGCAGCGGTCTTGAAAACCGCCGAGGGTTTACGCCCTCCGTGAGTTCGAATCTCACCGCTTCCGCCATCATTCGCGTGCAAGCCTCACATGCAGGACTTCAAATCGTCCAGAGTAACCATCAGCAGCATTGGGTCAAGCGGTGACGGTTCGAAACCGACTCTCGTATAAAAAGCTTGAGCATCAGTCGAGAGCGCATGAACGATCATGCCGCGTATTCCTATGGTGTCGGCGGCCTGAATAAGGCGCTGACAAGCATCCCGCACCAAGGCGCGGCCAATGCCTTTGCCTTGCAGGGATTGATCCACGGCCAGTCTGCCAAGAACAACCACGGGAATCGGGTCGGGCATGTTGCGGCGAAAGCGGCCAGTTGCGGCATCTAGCGTGATCGCGCTGGATGCCAAGGCGTAGTAGGCCAGCACACGATGGCCTTCGCAAACGACGAAAGTACGGGATGCGCCGGTCAGTTGATTTTTCAAGGCGCGGCGTTTGAGCCATGATTCCAGACTTTCCACGCCGCAGATGAAGGCTTCAAGCTCGTGATATGACGCCAAAGGTTCCGGCGCGATAAGCGTCACGGCTTATCCCAGGGAGCCGGTGTTTGCATGGTCTGCCGCAGCTGCTCATTTGGTTGCGGCGGCATGTCCAGACGCGTCAGAAACTCCGCATAGAGCTTTGGACTGACCGGGATGATGGCCTGTTCCAGTAATGTTTCTTCGGCTGCCGAGCGTGCGGCATCCAACACAAAATCCGTGCGGTTTTTCCCCCGCATCTTGGCGGCGCGGTCAATCAAGCCGCGCTCTTCGGGTTTGATGCGGAGATTCAGCGTCTCGCGCTTGCTGCGGGGCTGGAGGGTGGGGCTGGCGGTGGGCATGATGGTCTCCTGTGAGTTCGGATCATCATAGCAGAACGTAGTGTCGTTGTCATTACGTCAGGCTGCTTAATACCTGCCAAGCTCAAAGCTCTTTCAACAACTCCTCTTTCAACGCCGCCACCGCTTCCGCCGACAATTTTTCGCCCTTTGCGCCCGAGATCAGGAAAGTATCTTCGGCGCGGTTTCCCAGTGTGTTGATTTTCGCGGTGTGCAGTTGCGCGTCGTGGCGCATGAGGGTTTGCGCGATGCGGGAGAGGAGGCCGGGGCGGTCGCCGGCGATGATGGAAAGTTGGTGATTGTTGTTTTTTTCGGGTTCCAGCGTCACGCTCGGTTTCATGGGGAAATGTTTGAGCTGGCGGCTGATGCGTCCGTTCATGGGCGGGGGCGGAACTTTGGCGCTTTCCAGTTTTTTTGTGAGATCGCGTTCGATGTCGTTGAGCAGTTCCTTGTAGTGCAGCGCGTTGTTTTCCTCGTCGAGCACGAGAAAGCTGTCCAGCGCGTAATCGTGCCGGGTGGTGTGGATGCGGGCTTCGACGATGTTGAATCCGGCGCGTTCGAAAAAGCTGCAAATGCAGGCGAAGAGATTTTCGCGGTCGTGGATGTAGATCATCACTTGTATGCCGTCGCCCGCGGAACCGAGGCGCGCGCGCACCACGGGTTTTTCCGGGTGGGTGTTGAAGAGCAATGAGCGCGTGTGCCAGGCGATTTCATGCGCTTCGTGGCGCAGAAAATAGCCGCGTCCGAATTTGCTCCAGAGCGGGCGATAGGTTTCGGGCTTGATCGCATCCTGCGCGAGCAGTTCGGCGGCTTGTTTTTGGCGTTCGGCAAATTCGGCGGCGGCGCTGACGGGGTGGCCGCGCAACCATTTTTGCGCGAGCTGGAACAGGTTTTCCAGCAGTCTGGCTTTCCAGCCGTTCCAGATGGCGGGGCTGGTTCCGCGGATGTCGGCCACGGTGAGCAGATAAAGCGCGGTCAGGCGGTGTTCCGTTTTGACAATGCGCGCGAAATTTTCGATCACGGCGGGATCGCTGAGATCCGATTTTTGCGCGGTGAGCGACAAGGTGAGATGGTGGCCGACCAGCCACGCGACCAGCGCGGCATCTTCTTTCGGAAGATCGTGCAATTTGCAAAAACGCCGCGCGTCCGCCATGCCCAGCGTGGAATGATCGCCGTCGCGTCCTTTTGCGATGTCGTGAAAAAGCGCGGCGAGGTAGAGCAGTTCCGGCTTGTCGAATCCGGCGATCAACTGGCTGCAAAACGGAAATTCGTGCGCAAATTGCGGAACCGCGAAGCGGCGCAGATTACGCAACACGTTGAGGATGTGCTCGTCCACGGTGTAAACATGAAACAGATCGTGCTGCATCTGGCCTTCGATGCGGCCGAACGCGGGAATGTAGCGCCCCAGAATGCCGTAGCGATTCATGCGCCGCAGTGTCGCGGTGACGCCGCGCGGCTGGCGCATGATTTGCATGAACAGGCGGCGATTGTTCGCGTCCATGCGGAATGCGTGGTTGATGCGGCTTTTCATGCGCCACAAATCGCGCAGGATTTCGGCGCTGAAACCGTTCAGTTCCGGGTGTTGTTCCAGCAGCAAAAATGCCTCGAAAATCGCATCGGGATGTTGTTGCAGCAGATTGGGCGCGCGCGCTTCAAGCAGGCCGTCGCGCATCTGAAAGCGCGCATTGACGGGCGTGGCCGGATGATGTGGCAGCACCTGTTCCTGCAAGGCTTGCAGCAGAATCTCGTTCATCAGGCGGATGAATTTCGCGCTGCGGTAAAAGTGCTGCATCATCTGCTCGCTCGCGCGTTTTTTCGAGGTGGCGACATAGCCCAGTTGCGCCGCGAGTTCGTTCTGAAAATCAAACAACAGTCTGTCCTCGCGCCGCTTCGCAAGATAGTGCAGACGCGCGCGCAGCATTTGCATGAAAAGTTCCTGCCGCCGGATTTGTCGCGCTTCTCCGCGCGTTATCAAACCGTTTTCGGCGAGCGCGTTCCAACTGTTGCCCAAGCCGGTCGCGTGGCTGATCCAGAGGATATTCTGCAAATCGCGCAAGCCGCCCGGGCCTTCCTTGAGATTGGGTTCGAGGTTGTAGGCGGTGTCGTTGAATTTCGCGTGACGCGCGTTTTGCTCGGCGATTTTGTCGCGCACGAAAGTGGCCGCGTCAAAATTCCGGCGCAGTTGCGACTGCATGGTTTTGAGCAAGGCGCGGCTGCCGGTGATGGGGCGTGCCTCAAGCAAACTGGTGAGCACGGTGATGTCTTGCGCCGCTTCGTCCATGCACTCTTGCAGCGAACGCACGCTGTGGCCGACGGCGAGGCCGATGTCCCAAAACGCGCGGATGAGCGGTTCCAGTTGCCGATCAAACGCGGCATCGTGATCGTCCGGCAGCAGAATCAGCAGATCAACATCGGAATGCGGAAACAATTCGCCGCGCCCGTAACCGCCGACCGCGCACAGCGCCAGCGATGGCGGAAGTTCGGCCTGTCGCCAGAGATCACGCAGCAATTCATCCACCAGTCGCACGTGTTGTTTGAGCAGACGCGCGGTATCGGCAACCGTATCAAAAGCGGCGTGGAGTTCGGCCTGGCCGTTTTGCAGCCGTTCACGCCAATACGCGAGATCGTGAATCAAGGCGCTAACGGGCGATGAACGCGGGCGGGGGCGGTGTGCCCGCGGAAAGCGTCATGACTTCGTAGCCGTCCGGCGTGACCAGCACCGTGTGCTCCCACTGCGCGGAAAGGCTGCGATCCTTGGTGACCACCGTCCAGCCGTCGCCCATCTGGCGGATGTCGCGTTTGCCCGCGTTGACCATGGGTTCGATGGTGAAGATCATGCCGGCTTGCAGCGCAAGCCCCGCGCCGGGTCTGCCGTAGTGCAGCACTTGCGGATCTTCGTGGAAATTTTTGCCTATGCCGTGGCCGCAAAATTCGCGCACCACCGAATAGCCGCTGCTTTCCGCGTGTTTCTGGATGGCATGGCCGATGTCGCCCAGCGTCGCGCCGGGACGCACCTGGGCAATGCCTATCCACATGCAGTCGTGGGTGATGTCGCACAAACGTTTGGCTTGCGGCGTGGGCGTGCCGACGCAGAACATGCGGCTGGTGTCGCCGTGGTAGCCGTCCTTGATGACGGTGATGTCGAGATTCACGATGTCGCCGCTTTTCAGCACGCGCTCGCCCGGCACACCGTGGCAGACTTGCTGGTTGATCGAAGTGCAAATGGATTTGGGGTAGGGCGCGTAACCCGGCGGCGCGTAGTTGAGCGGCGCGGGGATGGTGTTTTGCACGTTGACCATGTAATCGTGGCACAGCCGATCAAGTTCGTCGGTGGTGATGCCGGGGATGACGTGGGGCGTGATGTAATCCAGCACCTCGGACGCGAGTTTTCCGGCGATACGCATTTTTTCGATGTCGGCATTGTTTTTGATGGTGACGGACATGGGCGATAAAGACTGATTGCAGCTTGAGTGAACAGGGGCGTTTATGGTAGCATACGCCGCCCGTTTATTTTGAACGGGTAAATTCCCACACACGTTCACGTATAGGGTGCCCATTTCGGGTTTCTGGGGACGTGTGGAGGCTTAACCTTATACAGGAGTATAGAAATGTCCGTAACCATGCGTCAAATGCTGGAAGCCGGGGTGCACTTCGGCCACCAAACCCGCTACTGGAATCCCCGTATGGCGCCGTTTATTTTCGGCGACCGCAACAAGATTCATATCGTCAATCTGGAAAAAACCCTGCCGATGTTCGAGGACGCGCTCAAGTATGTGCGCCAACTCGCGGCCAACAAGGGGCGCATCCTGTTTGTCGGAACCAAGCGCCAGGCGCGCGAAATCATCAAGGAAGAAGCCGCGCGCGCGAGCTGCGCCTACGTCAACCACCGCTGGCTGGGCGGCATGTTGACCAACTTCAAGACGGTCAAGCAATCCATCAAGCGCCTCGCCGATTATCAGGCCATGATGGAAGACGGCAGCCTGGAACGTCTGGGCAAAAAAGAGGTTTTGGGCTACAAGCGCGAAATCGAAAAGCTTGAACGCTCCATCGGCGGCATCAAGGAAATGGGCGGTCTGCCCGACGCGATTTTCATCGTTGACGTCGGCCACGAATCCGGCGCGGTGACGGAAGCGGGCAAACTCGGCATTCCCGTGATCGGCATTGTTGACACCAACAACTCCCCGGACGGCGTGACCTATGTCGTGCCGGGCAACGACGACTCCAGCCGCGCGATCCGCTTGTACGCGCGCGGCATCGCAGACGCCGTTCTGGAAGGTCGCAGCCAATCGCTCAACGAGATCCTCAAGGCGGGTGTCGAGGAAGAATTTGTCGAAGAGCCTGTCGCGGCGGAAGAATAGCCAAAAGGGGCGCGCAGCCCCTTTTTTGTATTTGAAAGAATTTTAAGTTCAGGAGAAATAAAATGGCGGAAATTACCGCAGGCATGGTGAAGGATTTGCGCGAGCGCACCGACGCCCCCATGATGGATTGCAAAAAAGCGCTGACCGAAGCCAACGGCGACATGACGCGCGCCGAGGAAATTCTGCGCGTGCGTTTCGGCAACAAGGCCACCAAAGCCGCAGGTCGCGTGGCGGCGGAAGGCACGGTCGGCATTTTCATCAGCGCCGATGCAAAACTGGGTTCCATGGTCGAAGTCAATTGCGAAACCGACTTCGTGGCCAAAAATGACGAATTTCTCGCGCTCACCAAAAATCTCGCGCACCTCGTCGCCAACCACAATCCGGCGGATGTCGCCGCGCTCTCCGCACTCAAGATCGGCGATGCCACGGCGGAAGAAGTGCGCGCGCAACTTGTCGGCAAAATAGGCGAAAACATGACGGTGCGCCGTTTCACGCGCATCGCGGCGCAAGGCAAGCTCGTGAGCTATGTGCACGGCGGCAAGATCGGCGTGCTGGTTGATCTCGTGGGCGGCGACACGACGCTGGGCAAGGATATCGCAATGCACATCGCCGCCGCCAAACCGAAGGCGCTGGACACTTCCGGCGTGGATGCCGCGTCCATTGATTCCGAGCGCCGCGTGGCGCTTGAAAAGGCGAAGGAAGCGGGCAAACCGGAAAACATGCTGGAAAAAATCGCCGAAGGTTCGGTGCAGAAATTCCTCAAGGAAGTCACGCTGCTCAATCAGGTGTTCGTCAAAGCCGAGGACGGCAAACAGACCATCGCGGAACTGCTGAAATCCAAAGGCGCGAGCGTGGCCGGTTTCACGCTGTACATCGTGGGCGAAGGCATAGAGAAAAAAGTGACTGACTTCGCCGCCGAAGTCGCCGCCGCTTCCAAGGTGGATGGCGACAAAGACGACGATAAAAAAGGCAAATAAGCGCATGTCCGCCCCCGCCTACAAACGCATTCTGCTTAAGCTGTCCGGCGAAGCCCTCATGGGCGAGGACAGCTACGGCATCAACCGCGCCACCATAGAACGCATCGTGGCCGAGATCAAGGAAGTCGTTGATCTCGGTGTCGAAGTCGGCGTGGTGATCGGCGGGGGCAACATTTTCCGCGGCGTCGCGCCCGCAGCCGCAGGCATGGATAGAGCCACGGCGGATTACATGGGCATGATGGCGACCGTGATGAACGCGCTGGCCTTGCAGGACGCGATGCGTCAGATCGGTCTTGTGAGCCGCGTGCAATCCGCGCTCACCATCGAGCAAGTGGCCGAGCCGTATATCCGCGGCAAGGCGATCCGCTATCTGGAAGAAGGCCGCGTGGTGATTTTCGGCGCGGGCACGGGCAATCCGTTTTTCACCACCGACACCGCCGCCGCATTGCGCGGCATGGAAATCAACGCCGACATCGTGTTGAAGGCGACCAAGGTGGACGGCGTTTACACCGACGACCCCAAAACGCACCCCGACGCGATGCGTTACAAAACGCTGACTTTCGACGAGGCCATCATCAGGAATCTCAAGGTGATGGATGCGACCGCGCTGACGCTTTGCCGCGACCAGAAACTGCCGATCTGCGTGTTCAGCATTTTCAAGCAGGGCGCGTTGAAGCGCGTGGTGCTGGGCGAAGACGAAGGCACATCCGTGCTACCTTAGGAGAACGACCATGCTGAATGACATCAAAAAAACCGCCGAGCAAAAAATGCAGCGCGCGCTTGAGGCGCTCAAAAACGATCTGGCCAAGGTACGCACAGGCCGCGCTCATGCCGGCCTGCTCGATCATGTGATGGTCGAGTATTACGGCAGCATGGTTCCCATCACCCAGATCGGCAGCGTCAGCGCGAGCGACGCGCGCACGCTGACGGTGACCGCGTGGGAAAAACCCATGCTGGCCAAGATCGAAAAAGCGATCCGCGAATCCGACCTCGGTCTCAACCCCGCCAGCAGCGGCGACATGCTGCGCGTACCCATGCCCGCGCTCACCGAAGAACGCCGCCGCGACCTCATCAAAGTGGTCAAGGGCGAGGGCGAAAACGCCAAGGTATCCGTGCGTAACGTGCGCCGCGATGCCAACGACCAACTCAAAAAACTGCTCAAGGACAAGGACATCAGCGAGGATGACGAGCGCCGCGCGCAAGACGAAATCCAGAAGCTGACCGACCGTTATGTCACCGAAGTGGACAAGGCTTTGCAGGTCAAGGAAGCCGACCTGATGGCGATTTGAGCCGCTTCGTGTCAGACTGCGTTTCATCCTCCCGTTGAAAGGGCAGCCTTGGCTCTCTTCACCAGTTCCACGCAAACCATTCCGGCATCATCGCCGGTTCCGCGCCATATCGCCATCATCATGGACGGCAATGGGCGATGGGCGAAAAAGCGTCTGCTGCCGCGCATGATGGGACACAAGCGCGGTGTGGAAACCGTGCGTGATGTGGTCAAGCAATGCGTGGAACTCGGCGTGGAATATCTCACGCTGTTCGCCTTCAGCAGCGAAAACTGGCGTCGCCCGCCCGACGAAGTGAAGTTTCTCATGAGCTTGTTCATGGAGGCGCTCAAGCGCGAAGTGGTCAAGCTGCACCAAAACCAGATTCGTCTCGTGATGATAGGCGACCGTTCGCGCTTCGACCCGCAACTGCTGGAAGCGATTGAGGAGGGCGAGCGGCTCACGCAAGACAACACGCGCCTCACGCTCACCATCGCCGCCAACTACGGCGGGCGCTGGGACATACAACAAGCCCTGCAAAAAATGCTGGCCGCGCATCCCGCGCTAATCAACGGCTTCGACGAAAACGATCTTGCCGAACATCTTTCCATGCGCTACGCGCCGGAACCCGATCTTTTCATCCGCACCGGCGGCGAAAAACGCATCAGCAATTTTCTGCTGTGGCAACTCGCCTATACCGAACTCTATTTCACCGACACGCTCTGGCCGGATTTCGATCAGGACGCGTTCGCGCAAGCGATGCAGTCCTACCGCCAACGCGAACGCCGCTTCGGACGAACCAGCGAACAGGTGGGCGGAAATGCTTAAACAGCGCGTGCTGACGGCGGTGGCGCTGCTCGCGGGTTTTCTCGCGGCGTTGTTTTATTTGCCGGAACCTTATTGGGCGCTGCTGATGCTGGGTGTGATTTGTCTGGCGGCGCTGGAGTGGGGCGCGTTGATAGGGTTGAAGCGATCTGGCGCATGGCTGCTCGTGGTCGTGGTTGGATTCGGAGTTGCGGCAATGATGTGGGATTTCCCGGAATTGGACAACGAACTGGACGACGGGATTCCACGCTGGCTGACCATGGGAATTTTTATTCTAAGCGCGGGAATTGGCATTTTCTGGATGGTCGCAGTGCCGCTTTGGCTGAAGTTGCGTTTCCGCATTGAAAACAAGTTTTTTCTCGCGATTGTCGGGCTGATGGTGCTGTTTCCGACTTGGATGGCAGCCTCCTTACTGCCCGCTACATGGAGTCCGTTTTTTCTACTTGCCGTGATGGCAATCGTGTGGATTGCGGATATCGCGGCCTATTTCGTCGGCAAGCGTTTCGGGCGGCACAAACTGGCTCCGTCCATCAGCCCGGGAAAAACATGGGAGGGCGTCATCGGCGCGCTGTGCGCCGTTGCGTTGTATGGCGTGATTTTGTGCCTGACCCTGCATTTGAGTTTCTGGCTGATTCCGGGTTTTCTCGTGTTGACGATCATGAGTGTTGTGGGCGATTTGTTTGAGTCGCTGTTGAAGAGACAAGCCGGAATCAAGGATAGCGGCAATCTGTTACCCGGACATGGCGGAGTATTGGATCGTATTGACGGATTGACTGCGGTTTTGCCGCTTTCGCTCTTCGTATTCCTTCCTGTTTATCACAGGCTGGACTTGTTATGACCCGCCCCCAAAACATCACTATCCTCGGCTCCACCGGAACCATAGGCGTGAACACGCTGGATGTGATCGCTCGGCATCCGCAGCGTTATCGCGCTTACGCGCTGACCGCGCATTCCCGGACAGCGCCGTTGCTGGAGCAATGTCGCCGTTTCAAACCGGCTTATGCCGTGGTGGGCGACGAAGACGCTGCCGAAACACTGGCCAAACAACTCAAAAACGAGCATTCGGAAACACAGGTTTTGTGCGGCGCGGAGGCATTGGAAAAAGTGGTCGCGCTGCCCGAGGTGGATGCGGTCATGGCGGCGATTGTCGGCGCGGCGGGTTTGCGTCCCGCGCTCGCGGCGGCGCGCGCGGGCAAGCGCGTGTTGCTCGCCAACAAGGAAACGCTGGTGATGTCGGGCAAATTGTTCATGGATGCCGTGCGTCAGAACGGCGCGACCCTGCTGCCCATAGACAGCGAGCACAACGCGATTTTTCAGGTGATGCCGCGCGACATCGGGCGCGGTTTGGAACATGCCGGAGTCAGCAGGATATTGCTCACCGCGTCGGGCGGGCCGTTTCGCACATGCGCGGCGGACGAACTCGCGCGCGTCACGCCCGCGCAGGCGCTCAATCATCCCAACTGGGTGATGGGGCCGAAAATCACGATAGATTCCGCGACCCTGATGAACAAGGGGCTGGAAGTCATCGAGGCGCATTGGCTGTTTGATGCCGCGCCGGAGCAGATCGAGGTGGTGATCCATCCGCAAAGCGTGATTCATTCCATGGTGGAATACATAGACGGTTCGGTGCTCGCGCAACTCGGCAACCCGGATATGCGGACGCCGATTGCCTACGCGCTGGCGTGGCCGGAACGCATTCCGAGCGGCGTGGGTTCGCTCGATCTGTTCAGGATCGCGCGGCTTGATTTTGAAGCGCCGGATACGCAGCGCTTCCCCTGTCTGCGTCTTGCGTTTGAGGCGCTGCGGCGTGGCGGAACCGCGCCTGCGATTTTGAATGCCGCCAATGAAATCGCGGTGCAGGCGTTTCTCGGCAATCGCATCGGCTTCACGGATATTCCGCGCTTGATCGAGGCAACCTTGTCCGCGACGACCGTCACCGAAGCGGCGAATCTGGAAGAGCTGGTTGCCGTGGATCGCGCCGCGCGGCGCGTGGCGGAAAACTGGGTGGAGGCCAAAGCCGCATGACAACCGTGCTCGCATTTCTGGTCACGCTGGGCGTGCTCATCACCATCCACGAATACGGCCATTACCGCATGGCGCGGCTGTGCGGCGTGAAAGTGCTGCAATTTTCCATCGGCTTTGGTCGCGCGCTTTACAAGCGCAAAGTCGGCAGGGACGGCACGGAATTTATTTTGGCGGCGTTTCCGCTCGGCGGCTATGTGCGTATGCTGGACGAGCGCGAAGCGCCGGTGGCGGAACATGAGTTGCATCGCGCGTTCAACCGTCAGGCGATCTGGAAGCGCATGTTGGTCGTGCTCGCGGGGCCGGTTGCCAACTTGCTGCTTGCGGTGGCGCTTTACTGGCTGTTGTTCATGACGGGCGTGATCGGCCTAAAACCCGTGTTGGGCGAGATCGCGCCCAATACGGCAGCGGCGCAAGCCGGGTTGGTGGCGGGCGAAACCGTGCGCGCTGTCGGCGGCGAGCCGGTCAGTTCCTGGACGGATGTGCGCTGGGCAATTCTGCGCTTGTCGCTCAAGGGCAAGACGGTGGAAATCGCAACGGACGGCGGCAAGCACGCGCTGGATATTTCCGCATTGCTGCGCGACGATCCGACGCGCGATTTGCTCGATCAACTGGGTTTGCAACAGTATTTTCCCGTGATGCCTGCCACCGTCGGCGAGGTGGTTGCGGGCAGCCCCGCTGACAAGAGCGGGATGAAATCGGGCGACAAAATCACGGCGATCAACGATGCCGCGATTGCGGAATGGGCGCGATTTGTCGAGATCGTGCGCGCTCATCCCGGCCAGCTGCTGATTATCAAGGTCGAGCGTGGCAGGGAAATCCTCGCGTTGGCGATCACCCCGGATTCCGTTCGGGAAGGCGACAAAACCGTGGGACGCATCGGCGCGGCGGCGGAAGACATGACGCCGGACAAGGCCGAAAAACTGCTGGCCGCGCAGGGGCTTTTGGTCAAAACCCGCTACGCGCCCGTTCCCGCGCTCGCGCACGCGCTGGATAAAAGCTGGGAAACAACGATTTTCAGCCTGAAAATGATGGGGCGCATGGTGACGGGCGCGGCTTCATGGAAGGGCATAGGCGGGCCGATTACGATCGCGGATATTGCCGGGCAAAGCGCGCGCGCCGGGTGGAAGGCGTTTCTGGGCATGTTGGCGTTCATCAGCCTCAGTCTTGGAATCTTGAATCTGCTGCCCATCCCGGTTTTGGATGGCGGCCATTTGATGTATTATATGATCGAATTTTTGAAGGGCAGTCCGGTTTCGGAACGCGCCATGGAACTCGGACAGAAAACAGGACTGGCGTTGTTGGGTTTGCTGATGGCATTTGCCCTGTTCAACGATATCAACCGACTCATCACAGGCTTCCACTAATGAAGATCAAACTCCTCCGCATCTTGTTGCCGATACTCGGACTGTATGCGGTATGCGCGCAGGCGATGGAGCCGTTCGTCGTCAAGGATATCCGCGTTGAAGGCATACAGCGCACCGAACCCGGCACGGTATTCAACTATCTGCCGGTCAAGGTGGGCGAAACCATGACCGACCAGCGCGCGGCGCAGGCGATCAAGGCTTTGTACGCCACCGGATTTTTCAAGGATGTGCGGCTGGAACAGGAAGGCGACGTGCTCGTGGTGACGGTGCAGGAGCGTCCCGCGATCGCGCAGATTGATTTCAGCGGCAACAAATCCTTCCCCAGCGACAAGATGAAGGAAGGGTTGAAACAGATCGGCCTCGCCGAAGGCATGATTTTCGACCGTTCCATGCTGGACAAGGCCGAGCAGGAGATCAAGCGGCAATATCTCAGCCAGGGCAAATACGGCGCGACCGTGAAAACCGTTGTCAATCCGCTTGAACGCAACCGCGTTTCGGTGCGTTTCGAGATTGAGGAGGGCGCGGTTTCCAAAATACGCAACATCAACATCGTCGGCAATCAGGTGTTCGACGACAAAACCCTGCTTGAGGAATTCAAGCTGACCACGCCCAACTGGATGAGCTGGTGGACCAAGGACGATCAGTATTCCAAACAGGCGCTGACCGCCGATCTGGAGGCGCTGCGCTCGTTTTACATGGATCAGGGCTATCTCGAATTCAACATCGAATCCACGCAGGTTTCGATCACGCCGGACAAGCGTGACATCTACATCACGATCAACGTCAGCGAAGGCGAAAAATACACGGTCACGGATGTCAAAATGGCCGGTGAGACGCTGGTTCCCGAGGACGAGCTGCGCCAGTTGATTACTGTGAAGCCGGGCGAGATATTCAGCCGCGCGAAGCTGACCGAAAGCAGCAAGGCCATGGGCGATCGGCTCGGCAACGACGGCTACGCCTTCGCCAATGTGAACGCCGTGCCGGAAGTGGACAAGGAAAAACACACGGTCGCGTTTACCTTTTTTGTTGATCCGGGTCGGCGCGTTTATGTGCGCCGCATCAACCTGACCGGCAACACGCGCACGCGTGACGAAGTGCTGCGCCGCGAAATGCGTCAGATGGAAGCGGGCTGGTACGCGGCGGACAAGATCAATCGTTCCAAGGAACGTCTGGATCGCCTCAATTATTTCGATACGGTCAACGTCGAAACCCCGGCGGTTCCCGGCACGGCGGATCAGGTGGATGTGAACATAGACGTGACCGAAAAATCCACCGGCAGCATCATGTTCGGCGCGGGTCTGTCGAGTTCGGAAGGCGTGGTGCTCAGTGTCACCGTGAGCCAGGCCAACTTCCTCGGAACCGGCAACAGCGTGGTCGCGCAAGTGAACACCGGCAAGGTGAACACCACTTATTCGCTGTCCTACACCGACCCGTATTTCACCACCGACGGCATCAGCCGCGGCTTCAATATTTACCGTCGCGACATGAACGCGAGTTCGCTCAGCATCGGCAATTACGACACCTCCGCGTATGGCGTGGGCGTGAATTTCGGCATCCCGCTCAACGAACGCGACACGTTCAGCACCGGGCTTACGCTGGATTACACCAGCATCGGCCTCAGCGCCAACAGCCCGGATCGCTACAAAAAATACTGCGGCAACGATTCCGGTTGCAGCAACGCGACCCTGCAACTGAACGCGGGCTGGGCGCACGACACGCGCGACAACATCCAGTTTCCGAACAGGGGCGTGCTGCAACGCTTGACGGGCGAAGTCGGTCTGCCGGGGCTGGATCAGCAATACTACAAACTCGACTACCAGCACACCTGGTACAAGGACTTCACCAAGAGCATGACGCTAATGCTGAATGGCGACGCGGGCTATGCCAACACTTATGGCGGCAAGGAATATCCGTTCTTCAAGAATTTCTACGCGGGCGGCGTGACCTCGGTGCGCGGCTTCAAAACCAGTTCGCTGGGGCCGCATGACATTGATTCGGTCACAGGCGACAACTACGCGGTGGGCGGAACCAAACGCGTGCTCGCCAATGCCGAATTGTTCTTCCCGGTTCCCTTCATCAAGGATTCCCACCAGTTCCGTCTGAGCACCTTCCTTGACGCGGGCACGGTCTGGGGCGCGAGCGGAACCACGGCTTCGAACATTCCGGGAGCCTGTTCCGGCGCGAGCGATTGTCTGCGTTATTCCACTGGGGTCGGCGTAAGCTGGTATTCGCCCTTCGGCCCGATCAAGCTCGTGCTGGCCAAGCCGCTGAACGCGAAAACGGGGGATGATACGGAAGTGTTGCAGTTCCAGCTGGGTTCGCAATTTTAATGTTTCATGTTGAGATGTCAGAGTTCAAAATCAGGAGAAATCAATTGAATAGACTGTTGAAATTTTTGTTGGCAAGTTGTTTTTCGTTGGCCGCGATCACCGCGAGCGCGGCACCCGGTGCCGATCTGAAGGTGGGCTATGTGCAGGTGGACAAGATTTTGCAGGAAGCCCCGCAAACCGCCGAGAGCGGCAAAAAGCTGGAAGCCGAATTCAAGCCGCGCACGCAGGAACTGGAGCGTATGCAAAAGCAAATCCAGGATCAGCAAGCCGCGCTGGACAAGGACGGGCTGACCCTGTCCGAAACCGACCGCCGCAACCGCGAGCGCGACATTGCCAACACCAATCTGGAATTCCAGCGCAAGCAGCGCGAGCTGCGCGAGGACATCAACCTTCGCAAGAACGAGGAACTTTCCTCCTTGCAGGATCGCATCAACAAAGCGGTCACCACCGTGGCGGAGAGCGAAGGTTACGATCTGGTGGTCTATGGCGGCGTTGCCTACGCCAGCAAGAAAGTGGACATCACCGACAAGGTGTTGAAGTCGCTCGGCAAGAAATAAACTGTCACCACGGCCATGCGTGTCAGCTATTCCCTGCGTGAAATCGCGGAACGGCTTGGAGGGGAAGTTCGGGGCGACGGCGATGTGGCCGTTTCCCGCATGGCTTCGCTTGCGAACGCCCGACCGGGCGATCTGAGTTTTCTCGCGGATTCGAAATACCGCGCGCTGCTGGAAACCACGCGCGCCTCCGCCGTCATCGTCGGTGCGGAGGCCGAAACCCGGCTGCCGCGCATCGTGACCGACAATCCGTATGCTTATTTCGCGCGGGTTTCGACGCTGCTTAATCCTGTGGCAACGGCAGTTGCCGGAGTGCATCCAAGCGCGGTGATTGCCGATTCCGCCGTGGTGGCGAAATCAGCGGCCATAGACGCGCATGTTGTCATCGGCCACGGCGCGCGCATCGGCGAACACGCCGTCATAGGCGCGGGTTCGGTGATCGGCGACGGCGTGGTCATCGGCGACAACACCGCGTTGCACGCCAATGTCACGGTGTATCACGATTGCGAAATCGGCGCGGAGTGCGTATTGAGTTCCGGCGTGGTGATCGGCGCGGACGGTTTCGGTTACGCGCAAGACGACGGGCGCTGGGTCAAGATTCCGCAAGTGGGGCGGGTCGTCATCGGCGACCGGGTGGAGATCGGCGCGCACACCGCCATAGATCGCGGCGCGCTGGACGACACCGTGATCGAGGAGGGCGTCAAGCTGGATAACCTCATACAAATCGCCCACAATTGCAGGATAGGCGCGCATACCGTGGTCGCGGCCTGCGCGGGCATCGCGGGCAGCACGCGCATCGGGCGGCATTGTCGCATCGGCGGCGCGGCGCTGATCGTGGGACATATCGAAATCGCGGACGGGGTGACGGTCACGCCCGGAAGTCTGATTTCCCGTTCGCTCGACAAAGCGGACACATACACGGCGCTGATGCCGTTTCAGCCGCACGCCAAATGGCTGAAAACGGCGGCGCATCTTCGTCGTCTTGGCGAGCTGGCCGATCGTGTCGCCCGGCTCGAAAATGAGATTGAGACCTTGAAAAAGGAAAAGCAATGAACAACATCAGCATGGATATCAACGAGATTCTCGAATACCTGCCGCATCGCCATCCGTTTCTGTTGCTGGATCGCGTGGTCGCGCTCAAGGTGGAAAAGGAAATCGTCGCGATCAAAAACGTCACGATCAACGAACCGTTTTTCCCCGGCCATTTTCCGCATTATCCGGTGATGCCCGGCGTGCTGATCGTGGAGGCGATGGCGCAGGCGGCGGCGATTTTGTCGTTCAAAACCATGGGTCTCAAACCCTCCGACGATTCGGTCTATTATTTCGCGGGCATAGACAGCGCGCGCTTCAAAAAACCAGTGTTCCCCGGCGACCAGTTGACGCTCAAGGTCAGGATGGAACGCGTCATGCGCGGCATCGGAAAATACTCCGGACAGGCGCTGGTGAACGGCGAAATCGTCGCGGAAGCGCAACTGCTTTGCACGCTGAAAGTCATCAAGTGATCCATCCAAGCGCGATTGTTGATCCCAAGGCCGAAGTCGCCGCAGATGTGGAAATCGGCGCGTTTTCCGTCATAGGCGCGGGCGTCCGCATCGGCGGCGGCACACGCATCGGCCATCATGTCGTGCTTCAGGGCGACACCACGATAGGCCGCGACAATCGCATCTTCCATTTCTGCTCGCTCGGCGAAGAACCGCAGGACAAAAAATATCGCGGCGAGCCGACCACGCTGGAAATCGGCAACGGCAACACCATACGCGAATACTGCACATTCAGCCGCGGCACGGTGCAGGACGGCGGCGTGACCCGCATCGGCGACGACAACTGGATCATGGCCTATTCGCACATCGCCCACGATTGTCTGGTCGGCAGCCACACCATACTCGCCAACAGCTCATCACTCGCGGGGCATGTGGTTGTGCACGATTACGTTGTGCTTGGCGGTTTCACGCTGGTACATCAATTCTGCAAAATCGGCGCGCATGTGATGACGGCGGGCGGAACCGTGCTGTTCAAGGATGTCCCACCCTATGTGACCGTGGGCGGCGGCGTTCACGCCGAGCCGCACGGCATCAACGCGGAAGGTCTCAAGCGGCGCGGCTTTTCGCCCGAAGTGATCGCGGAAATCAAACATGCCTACAAGACGCTCTACCGATCGGGGTTGACGCTGGAAGAAGCCAAAGTCGCGCTGGCCGGACAACGCGCAAGCTGTCCTGAAATCGGCCTGCTCCTCGATTTTCTCGACACCTCCACACGCGGCATCGTCCGCTGATTCCGCATGACAGTGATCGGCATTGTGGCGGGCGAGGCTTCCGGCGACCTGCTGGGCAGCCATTTGATACGCGCGCTCAAACACCACCGCCCCGATCTCGAATTTGTCGGTGTCGCAGGTTCCAGAATGCAGGCGGAAGGCGCGGTTTCATTATTCCCGATGGAACGTCTCGCAGTGCGCGGCTTGTTTGAAGTGCTCAAACACCTGTTCGGCATATTACGCATACGGCGCGGTTTGCTCGCGCATTTCAAGCATCATCCGCCCGATCTTTTCATCGGCATAGACGCGCCCGATTTCAATCTCGGGCTGGAACGCAAACTCAAGGGCATGGGCATCCCGACCGTCCACTACGTCAGCCCCTCGATCTGGGCGTGGCGCAAAGGGCGCATCAACAAAATCCGGCGCGCGGTGTCGCATGTGCTCGCGCTGCTGCCGTTTGAAGCGCCGCTCTACGAAGAGGCGGGCGTGCCCGTCACCTATGTCGGCCATCCGCTCGCGGACGAATTTCCCATGCAGCCCGACCCGCTCCACGCGCGCGCGGAACTCGGTCTGCCGACCGACAAACCCATATTCGCTTTGCTGCCGGGAAGCCGTCAGAGCGAGCTGGATTATCTCGCGGATTTGTTCGTGCAAAGCGCGTTGCTGATCCGAAAACACATGCCGGAAGCGGTTTTTGTCGTACCGCTGGCGAGTCAGGAAACACGTTTGAAATTTGAAACCGCGCTCGCAAAACACCCGGCGGAAAAATCGTCGTTTCATATTCTCTCCGGCCAATCGCATCGCGCGATGGAAGCCGCCGATGCCGTCATCGTCGCCTCCGGCACGGCCACGCTGGAAGCGGCGCTGCTAAAAAAACCCATGGTCATCACCTACCGCGTTTCGGCAGCAAGCTGGTGGCTGCTGCGACGCATGGTGCGCGTGCCGTGCGTCGGGCTGCCCAACATCCTCGCGGGCAAAGCCATCGTGCCGGAATTGTTGCAGCACGACGCGACGCCGGAAAAAATAGCGGAAGCCGCAATCAAACTGCTCGCCGACAAAAACGCCACGGCGGAAATGCTGCGTGAATTTGAAACCATGCACGCCACCCTGCGCCGCAACACCGCCGAAAAAGCGGCGCAGGCGATTTTGGGAATGTTGAAGTGAAACTGATCTGCGGCGTGGACGAAGCGGGCAGGGGACCCTTGGCCGGAGCGGTCTATGCCGCCGCCGTCATCCTCGATCCCGCGAAACCTGTCGCAGGCATCGCCGATTCCAAAACGCTGTCGGAAAAAAAACGCGACACGCTCGCGCACGCCATCAAACAAAACGCGCTCGCATGGTGCATCGCCTTCGCCAGCGTGGAAGAAATTGATCGCCTCAACATTTTGCAAGCCACGCTGCTCGCGATGAAACGCGCCGTGGAAGGCTTGCAACACGCGCCGGATGAGGTGCTTGTTGACGGCCTGCATTGCCCCAAAGTCGCCTATCCCACGCAAGCCGTGGTGAAAGGCGACAGCAAAGTACCCGAAATCGGCGCAGCTTCCATCCTCGCCAAAACCGCGCGCGACGAGGAAATGCAACGGCTCGCCCGCGAATATCCGCACTACGCCTTCGCCAAACACAAAGGCTATCCGACCGCCGAACATCTCGCGCTGCTGGAGTTGCACGGCGTTTCGGCGATCCACAGACGCAGCTACGCGCCGGTGAAAAAACTGTTGCTCAGATAATGATTCCGCCCGCGCCGCCGCCCGCCATTTTTCTCATGGGACCCACCGCAAGCGGCAAGACCGGACTGGCGGTCGCGCTGGCGCAACGTTTTCCCGTCGAGATCATCAGCGTGGATTCCGCGCTGGTCTATCGCGGCATGGACATCGGAACCGCCAAGCCGGATGCCGCCACGCGCGCGCATACGCCGCATCATCTCGTTGACATCCTCTCGCCGGAAGCGTCCTATTCCGCCGCACAATTCCGCGCTGACGCGCTTGGCCTCATGACTGATATCACCGCGCGCGGCAAAGTGCCGCTGCTGGTCGGCGGAACAATGTTGTATTTCAAAACGCTGGAAGGCGGCATCAGCGAATTGCCGCCAGCCGACCCCGCGCTGCGGCGACAACTGGAAACGGATGCCGCGAATCACGGCTGGCCGTCCCTGCACCAACGTCTCGCCGAAATTGACCCTGCGACTGCGGCGCGACTGGAACCCGGCGACACGCAGCGTGTGCAACGCGCGCTGGAGGTTTATCTCATCTCCGGCAAACCGCTGTCGGCATATTTTGTCGAAGATCGGGAAAAACCCGAATTCCCATATCGTCTGCTCAAACTCGCCCTGCTGCCCTCCGACCGCGCCGCGCTGCATTGGCGTATCGAGCAACGCTTTGATCTCATGCTGGAACACGGCTTGGTGAATGAGCTGAAAAATTTGCGCCAGCATTACAATCTCCATCCCGGATTACCTGCCATGAAATGCGTGGGCTACCGGCAGGCATGGCAATTCCTCGAAGGCGAACTGGACAAAGCCGCCCTGCGCGAAACCGGAATCGCCGCCACCCGCCAACTCGCAAAACGCCAACTCACCTGGCTGCGCGGCATGAACGGACTGACGGAACTCGATTGCCTGAGCGGAGATTTGACCGAAAAAACGTTTGCGGCGGTTGGGGATTTTCTTCAAATCGGGTAGAGGTTGGCATCAAAATTAACCCTCTGTTTTTTTGATGTAAATCATGGACATGATTTAAAAACAGGCGCACCATCGTTGACATGAAGCTCAAGATCAGTCAGAAAATTACCAGTTTGCTGGTGTTTTACTTTTTGGTGGCGGTGGTGGCGATCGGTTCGACGCTGGTGGTTTCGCGGCAACTGGAGGGTAGCGCGGCGGCGATCAATGATGCGGGCAAGGAACGCATGAGGTCTTATCGCATCGCGTTTCTCATGGCGCAGCAGGTGCGGCAGCCGGAGTTGAATCTGCGTGAGGAGATCGCGGGCGAGGCGTTGCGGTTTGAGCGTACCTTGATCGAGTTGAAAAACGGCAATCCGCAGCGTCCCTTGTTTTTGCCCAAGGAGCCGCGCGTGATCGAGCAGGTGGAGGCGTTGCAATCGGCCTGGCGCGATGTGATGAGGCCGCGCATCGAGGCCATACTCGGTTCGACTTCCGCCGGGGAGCAATCGCGTTTGCTGGCCGAATACCAGATTTCGCTTGAAAGTTTTGTCGCGGGCATAGACGGTCTCGTGGTGTTGATTGAGCGCAGCAATGCCCGCGCGACCGGCATTTTGCGGCCTTTTCAGGTCGGGTTGATTGTCGTCGCCCTGCTCGGAACGGTATTGCTCGACTATATTTTTTCGTTGCTGTTGGTGCGTCCGGTGCAACGTCTCAACGACGGTTTACGTAGCATGGGCGAGGGGAATTTCGGCGTGCGTCTCCCGGCAAAGGGCGAGGATGAGTTGAGCGAGTTGGCGCGTGGTTTCAACCAGATGGCGGAGCAGTTGCAGGATACTTACGACACGCTGGAACAGCGCATCGCGGAAAAAACGCAGCGTGTCGAGGTGAAAAACCGCGAGCTGGGCGCGCTTTACGAAGTGGCCGCGTTTCTTAACGCTTCCACCGCCGCCGAGCCGTTGTGCGATAACGTGCTGGCGCGCATGATCGCGTTGTTCAACGCGAGCGGCGGCGTGATACGACTGACCGATCCCAAGGGCGAGCAATTGAAAGTGGTCGCCGCGCGCGGCGTGTCGGAAGATTTTCTCGCGCGCGAAACCTGGCTGGACGTGGGTTCCTGCGTGTGCGGCGCGGTGGCGCGCGATGGCGTTGCGGTCAGTTCCGACCTTGCATCGCCCGCGTCGCAGACGATGGATGCGTGCAATTGCGACGATTTCCATTCCATCGCCGCGATCCCCATACGTTCCAAACAAAACATGCTGGGGTTGCTCAATTTGTTTTTCGACACCCCGCGCATTTTGCCGCCTGCGGAAGTGCGGCTGCTGGAATCGGTCGGCCTGCATCTCGGCACGGCGATTGAAAACCAGCGGCTCGTCGCGCGCGAAAAGGAAATGGCGATTTCCGAAGAGCGCAATCTGCTCGCGCAGGAACTGCACGACAGCATCGCGCAATCGCTGGCTTTTCTGAACATACAAGTGCAGTTGTTGCAGGAAGACCTCGGCAACCGCAAGGTCGCCAACGCGATTGAAGTGGTCGGGCAAATCCGCGAAGGCGTGCAGGAAAGTTACGACGATGTGCGTGAATTGCTGGTGCATTTCCGCACGCGGCTCGATCACGCCAATCTCGATGCCGCCATCGTCAGCGCGCTGGAGAAATTTGAAGGGCAGGTGGGCATTTCCGCGCATTATTCGCGCATCGGAGCGCCGCTGGATTTGCCGCCCGAATCGGTGTTGCAGATTTTGCACATTCTGCAGGAATCCCTCTCCAATATCCGCAAACATTCGGAGGCGACCAACGTGGAAGTGGAACTCATCTCGGCAAACGAATGCCGCTTGACGGTGAAAGACAACGGCAAAGGTTACGACCCCGACAAAAGCGCGGGCGACACACATGTCGGCATACGCATCATGCGCGAACGCGCGCACCGCATGGGCGGCAGCCTCGCGCTCGTCTCCGCGCCGGGGCGCGGAACCGAAGTCAGCCTCACATGGGCTGCCGCAACCATGACCACGGGGGACGCATGACACCCATCCGCGTATTGATTATTGACGATCACAGCCTGTTCCGCAGCGGCATCCGCCTTGTGCTGGAACGTCAGGACGATTTTGAACTGGTCGGTGAAGCGGGCAACGGACTCGAAGGCGTCAAGCACGCCAAGCGACTCAGCCCCGATGTCATCCTGCTCGATTTGCACATGCCAGATTTGAGCGGCCTCGAAACCATTCCGCTGTTGCAGGACGAAGCACCCGACGCGCAAATCGTCATGCTCACCGTCTCGGAAGATGCCGAAGATTTGCTCGAAGCCCTGCGTATGGGCGCGCGCGGCTATCTTCTGAAAAACATCGAAACGGATTTTCTGTTGCAATCCATACGCCGCGCCGCCGCCGGAGAATCCGTCATGTCGCCGCACATGACCGGCAAACTCGCCGACGCCATGCGCGCGCCGATCCGGGGCGGAGCCGACGATGTGAAACTCTCCCCGCGCGAAAAGGAAATCATCGTCAAACTCGCGCGCGGCGACAGCAACAAGGAAATCGCGCGCGAACTCAAACTGTCGGAATCCACCGTCAAAATCCATGTGCAAGGCATCCTGCGAAAACTCAACCTCGCCAGCCGCGTGCAAGCTGCGGTGTACGCGGTGGAACATGGGTTGGTCGCGGCATCGTAGCATCGCAGGGTGGATAAACCGCGAAGCGGTGTAATCCGCCCTTTTTGTTTGAATCGCGTTGATTATGGGTAACGATGGCTTGAGCGCCACCGCCGATAGCCAGCTCAATCAAATGGTTGTCGCCCTCATCAGGCAAATTGGGATGCCAACCGTAATACACCGATACCCACCGCAATCCTGGCAAGGGCAGTACCGAAGTAAAAGCCGGGATAGTTGTAGGGTGGCGCTGAGCGTAGCGAAGCCCACCACCAGCGACGCAAAACAAAACCAGCATTTATTCGGGGAGTGATGGTTGATTTTGTGATTTGTTGGAGGGGGAATGGTGGGCTTCGCTACGCTCAGCGCCACCCTACAGCCCATCCTGCGCGGGCTGCGTTCACCGCCAACCTATGCGGGTTGTTGGGATAGGGCGATCCGTAGGGGCAGGTTTCAATCTCCGACCTAGTTCCAAAGAACTAGTCCTTTTGCTTCGTCCGGGCTGGTCTTCCGGTGAATACTCGCGGGTTGGCGGCGAGGATAAGCTGTCTCCCACGAGTGATTCCAGGGAGAAGTGAGATGGCTACGGAAAATTACAAGGCTTGGTCTAACGTCAGCGCGAGCACGATTGCGTTTACGGTGTGTTTCATGGTCTGGATGATGTTCGCGGTGCTCGGGATTCCGATTCAGAAAACTCTGGGATTGAACGAGACCGAGTTGGGCATTTTGCAGGCGACGCCGGTGTTGACGGGGTCTTTGATCCGGTTGCCGCTGGGTATGTTGACCGACAAATTCGGCGGTCGCGTTGTGTTTTTCGTGTTGATGGTTTCGACCATCATTCCCATCTGGCTGATTTCCGACGGAACCGCGTATTGGCATTATCTGGTGACGGGTTTGTTCGTCGGTGTCGCGGGCGGTTCGTTCACGGTGGGAATTTCTTATTGCGCGCGCTGGTTTCCCAAGGATAGACAAGGGCTGGCGATGGGGATTTTCGGCGCGGGCAACGCGGGTTCCGCGCTGACCAAGCTGGTCGCGCCCAAGATCATCAAGGCATTTGGCTGGGCGATGGTTCCCAAGGTTTATGCGGTGGGGATGGCGATTACCGCGCTCTTGTTCTGGATGTTCACATTCGACAATCCCAAGCATCGGGAAGGCAAAAGTGTGACCGTGGGCGAGCAGCTTGCGGCGCTGAAAGATCCCAAAGTCTGGAAATACTGCCAATACTATTCGATTGTGTTCGGCGGCTATGTGGCGCTGGCGCTTTGGATGACCAAGTATTACGTCGCCGAATACGGTTTTTCGCTGGAGACCGCCGGTTTGCTGGCGGCGTGTTTCTCGTTGCCGGGCGGAGTGTTGCGCGCGATCGGCGGTTATTACTCCGACAAATACGGCGCGCATACCACGACCTGGTGGGTGCTGTGGATTTCGATGATCTTTCTGTTTTTTCTTTCATATCCGCAGACCGATCTCAGCATACTCACCGCGAACGGCGCAAGGACTTTCCACATCGGCCTCAACTCGACCGTGTTCACGGTGCTGATGTTCTCGCTCGGCATTGCGTTCGCCATCGGCAAGGCCTCGGTATTCAAATACATCTCGGATGATTATCCGCGCAACATCGGCGTGATCTCCGGCGTGGTGGGCATGGGCGGCGGCATGGGCGGTTTCATTCTGCCCATCATGTTCGGCGCGCTGGTTGATCTCACCGGCGTGCGTTCGACCGCGTTCATGCTGCTGTTCGGCATTGTCTGGGTGTCGCTGCTGTGGATGTACTGGACGGAAGTGAGACCGGTCAAGCTGGAGCGCGGCTCCCCGACTGCCCAACAGGCAACAACCCTTTAAAGGAAACCAAAATGACGACCGATATCAAAGAGTGGAACATCGAGGACGAAAAGTTCTGGGAAAGCACGGGCAGGCATGTGGCTTACCGCAATCTGTGGATTTCCATTCCCTGCCTGCTGTGCGGGTTCGCGGTATGGATGATGTGGGGCATCATCACCGTGCAGATGTCCAATCTGGGCTTTCCGTTCAGCACGGAACAACTGTTTACGCTGACGGCGATCGCGGGGCTGGCCGGGGCGACCATGCGTATTCCCTCGTCCTTTTTCATTCGTCTCGCGGGCGGACGCAACACGATTTTTCTCACCACCTTCATGCTGGTCACGCCCGCCGTGGGAACCGGCATCGCGTTGCAGCATCCCGACTGGCCGTTGTGGGTGTTTCAGTTGATGGCGCTGTGGTCGGGCGTGGGCGGCGGCAATTTCGCGAGTTCGATGAGCAACATCAGCACCTTTTTTCCCAAGCGTTTGCAAGGCACGGCGCTGGGGTTGAACGCGGGGCTGGGCAATTTCGGTGTGACCACGATGCAGATTCTGATTCCGCTCGCGATGACTGCCGGAATTTTCGGCGCGCTGGGCGGCGATTCGATGGCATTGGTCAAGGATAGCGGCTGGATTTTCGGCAAGATCACCGCAGGCACGCCGACCTTCATCCAGAACGCGGGTTATGTGTGGTTGCTGCTGCTGGTTCCGCTGGCTGTGATCGCGTGGTTCCGCATGAACAATCTTCATTCCATTTCGCCCGACATCGGCGGCACGCTGGTCGCCTTTCTCAAAATCACCTGGCTTTACACGCTGGGTTTCGTTCCCACCGTGATCGGGCTTTATCTCTACCTGCCCGCGCCGACCGGCCTGGGTGTGCTCAATATGTGGGTGGCGATCGCGCTCATCATGGTGAGCACCGTGTTCGTGATGAAGCTCGCCGCCTTCGGCACGATGAAAGAGGGCGTCCAAAAGCAATTCGCGATTTTCAAAAATAAGCACACCTGGTCTATGACCATTCTTTATGTGCTCACCTTCGGTTCCTTCATTGGTTTTTCGATGGCGTTGCCGCTTTCCATCACGGTGATTTTCGGCAATCAGCATATTTATGATGCTGTGGCGCAAACCTGGACGCACGTCAAAAATCCCGCTGCGCCTTCCGCGCTCACTTATGCGTGGATCGGCCCCTTCGTCGGCGCGTTGATCCGACCCGTGGGCGGCTGGATTTCGGATCGCGTGGGCGGCTCCATCGTCACGCAGATGATCTCGGCCATCATGGTTTTGGCCTCGGCCTATGCCGGTTTCATCATGATGCAAGCCTATCAATCCGCCACGCCGGAAATTTATTTCACGCAGTTCCTCGTGACCTTCGTGATTCTGTTCGCGGCCTCGGGCATCGGCAACGGTTCCACCTTCCGCACCATAGGCGTGATTTTCGACCGCGTGCAAGCCGGCCCCGTGCTGGGCTGGACTTCGGCGGTGGCGGCTTATGGCTCGTTCATCGCGCCGGAAGTCATCAAGGGTCAGGTCAAGGCGGGTTCGCCGGAGCTGGCGATGTACGGATTCGCGGTGTTTTACGCGCTGTGCCTCGTGCTCAACTGGTGGTTTTATCTGCGCCCCGGCGCTGAAATCCGCAATCCGTAACAACAGCCGCGTATCTATGACAGGAGTAAAAACATGAGTCACTTTCTCGATCGCCTGAAGTTTTTCAACAAGGTCAAGGAAACCTTTTCCAACGGACACGGCATTCTCACCAACGAAGACCGCCAGTGGGAAGACGCATATCGTCACCGTTGGCAGCACGACAAAGTGGTGCGCTCCACGCACGGCGTGAATTGCACCGGCGGCTGCTCGTGGAAAATTTTTGTGAAGAACGGGCTGGTTTCGTTCGAGATGCAGCAGACCGACTACCCGCGCACGCGCGAAGATTTGCCCGACCACGAACCGCGCGGTTGCCAGCGCGGGGCTTCGTTCTCGTGGTATTTGTACAGCCCGCATCGCATCAAGCATCCGATGATACGCGGACGCTTGCTCGATCTTTATCGTGCCGAGCGTAAAAAGGGACACGATCCGGTCGAGGCATGGGCGGCGATACAGGCCGATGAAAGCAAACGCAAGCAATATACCGCTGTGCGCGGTCTCGGCGGTTTTGTCCGCACCGATTGGGACGAAGTGACCGAGATCATCGCCGCCGCGAACATTCACACCATCAACAAATGGGGGCCGGATCGCATTTACGGTTTTTCGCCCATCCCCGCGATGTCCATGATTTCATACGCCGCAGGTTCCCGGTATCTCTCTCTCATCGGGGGAGCGTGCGGCTCTTTTTATGACTGGTATTGCGACCTGCCCGCCGCGAGTCCGCAAACCTGGGGTGAGCAAACCGATGTGCCGGAATCGGCGGATTGGTACAACTCGACCTACATCATCATCACCGGCGCGAATCTGCCGATGACACGCACGCCGGACGCGCACTTCGCATCGGAAGTGCGTTACAAGGGCGCGAAGATCGTCGCCATGTCGCCGGATTACGCCGAGTTTTGCAAATTTTCCGACCTGTGGATGCCGCTGCGCCAGGGTACGGACGCGGCGGCTTTCCTCGCGATGGGGCATGTCGCGCTCAGGGAATTTCATGTGGAAAAGCAGGATCCGTATTTTGAGGAATACGCGCGCAAATACACCGATCTGCCGATGCAGGTGATGCTGCGAAAACACGGCGACGCGTGGGTGAGCGACCGTTTTCTGCGCGCGTCCGATTTCGACGGCGCGCTGGGCGAGGGCAACAATCCCGAATGGAAAACCATTGTGTTCGACGAAAAAAGCCAATCGTTCATCGTTCCCAATGGCTCCATCGGTTTCCGCTGGGGCGAGGAAGGGCGCTGGAATCTGCTGCCCAAAAATGCCGCGAACCAGCAGGAGATTCAGGCTGAGTTAAGCTGCATCGCCCATCGCGATGACGTGGTTTCGGTCGGCTTTCCGCATTTCAATCCCGACGAGGACGCATTGCTGTATCGCAATGTTCCCGTGCGCCGCGTCAAACTCGCGGGCGGCGCGGAGGCGCTGGTCGCTTCGGTGTTCGATCTGCAAGTCGCGCAATATGGCATAGATCGCGGACTGGGCGGCGGCAATGTGGCGCAATCCTATGCGGATGCGGATGTGGCCTACACCCCGGCATGGGCGGAAAAAGTGACCGGCGTGAAGGCCGCCGACATCGAACGCACGGGGCGCGAATTTGCCTACAATGCTTCCCGAACCAAGGGCAAATCCATGGTCATCATGGGCGCGGCGATCAACCACTGGTATCACAACGATCTCGCCTATCGTTCGATCATGAATCTTTTGCACATGTGCGGCTGCGTCGGTCAGAGCGGCGGCGGCTGGGCGCATTATGTCGGTCAGGAAAAACTGCGCCCGCAAGCGGGCTGGGCGCCGATCGCGTTCGGGCTGGATTGGCAGCGTCCGCCGCGCCACATGAATTCCACGTCGTACTGGTATTTTCACACCGACCAATGGCGTTACGAAACCATCAAGGCCGATGATCTTTTGTCGCCCGCGGGCAAGGGGCGCAACAAGGGGCAATCGCTCGCCGATTACAACGTTGACGCGACGCGCATGGGCTGGCTGCCTTCGATGCCGCACTGGAACGCGAACCCGCTCGATCTCGTGGCCGAGGCCGCGCAAGCGGGCGCGACCGACGAGGCGGAAATCGCCGCGCATGTGGTCAGCAAATTGCACAAGGGCGAGCTGGATGTGGCTTTCGCCGATGTGGATAATCCGGTCAACTGGCCGCGCAACCTCATTGTATGGCGCGCCAATCTGATCGGCACTTCGGCCAAGGGACACGAGTATTTCCTCAAGCATTTGCTGGGCGCGCAAAACGGCGTGTTGCAGGAAGGCGGCAGCGGACGCGACAACAAAAACGTGCAATGGCGCGAGGAAGCGCCAATCGCCAAACTCGATCTCATGGTGGACATCAATTTCCGCCTCAATTCCACGGGCGCGTATTCCGACATCATTTTGCCGACCGCGACCTGGTACGAAAAGAGCGATCTCAACACCACCGACATGCACCCCTTCATCCATCCGCTGGCGGAGGCGGTGAGTCCGGGTTGGGAATCGAAATCCGATTGGCAGATTTTCAAGTCCATCGCCAAGGCGTTTTCCGCGCTGGCGGAAAAACATCTTGGTACGAAAAAAGACCTTGTGGCGCTGCCCATGCAGCACGATTCGGCGGCGGAACTGGCGCAGCCTTTCGGTCAGGTTGCCGACTGGAAGAAGGACGGCATCGCGCCGGTTCCCGGCAAAACCATGCCCATCCTCAAAGTGGTGGAGCGCGATTACGCGAACACCTATCGCAAATACATCGCGCTCGGCCCGCTGATGACAAAAATCGGCAACGGCATCAAGGGGCTGGATTGGAATACCGCGCAGGAATATGAGGAACTCAAGGTACACAACGGCGCGGTGAAGGAGCCGGGCATTTCCTGCGGAATGCCGTCGCTGGAAGAGGACATTGCCGTATGCGACGCGGTGATGCGGCTCGCGCCGGAAACCAACGGCGAAGTCGCGCACAAATCGTGGAGCGCGCTGTCGAAAAAAACCGGCATAGATCATCATCATCTTTATTCGGGACGGCACGAGGACAAGATCACCTTCAGCGATATTCAGGCGCAGCCGCGCAAGATCATCACCGCGCCAACGTGGTCGGGGATCGAATCCGAGAAGGTGTCGTACAACGCGGGTTACACCAACATCCACGAACACATTCCGTTCCGCACGCTCACCGGACGCGCGCATTTTTATCAGGATCACGAGTGGATGCTGGATTTCGGCGAAGGTTTTTGCGCCTATCGTCCGCCGCTCGACATGAAATCGCACAACACCGTTCCGGCGACGGTCAAGGCCAAGCCGCATCTGGTGTTGTCGTGGATCACGCCGCATTCCAAATGGGGCATCCATTCCTCGTATCAGGACAATCTCCGCATGTTGACGCTGTTCCGCGGCGGGCCTTACATCTGGGTGTCGGAAACCGACGCGCAATCCATCGGTTTGCAGGACAACGACTGGGTGGAAGCCGTCAACGCCAACGGCGCGGCGATGGCGCGCGTGGTGGTTTCGCAGCGCGTGCCGCGCGGCATGGCGCTCATGTACCACGCGCAGGAGAAAAACGTGAACACGCCGGGTTCGCCTTCCACCAACAAGCGCGGCGGCATTCTCAACTCGGTGACGCGCGTGATCGTCAAGCCGACCAACATGATAGGCGGCTACGCGCAGCTTTCCTATGCCTTCAACTATTACGGCACGGTGGGTTGCCAGCGCGACGAGCAGGTGGTGCTGCACAAGGTCGCGGACGGCGATATTGACTGGCTGGAACGTCCGCTGACGCCGCAACGCGAGGCGCAACTCAACCCCGTCGGCATCGGCGCAAAGTAAAGGAGACATCAAATGAAAGTACGCGCGCAATTCGCCTTCGTTTTCAACCTCGACAAGTGCATCGGCTGCCACACCTGCTCGGTCACCTGCAAAAACGTCTGGAGCAATCGCAAGGGCGTGGAATATGCCTGGTTCAACAATGTGGAATCCAAACCGGGCATCGGCTATCCGCGCCAGTGGGAAAATCAGGAACAGTGGAATGGCGGCTGGGAACTCAAAAACGGCAAGCTGGAACTGCGCTCCGGCAGCCGCGCAAAACGGCTCATGAACATTTTCGCCAATCCCGATCTGCCGGAGATTGACGATTATTACGAGCCGTTCACCTACAACTACGCGCGTTTGCAAAACGCGCCGCTGTCCGAGGCCGCGCCGACCGCGCGACCGTTGTCGCAGATCACCGGCGAGACCATGGACAAGATCAAGTGGGGGCCAAATTGGGAGGACGATCTCGCGGGCGAATACGCCAAGCGCAGTCAGGATCAAAACATGCGCGACATCCAGAAGGAAATGTACGGGCAGTTTGAAAACACCTTCCATATGTATCTGCCGCGCATCTGCAACCACTGCCTCAATCCGGCCTGCGTCGCGGCGTGCCCGTCCGGCTCAATGTACAAGCGCGAGGAGGACGGCATCGTGCTGGTGGATCAGGACAAGTGCCGCAGTTGGCGCATGTGCGTTTCTTCCTGCCCGTACAAAAAAGTTTATTACAACTGGGAATCGGGCAAGGCCGAGAAGTGCATCGGCTGTTATCCGCGCGTGGAATCGGGGATGCCGACCGTGTGCTCGGAATCCTGCGTGGGGCGCATCCGCTACAACGGCATCATGCTGTACGATGCCGACCGCATCGCGGAACTCGCAAGCACCGCGAACGAGGAAGATTTGTACGAAGCGCAATGCAAAATTTTCCTCGATCCGAACGACCCCGAGGTGATCGCCGCCGCGCGCGCCGAGGGTATCAACGAGGACTGGATCGTCGCCGCGCAAAAATCGCCCATCTACAAAATGGCGATCGCGTGGAAGATCGCCTTCCCCATGCACCCGGAGTTTCGCACGCTGCCGATGGTGTGGTATGTGCCGCCGCTTTCGCCGGTGCAAACGCAGATAGATCAGGGCAATCTGCCGACAGGTCCCGATGGCGCGATTCCGCTTGCGGGCGCGATGCGTTTGCCGGTGCAATATCTCGCCAATCTGCTCACCGCGGGCAAGCAGGCGCCCATCATCAGCGCGCTCAATCGCATGATCGCGATGCGGAGCTACCAGCGTTCCGTGCATGTGGAAGGTCAGGCCGACACGCGCGCGCTGGAGGCGGTTGGCATGAGCGAGGAGATGGCGCTCGAAATGTACCGCTATCTCGCCATCGCCAATTACGAAGATCGGTTTGTGATTCCGACCGGCCACGCCGAAATCGCGCTGGACGATGCCCACGGTTTTCAGGGGCAAAACGGTTTCACTTTCGGCAACGACACCTCGGCGGGCGTGAGCAAGATCACGCTGTTTCCGAGGCGCAGAAAAGAGGCGATGGAACCGAAGGAACTCGCGCCTTCCGCGGATGCGTGATCGGAGAACAATATGCGTATCTACAAACTTCTTTCGATTTTACTGGAATATCCCGACCGGGAACTCATGGAGCATCTGCCCGAATTGTCGCGGCGGCTGGCCGCAAGTCCCGATCTGGATGAAGGCGAGCGCGACGCGCTGGACGGTTTCATCGAATATCTCGCGGGCAGATCGCTGACCGCCTTGCAGGAAGACTATGTGCAAACCTTCGACATGACGGCGGAACATAGTCTGCATCTCACACATCATTTGTTCGGCGACGACAAAAATCGCGGCCCCGCGCTGATAGACATGGGCGAGATGTACCGCGAATACGGCGTGGAAGTGCTGGGCAACGAGTTGCCGGATTATCTGCCGCTGGTGCTTGAATTTGCCGCGTATCTGGATGACGACGAAGCGCTGGTTTTTCTGTCGCACGCCAACAAGATTTTTTCGGTGTTGGCCGACAATCTCAAGAAGGCCGGCAGTCCGTATGCCGCGCTGATTTCCATTATTGAAGGACGGGCGACGCTGGCTCGTCTGGCCGCCTGAGGAGTCCATCATGAATCTGCACAATTTCATTTACGGCGTGTATCCCTACATCGCGTTTTCCGTATTTTTGCTCGGCAGCCTGCTGCGTTTCGACCGCGAGCAATACACCTGGAAAAGCGATTCCACCCAGTTTCTCGCCAAGGCGAACATGCGCGCGGCGAGCAATCTGTTCCACATCGGCATACTCGCGATTTTCCTCGGCCATCTGGTCGGCCTGCTGATGCCGCACAGCGTGTTTCTCGCGCTCGGCGTTTCGGATATGGCGCACCAGATGGTGGCGATCTGGGCGGGCAGCATTTTCGGCATTCTGTGTCTGATCGGCGGCGCGATGCTGTGGGCGCGGCGCTTTTTCAACCGGCGCGTCGCGGCGGCGGGGCGCGGCTCGGATAAATTCATACTGACCTGGCTGTTGCTCACGCTGCTGCTCGGCCTGTGCACGATTCCGGTTTCCATCGGCCACGCCAACGCGGGCAATCCCAATGTGATGATCGCGCTCGCCGAATGGGTGCAAAGCGTGATCTGGCTGCACCCGAATCCCGCGCTACTCGCGGAGGTGGACACGATATTCAAGCTGCATCTGTTCTTCGGCATGACGGTGTTTCTGGTGTTTCCGTTCACCCGCATGGTGCATGTCTGGAGCGCGCCGTTCGCCTATCTCGCGCGACCTTACCAGCTCGTGCGGGGTCGGCGCGTGTAGGCCGCAGTTCCCTCTCCCGCTTGCGGGAGAGGGGCAGGGGTGAGGGTTTGACGATGCGCGACATCAACAAATTCGTGCGCGGCTTTCGGCGGTTTCAGCATCACTACCTCGAAGGCCGCCCCGCGCTGTTTGAGCGCCTTGTGGAAGAAGGGCAGCGTCCGCGCGCGCTGGTGATCGCCTGTTGCGATTCGCGCTGCGACCCGGCCTTGCTGACCGATTGCGACCCCGGCGACATGTTCGTGGTACGCAATGTCGCCAACCTCGTGCCGCCTTACACGCAGGCGATGTCGTTCGCCGCAACCAGTTCGGCGATGGCATTCGCGGTGCGGAATCTGGAAGTCGAGCATGTGATCGTGATGGGACACGCGCGTTGCGGCGGCATACGCACGCTGATGGCCGATTACCCGCCCACATGCGCGGAAGAGGCGCTGATTACGCAATGGCTGGACATCGCCACGGAAGCGCGTTTGCAGGTGCTGGAAGAGTTGCCGGACAGCCCCGGAGACATGCAGGCGCGCGCCTGCGAGCAAGCCTCGGTGCTGGTCTCGTTGGGGAACATGATGTCCTATCCGTGGATACGCCGCCGGGTGGAGGAGGGCAGCCTCGCGCTGCACGGCTGGTATTTCGATATGGAAAGCGGCGAGCTGCTGCAATACCGGGCGGAGACCGATTGCTTCGAGGTGCTGGTTGCAAACGACCTCGAAACAGCGCGCGACGGCGTGACGGAACAGATGATTATGCCGGGGATTTGAGACTTGCTTGACGCAGGTCAATTCGCTCCGGCATGAAAAGGGTTAGATTTTATTTCAATGATTTATGCAGCATTTACAACTTGTGGGAGCAACATCATGAAGCACATCAAATTTACCAAACGCACACTGGCCGTCATGGTCGCCTGCGCGATTGCCGCGCCCGTTTTTGCCGCCGACGAGCCGCCTGTTATCAACTCATTTGTGGACGCACTCGAATACGGCAAGCCGATGACCAATTTCCGCCTGCGTTATGAGAACGTGAACGACGACAATCCCGCGCACACCTCAAACGCCAATGCGTGGACGCTGCGTAGTCTGATCGGTTGGCAAACCGCGCCGTTCCACGATTTCAGCGTGGCGGTGCAGCTCATCAACGTGGCGCAATTCAACAATGAATTTTATGATGGGTCGGCGGGCGTGTTCGGCAGGAGTTCGGCGATTCCGCTGGACAAGAGGAAATATCCGGTGGTCGGCGATCCCGATTACACCAACGTCAATCAGGCTTACATCGAATGGACGGGGCTGAAAGGCACGGCGGTGCGATTGGGTCGCCAGTCGGTCAAGCTCGACAATGTGCGCTTTATCGGCAACGTCGAATTTCGTCAGGTGATG
Organism: Methylobacillus sp.; assembly: GCA_031285185.1. Taxonomy (GTDB): domain Bacteria; phylum Pseudomonadota; class Gammaproteobacteria; order Burkholderiales; family Methylophilaceae; genus MM2. Next base: position 86,874 of record JAITWS010000053.1, read on the forward strand.
CAAGTGTTCGACGGCCTCGCGATCGAGAACAAGGGGCTGTTGCCGGATACCAGCATCTACCTCGCGCACTTCGGCGGCGTGCAACAAACCTCGACCAAATACCGCAGCGCCAACATCGAAATCGCCAACCTGAAATACAACTTCTCGCCAAGCGAAGCCCTCATCGGCTACGGTTATTTCATAGACTGGAACCACAAGGCGAATGCAACCAACGCCAACCCGTACAATGAGGACAATTCCAACCGCACGCTGGGGCTGCGTCTCGACGGCGCGCACGGCATCAACACCGACTGGAAAGCGCTCTACACCGCCGAATACGCCAAGCAGGACGACTACAAGGACGGCCTCAGCAAAATAGACGCGCACTATTTGCGATTCGGCGGCGGCGCGCAATATCAAAGCTGGTACGCGCGCATTGATCGGGAAATTCTCTCCAGCAACCGCGGACGCGACGGCAGCCTCTACGCCTTCCAGACACCGCTCGGAACCAACCACCTGTTTCAGGGCTGGGCGGATTTGCTCGTCGTCACCCCCAACGAAGGCATCAAGGACACCTTCATCTCCGCAGGCGGCAAAGTCGCGGGCATTCAGTTGACCAGCGAATATCACTGGTACAGGTCGGACAAAAATTTCAAAACATTAACCGGAACAGGCGACAAGTACGGCGAAGAATTCAATCTGGCCGTCGCCTATCCCTGGAATAAATGGCTGGGCAAGATCGAATACGCCAACTTCAAGGAAGACGACAAATACAGCGCCGCCCGCAAATTCGATACCCAAAAAATCTGGGCAACGGTGCTGTACACATTCTGAAAATGAAAGTTGTCGCGCGATGAAAACGGCCACGAAAGTGGCCGTTTTTTTATGTCGTGATGGGATGAAAAGATATGCACACAAAGCTCTTGCTTTGCGCTTTCCAGTGGTATTTGTTTTGGGTCTGTTGAAAAAATGTTGCTGGATGCTTATATAGAGGTTATTTTCGACGACTCCGCCTCAACCACCCACATCTCCTGTTGCATCGCAAACTGCTCGATGATCTCCAATATCAACACCTGCTGATGCTCCGGCAAGGCGCGTAGTTTATCCAGCAATTGCAGCTCGTGGGCGGTTGGGGTTGGCGGACTGTAGGCCACTTTTTTCATGCCGGTCTTTCGCGCTGGGGGCGCTTCCGGGATGCCGTATCTCAGCCACTGCGCGGAAACATTCAACATCTCTGCCAGCGTGGCGATCTTGTCTGCCGAAGGACGATTTTCCCCCACCAACCATTTTTGCGCGGCCTGATTGGTGATTTGCCCTGACCCCGGATGCCGCAAATTGAACTGCAACGCCAGATCGGAAGGGCCGCTGATTTTTTTGGGGCTGCGCTTGATTGCCTGTTTCAGCCGCGCGGCAAAGGCCAGCTTTTCTTGAGAGTGTGCCATCCCGGTAGTTTCCGGGACGGGCACTTTTTTTTGCATATTAAATGGTTGTCAAAAGCAATCAATTGATATACGCTTTCACAAAACTTTGGAAGTTGCTTGTTGATTCAGCCTGAATTTAACCAAGAGTTACGTTAAGCTAGGGCGTTTTAAGCCAAGCAAGGGGTTGGGAAATGATGAAGAAGGTTTTGTATGTTGCTATCGGGGTGCTGGTTCTCTGGCTGGTGGGGGTTGTTTGGGCGACGCATTGGATAGACGGAAAATCAACGTTTGCTCATGCTGGAAGATATGAGCTGGCTACTGCGAGATTTCTATGGGCATGGTCGCCTGCAATTGACCGTGAAAAGGATGCGGAAAGGGCGATGAAGTTTTCATGGATTCGGGCATCCAGCGAAACATGGAACAAGAAAAATACAGAACGCGAGGTGCTCGGTATTCTACAAAATGAGAGTGGAATTATTACCGCATATCTTATGCGGCACTCATCTCTCTCGCAGGAAACCAAAATGAAGGCATTCATTCAGGTACTGACTTACTACAACCGCGTAAATTTGTTTCAAAGATATTTCGACCCAGCGCTTGATTCTGCGCTATCCGAGCGTAGCAAAGAAATAAGTTTGCTTAGTTCAGACACCCAAGAGGATTGGTGTCGTGAAATGATGATTTATTGGCGATTGAAGGGAGACGAAAGCAGGTATATAGAAAGTCGCAGCATGTTTTTAAAACTGTTGTATGCAAGTAGAAATGAAAGGGCGGGTGGTATCCCAATTGGTTACGCAGAGGGCATTATTGGGTTTCTTGATGGAACTCTTCTTTGCGTCGTAAATAAACCTACTGAAGCTTTGCAGCATCTTGAATCTGCCGCCATAAAATTAAAAGATTATCCAGAGTACACAGCAGCTTTGTGGGAAATCACTCTTAATATTCTTTTGCTCGAAAAGGGAATGACAACTGGGCAGGACTGCAAAAAATCAATATCTAAACTTATTTCATCAGGAGAGTAAAAATGGGACTTTGGGACTATTCAGTTGATGCTGCTAAGGCAGGCGGTAAGGCAGCGAAGGATGCATGGATGAAAAATCCGGGCGAAACAGTTCAAAAAGTTTTGGACGCTAAAACCGCAGCAGAGATGGTTGCTCAGACAAAAGATGCTGCTGATGCCGCTGCAGATGGTAATCAACTTGAAACAAGTAAGGCTCTTATGGGTAATTTGCTCTTAGCAAACGACTTAGCGAAAGGTGGCATACTTCCCACTGGCGAGCTTAAGAAGGGTCTCGATAATATGGCTGATACATATTACGGCCCAAATCAAGATAAAAAGTGGGACGATGCGGTTAATAAAATTCTTGATATAAATCCAAAAGTTGCCGACAACTACGACCAATCCAAAAAACAGGTTGACCCCCTTGTTCTCGATCTGGACGGTGATGGCTTGGAATTGACGGCTGTCAAAACCTTCTTTGACTTTAACGGCGATGGCGTTCGCACCGGCACGGCTTGGGTGGGCGCAGACGATGGCATTCTTGTGCGCGATCTCAATGGCAACGGCACGATAGACAACGGCAGCGAGCTTTTCGGGACGGACACGGTTAAATCCGATGGAACCCATGCGACCAGTGGCCTTGATGCGCTCGCTGACATGGACAGTAATGGGGACGGTCAATTCACCGCTGCCGATACGGATTGGAATCAGGTAAAAGTCTGGCGCGATCTCAATCAAGACGGCATCACCGAAGCAGGCGAACTTTTTACGCTCGATGAATTAGGTATTACGCGTATTGCTGTCAGCGGTGTTGACAATGGCAGCAGCATCAACGGCAATACCGTTGAGCAAACCGCCAGCTTTACCATCAATGGCCAAGAGCAAACGGCGGGAGATATTGGCCTGACAAGCGCCCCTTTTTACCGGCAGTTCACCGACGAAATCGCCGTCAGCGAAGAAGCCGCCGCCCTCCCATGGATGCGAGGCTCCGGCATGGCGCGCGACTTGGACGAAGCCGCCACACTATCCCCCGAACTCGCAAACCTGCTCACCCAATTCACCCAAGCCACCACGCGCGACGCGCAAATGGCGCTGATTGACAGCATCATCACGGCATGGGCGAAAAGCTCAGATTACTGGGCAACCTTGGAACAAGAACTCGGCGGCACAGTTGCCATCAACATGGATTACTCCGCTGGCATGACAGAAGCCCAATTCCGCAACCTCATTTCCGTGCTGGAAGTGTTTAACGGCTCGCGGTTTTTCGATGGCGGCGCCAATCTCAGCGGCGATGTTATTAACGGCTTCGCAATCCTCCCGCACGGCCCACAGATGACCGATCTTGAAGCGAGTTACGCGGCGCTCAAGGACAGCATCTATGGCGCACTCGTACTCCAAACCCGCCTTATGCCATATTTGGATGGCATTAGTGTCACGCTGACCATGGATGGCGATAATTACGTTCCCAGCTTTGATACTTCGGCGATGACGGCGATGCTCAATGCGGGATGGCAGAGTGACTTGGGCGACGCTACCTATCTGCGCGGCGAAGGGGAAGGCTTTGGCTTTGTTTCATTTAACAACCGCTCAATCGCGGCCATCAAGTCCGAAGCGCTACACCCGAGCGCCGGGGCGATCTTGAGCATGGTCGTCAACGACGGCTGGCGCTGCCCCCGTTCCAACATGGAAATAAACGTCCGCTCCAGCCCCACATCCAGCGCAAGCACCTCTTGGCTGAGACCGGCCTCTTTGCGTTTCTCACGCAACACCTTACCGAATGCAAGCTCTGGCTCCAAACTCTTTCCTCCTCAAAGGAAAGATAGGGATTGCAATTACTCCGGTCTTCATACTATAGTACGAAAATATAAAGCTGGCCGATCAGATAAAATGGGTCAAAAACAGGAAATTCCATGGTGATGAAACTGGTGGCAGTAGACCACGCGAGAAGTATGGCTAACGCGGAATGCCTGTTGCTGGCGGCGTAACTGGGTATAGAAAAAGGGATATGTAATGAAAAAGATTTTGTATTGTGTCGTTGGAGCATTGGTTCTCTGGCTGGCAGGGGTTATTTGGGCGATCCATTGGATTGATGGGAAAAAGCGCTATGAAAACACTGGAAAATATGAGCTTGCCGTTACGAGATTTCTATGGGCATGGTCGCCTGCAATTGACCGTGAAAAGGATGCGGAAAGGGCGATGAAGTTTTCATGGATTAGAGCGGCTAATGAAGTTAGTCGTGACGATAAGAAAGATATTATAAAAATACTTGTTATCTTGAAAGAAGAGGCTTTGGTTATTAGTGCGTATCTTGCAGGGCATCATAAATTTCTTTCACAGGAAACCAGAGTGAAAGCATGTATTCAAGCCCTAACATACAGCAACCGTATATTTTTATTTCAAGGGGATTATGAGCCGACTTTCGATCCCAAACTTCTCAAAATCAGCGAGGTAATAAGTTCACTTAGCCCGCACACTCAAGAAGACTGGCATCGTGAAATGATGACTTACTGGCGATTGAGAGGAAATGAAAGTAGGTACACCGAAAGCAAAAACAGATTTTCACAACTGCTCTATGAAGGTAGCGATAAAAATGGGGGGCGCATTCCTGCCAAATTTGCTGAGGGCGTTGTTGATTTTTATGACGGAATACTTCTTTGTGTCGCAAATAAGTCTGGTGAGGCTGTGCCACAGCTTGAGTCTGCCGCAAAAAAGTTGGGAGATTATCCAAAATATACAATACTTTTATGGAGGGCGGATTTCAACATACTTTTATTTGCAAGAGGAATAAGTGGTGGGTCAGAGTGTAGCAATTCAATAACCAAAGTAATTTCATTGGGTTGATTCAGCCTGAATTTAACCAAAGAGTTGCGCTAAGCTAGGACGCTTTAATCCAGGCAAGGGGTTTGAAAATGATGAAGAAGGTTTTGTATGTTGCTATCGGGGTGCTGGTTATCTGGCTGGTGGGGGTTGTTTGGGCAACGCATTGGATAGACGGGAAATCAACGTTTGCTCATGCAGGAAGATATGAGCTGGCTACTGCAAGATTTCTGTGGACATGGTCGCCTGTAATTGACCGTGAAAAGGATGCGGAAAGGGCGATGAAATTTTCATGGATTCGAGCATCAAGTGAAGCATGGGATAAAAAGAATACAGGGCATGAGGTACTCGGCATTCTGCAAAATGAAGGTGGCATTATTACCGCATATCTTATGCGGCACTCATCTCTCTCGCAGGAAACCAAAATGAAGGCATTCATTCAGG
>JAITWS010000131.1 GCA_031285185.1 Methylobacillus sp.
GATCATACCCGCCGCGATGATCTCATCCAGAATCTCCGCCGCAATCGCGGGAATGCGCGCGCCCCGCGCGGAATCGGCCTCAATAACGACGACCGTATGCCCCGCCAACGCGAATTTGGTTGCGATGCCCGTGCCCATCAATCCGCCGCCGATGACGGCGATGGGGGCTGGTGTGGTGGTTGTTTGGGTCATGGGGGTCTCCTGTAATCGGGATTGATGATTATGTTTTATTCGTCAGCTTCCGCGACTTCCTGCTCTGTGTTTTCAGATTTTTTGTCCGCTGTTTTGGGAAGTAAAAAAGCGGAGATTTTGTGCGACTTTGTTGCGAGCACGAAAGCGGTGACGATGTATAGCGCCAAAGGAACTAACTTCTGCAAGCTAAATTTTTTAATATCCAAACCAGTCCACTGTGTAGTATCAAATAGTACAACAGGCAAAAGCACTGACAGATATTGGCCAATCATTGGCACAATATTGTTTACAATCAACCACAACGATAAAACAATGCAGGCGATGGGAACTACCGTATTGGCTGGAACTTGAAGCACATTATCGTACCGGGTTCTTGGAATCAGCTTGTGAGCCACCCGCATAGGGAAAAACCAAAGCAAGATAGCAGCAACAATGCCAATAAATACTGTTACAAACAGCACCATCCAGTAGCTGGATTCTATGTTGTATCTCTTTATTGCTTCTATCCCATTAAGCAACATTTGCAATGACCAAAGCGCGAGCAAAACCGAAACTAACCGAACCGCCAAGCCGACAATTTGTTGCGGAGTCATGCTGTTCTCCCGTTGGTTGATTTCATTTATCCATTCCCTGCAAGTATAAAAAAAACCTGCCCAAGTTGCAGCAGGTTTCTCTTTATCGCCACAGCAATCTCCCTACCGCGCGAACTTGCAAGCCTCGGCTGCCATTGCGGTGATCGCCGCCCACTCGCCTTTGGCCATCAGGTTGGCGGGGGTGAGCCAGGAGCCGCCGACGACAACGACGTTGGGGAGCGCGAGCAGGGTCGGCGCGTTTTCCGGGGAGACGCCGCCGGTGGGACAGAATTTGATGTCGGCGAAGGGGCCAGCCCAGGCTTTGAGGAGGTTGGGGCCGCCGGCTTGCATCGCGGGGAAAAATTTGAGTTCGGTATAGCCGTCTTGTTGCGCGAGCATGATTTCGCTGCCGGTGGCGATGCCGGGGAGCAAGGGCAAACCAATATCCTGACAGGTTTTGCCGATTGCGCCGGTGTAGCCGGGACTGACGCCGAAACGCGCGCCCGCGGCGAGCGCGGCTTTGGCGTCGGCGGCGCTGCGTATGGTTCCCGCGCCGACCACGGCGGCGGGGACTTCATCCGCGATCGCGCGCATACAGTCGAGCGCGACCGGGGTACGCAGCGTGATTTCCAACATGCGGATGCCGCCCGCGACGAGCGCCTTGGCCATCGGCACGGCGTGCGCGACTTCGTTGAGGACGATGACGGGGATCACCGGCTGGTCGAGCATCACATCCAGCGCGGTCAGTTTTTTGTCGGTTACAGCCAAGTGCAGGCTCCTTCTTCGGCAGAGGTTACATTGCGGCGCAATCCGGCGAACAGTTCGCGTCCCAGGCCGGTGTTATTCGCATCGTGTTGTTGCTGGGTCATTTTCGCGGGTTCGCGTGCTGCCCATTCGGCGGCGTCAATAAGCACATTCAATTCGCCGTTGATCGCGTCGAGGCGGATCAGATCGCCATCGCGCACCCGCGCGAGCGGGCCGCCCGCGGCGGCTTCGGGCGAAACGTGAATTGCGGCGGGAATTTTTCCCGATGCGCCGCTCATGCGTCCGTCGGTCACGAGCGCGACATCGAAACCCTTGCCTTGCAAGGCCTTGAGCGGGGGCGTGAGTTTGTGCAGCTCCGGCATTCCGTTGGCGTGCGGGCCTTGCCAGCGCACCACGCACACCACATCGTGATCGAGTTCGCCCGCAGCGAACGCGGCCAGCAATGCCTCTTGCGAATCGAACACTTTGGCGGGCGCTTGTATCACGTGCAAATCTGTCGGCACGGCGGAAATTTTGATGACGCTGCGACCGAGATTGCCGCGCAACACCTTGATGCCGCCGTTCTGGCTGAAAGGCGAATTGACCGGGCGCAACACGGTGTCGTAAGGCGTGGAACCGGCCATCTTCCATACGATCTTGTTGTCATCTTGCATCGTGGGGATGCTGGTGTATTCGCGGAAACCGGGGCGCACGGTGAGCACATCTTCGTGCATAAGTCCGGCATCCAGCAATTCGCGGATGACGTAGCCCGGACCGCCTGCCTCCTGAAAAGCGTTCACGTCGGCATCGCCGTTCGGATAAACACGCGCGACCAGCGGGATCACATCGGACAGCGTGCAGAAATCATCCCAGTCAATTGAAATTCCCGCGGCGCGCGCCACGGCGACCCAGTGAATAAGGTGATTGGTGGAGCCGCCGGTGGCGAGCAGCGCGATCATCGCGTTGACGATGCAACGTTCATCCACGATGCGGCCGATGGGCGTGTAATTTTTGTTTTTGACGATGTTGAGCACGGTACGCACCGATTCGCGCGTGAGTTCCTCGCGGAGCGCCGTGCCGGGCGCGACGAAGGCGGAGCCGGGCACATGCAGCCCCATCGCCTCCAGCAGCATCTGATTGCTGTTGGCGGTTCCGTAGAAGGTGCAAGTGCCTTGGCCGTGATAGGCCTTGGATTCGGCTTCGAGCAGTTCTTTTCGACCCACCTTGCCTTCTGCGGCGAGCACGCGCATATGCGATTTTTCGCTGTTGGAAAGTCCGGTGGTCATCGGCCCCGCCGGGATGAACACGGTCGGCAGATGGCCGAAATGCAGCGCGCCCATAAGCAGCCCCGGCACGATTTTGTCGCACACGCCGAGCATGAGCGCGGCATCGAACACATCATGACTGAGCGACACCGCGGTGGACATCGCAATCACATCACGACTGAACAGCGACATCTCCATGCCCGGCATCCCCTGCGTGATGCCATCGCACATCGCGGGCACACCGCCCGCAACTTGCGCGGTCGCGCCGAATTTGCGCGCCTCGTCCTTGATGAGATCGGGAAAATGCTGATAAGGCGCGTGCGCCGACAGCATGTCGTTGTAAGCGGTCACGATGCCAATATTGGGCGCGCGTTCCGCCACGACCTTGAACTTGTCGTCGGCGGGCATCGCGGCAAACGAATGCGCGACATTGGCGCAGCCCATGCGTTCCACGCCGGGCTTGCGTTGTGCCAGCGCGTCCATGCGAGCCAGATAATTTTTGCGGTTTTCGGCGCTGCGCTCTTGGATGCGCTCGGTTACAGCGGCGACCGTGGAATTGATTTTCATCGGAATATTGTTTTGGCTCTGAAAGTAAACGCGTAATCCTACCGCAAATCACCGCAAAATCACAGCCGCCCCCGCCACGACAACCCCCTTGCGCGAATGGGGAAATTTCTTTGTCCAAAATTTCCAGATTCACCTATCCGCGATTTTGCTTTGCATATAAAATGAGCATCTTTTCGCCATCGCCCACACCTCCGACAGATGCAAATCGGCACTTACAAACTGAAGAACAACCTGATCGTCGCGCCCATGGCCGGGGTCACGGATCGGCCTTTTCGCCAGTTGTGCAAGCGTCTCGGCGCGGGCATGGCGGTGTCGGAGATGGTGACATCCAACTCGCTGCTTTACGGCAGCGCGAAAACCCGGCGACGCGCGAATCACGAAGGCGAAGTCGAGCCGATCTCGGTGCAGATCGCCGGCGCCGATCCGAAAATGATGGCGGAGGCCGCGCGTTACAACGTGGACAACGGCGCGCAAATCATAGACATCAACATGGGTTGCCCGGCCAAAAAAATCTGCAATGTGCTCGCCGGTTCCGCGCTGTTGCGCGACGAGTCGCTGGTGACGCGCATTCTCGAAGCCGTGGTCAAGGCCGTGCCGGAAGTGCCGGTCACGCTCAAAACCCGCCTCGGCTGGGACAAGGCCAACCGCAGCATCGCGCTTGTCGCGCGCATCGCCGAGCAGAGCGGCATCCAGGCACTCGCGATTCACGGACGCACCCGCGCCTGCATGTACCACGGCGACGCGCAATATGATCTCATCGCCGAAGTGAAATCGCGCGCGGGCATTCCCATCATCGCCAACGGCGACATCAACACGCCGGAAAAAGCCAAACAAGTGCTGGAACAAACGGGCGCGGATGCGATCATGATAGGCCGCGCCGCGCAGGGACGGCCGTGGATTTTCCGCGAGATGGATTATTTTCTGAAAACCGGAATGCGTTTGCCGCAGCCCGAAGTCGCGGAAATCCATGATGTGCTGCGCGATCATTTGCAGGATTTGTACGCTTTTTACGGCGAAGAAACCGGCGTGCGCGTCGCGCGCAAACATATCTCGTGGTACACCAAGGGCTTGGTCGGCTCAGCCAATTTCCGCCATATGATGAACCAGTTGCCGACCGTGGAAACGCAGTTGCAGGCCGTCAATGATTTTTTCGGTCAGTTGCGCGCGCAACACGACAGGCTGCATTACGAAGAAGAGTTGGACGAATGGGAGCTGGCGGCATGAAAGTCGAAAACGATATTTCCAAATGTGTGCGCGGCGCGCTGGCCGCTTATTTCCGCGATCTCGACGGCGAGCCGCCGCACGCGGTTTACGACATGCTGCTCGGCTGCGTCGAAAAACCCATGCTCGAATATGTGATGGATGTCGCGCGCGGCAACCAGAGCAAGGCGGCAGAAATCCTCGGCATCAACCGCAACACCTTGCGTAAAAAACTCCAGCAATACGACATCCGCTAACTTTCTTTTTTCCTTTTCATCATGACCATCATCAAGCGCGCGCTCATCAGCGTTTCCGACAAGCAAGGCATCGTCGCATTCGGCCAGACATTGCACCGCCTCGGCGTCGAAATCCTCTCCACCGGCGGCACGGCGAAACTGTTCCGCGAACACAAAATCCCCGTGATCGAAGTCGGCGATTACACCGGCTTTCCCGAAATGCTGGATGGCCGCGTCAAAACGCTGCATCCCAAGGTGCACGGCGGCATCCTCGGGCGGCGCGATCTGCCGGAGCATGTGACCGCGATGCGGCAGGCCGATATTCCCGACATTGACATGGTGGTGGTCAATCTTTATCCCTTCCGCGAAACAATCGCCAAGCCGGATTGCACGCTGGAGGAAGCCATCGAAAACATAGACATCGGCGGCCCGACCATGGTGCGCGCCGCCGCGAAAAATCACGCGCATGTCGCAATCGTGACCGACCCCGCCGACTACGCGCAGCTCACGCGCGAGCTGGAATCCAGCGGCGGCGCGCTCGGCGCGGAAACACGTTTCGCGCTCGCCAAAAAAGCGTTTTCGCACACCGCCGAATATGACGACGCGATCAGCAATTATTTGACCGCGCTCGGTTCCGGCAATGAAAAACTCGCCTTCCCCGAACGCTACAACGCGCAATTCAGCAAAGTCATGGATTTGCGCTACGGCGAAAATCCGCATCAGGAAGCCGCGTTTTACCGCGATGCCGCCATGCCCGCCGGGGCGCTCGCCGCCTTCGCGCAGTTGCAGGGCAAGGAACTTTCCTACAACAACATCGCGGATGCGGATGCCGCGTGGGAATGCGTCAAAACTTTTGATGCGCCCGCCTGCGTCATCGTCAAACACGCCAACCCATGCGGCGTGGCGGTGGATGCGGCGCTGTTGGGCGCGTATGAAAAAGCGTTCAAAACCGATTCCACATCCGCATTCGGCGGCATCATCGCCTTCAACGGCGAAGTTGATCTCGATGTGGTCAACGCGATGAACGCGCGCAAGCATTTTGTCGAGGTGCTCATCGCGCCCGCCTACACCGAAGCCGCGAAAACCGCACTCGCGGCCAAGAACAATCTGCGCGTTTTGCAGGTTCCGCCCGGCGACGGTCACAACGCGCTGGAATACAAACGCGTCGGCGGCGGTCTGCTGCTGCAAACGCCGGACGCGCTCAACGTGGGCGCGGAAAATCTCAAGGTTGTCACCAAAAAACAGCCGACACCGGCGCAGTTGCAGGATATGTTGTTTGCGTGGCGCGTCGCCAAATTCGTCAAATCCAACGCCATCGTATTCTGCGGCGGCGGCATGACGCTGTGCGTGGGCGCGGGGCAGATGAGCCGCGTGGACAGCACGCGCATCGCCGCGATCAAGGCGCAAAACGCGGGGCTGTCGCTCAAGGATTCCGCCGTCGCATCCGACGCGTTTTTCCCCTTCCGCGACGGCGTGGATGTGCTTGCCGAAGCGGGCGCGGCCTGCGTCATCCAGCCCGGCGGCAGCGTGCGCGACGATGAAGTCATTGCCGCCGCCGACGAACACGGGCTTGCGATGGTGCTGACCGGCGCGCGCCATTTCCGGCATTGAGGTCATCATGAAAATTCTGGTCATCGGCAATGGCGGGCGCGAACATGCGCTGGCGTGGAAACTGGCAAAAAGCCCGCGCGTGAGCCGCGTGTTCGTCGCGCCCGGCAACGCGGGCACGGCGCTTGATCCCGACATGCAAAATATCGCGCTCACGGCGATCCCCGATCTTGTGAATTTCGCGCGCGGCGAACAAATCGCGTTCACCGTGGTCGGCCCCGAAGCGCCGTTGTCGCAAGGCGTGGTGGATGCGTTCCACGATGCCGGTCTGAAAATTTTCGGGCCGACAAAAGCCGCCGCGCAACTGGAAAGTTCCAAGGATTTCGCCAAGGCGTTCATGCAGCGCCACGGCATTCCCACCGCCGCCTATGCGAGCTTTACCGATGCCGCCGCCGCGCATGATTACGTCACGGTGCAGGGCGCGCCCATCGTCATCAAGGCCGACGGATTGGCCGCCGGAAAAGGTGTGGTGGTGGCGATGAACGAAACCGAAGCGCACGACGCGATCGCCATGATGCTCGCCGACAACAAGCTGGGCGCAGCCGGAGCGCGCGTGGTGATCGAGGAGTTTCTCGCGGGCGAGGAGGCGAGCTTCATTGTGATGTGCGATGGCGAACACGCGCTGCCGCTCGCCACCAGTCAGGATCACAAACGTCTGCTGGACGGCGACCGCGGTCCCAACACCGGCGGCATGGGCGCTTACTCACCCGCGCCCATCGTCACGCCCGAGCTGCACGCCCGCGTCATGCGCGAGATCATCCGCCCGACCTTGCAAGGCATGGCGAAGGACGGCATACGCTACACCGGATTTTTGTACGCGGGACTGATGATAGACGCGCAAGGCAATCCCAAAACGCTGGAGTTCAACTGTCGCATGGGCGACCCGGAAACCCAGCCCATCATGCTGCGCCTCAAGAGCGATCTCGTCGGTCTGTTTGAACACGCGATCAACGGCACGCTGGATCAGACCGAAGCCGAATGGGATCGCCGCACCGCATTGGGCGTGGTCATGGCCTCCGCCGGTTATCCCGACGCGCCGCGTCTGGGCGATGCGATCACCGGCCTACCCGGCGATGTGCAGGACACGCATGTGTTCCACGCCGGAACAAAAATGGAAAACGGTCAGCCGGTCACGAGCGGTGGCCGCGTGCTGTGCGCCACGGCGCTGGGCGACACCGTGAAACAGGCGCAAAGCCGCGCCTACGCCATCGCCGAAAACATCCGTTTCGACGGCAGCCAGATGCGCCGCGACATCGGCTGGCGGGCGATCAAGTGAATCCGCGCTGACATGGATGTCGCGCGCATCCGCAAGCATTTGCAGCGCGGCGGCGTGATCGCCTACCCGACCGAATCCTGCTACGGCCTGGGGTGCGACCCGATGAATCCGCGCGCGATCAAGCGCGTGCTCAAACTCAAAAAACGCAGCCCGTCCAAAGGACTCATCCTCATCGCGGCGAACGCGCGGCAACTGCGCCCGTATCTGCAAACGCTCGCGCCCGCGCTCGTCACGCGCATGAACGCGCGCTGGCCGGGACCGCACACCTGGCTCGTCCCCGCCGCCAACGCCTGTCCCGCCGCGCTGCGTGGCGATCACAACACCGTGGCTGTCCGCGTCACCGCGCACCGCGACGCGGCGGTCTTGTGCCGCGCGACTGACCAGGCGCTCGTCTCTACCAGCGCAAACCCGAGCGGCAGCAAACCCGCCAAAACCGCCGAAGAATGCCGCCGCCTGTTCGGTCAGCGCGTGCTCGTCATCCCCGGAAAAATCGGAACCCGCCGCCGCCCTTCGACGATACAGGATTTGGTCAGCGGGAAAATTGTGCGGAAGTAATGGGGGAGAAGATTGGCGTAGGAGCGGGTTTCAAACCTGCCCGCGCAATATAATCGCCCGCAGGGGCGCGACAGATTGAAAACGCCGAAACAGGAAGCGGCGTTTACGCATCACATTTTTGTTGTCGGGCGGGTTTAAAACCCGCCCCTGCGCCCTTTCACCAAAGGGAAATCAAATTCGCATGGAGATTGTTTGACTCATGGACACCCGCCCCATCATTGATTACTTCACCCACTTGCAGCAGCGCATCGTCGAATCGCTGGAACTCGTGGACGGCAAAAACTTTTTGCATG
>JAITWS010000004.1 GCA_031285185.1 Methylobacillus sp.
GCCTGCCCCGGCCATGGGTTGCAGCACGGGCAGCAAATCCTCGCCGAAACGGTGTTGCAGCGTGATGATCTTGAACTGGTTTTCCGCGAATGCGGAAACGCAGAACAGGAGCGTCAACAATCCGATGTAAATTCGCATCACAAACCCAATGTCATCGTGGAGACGGCGGAGTATGACGCTTCCAGAATTTCCTGAAAGCGCTCTTCCAGAACCAACGCGCCGCCGGGATCATCCAGCGCAAGCACGGAACGCGGATGCTCGAAATACAAACGATGCGCGTAATGCCGCTGATCGGCGATCACGAACGGATCGGCGGCGACATGCGCCGCTTCCGTGGTCTGGCGTATCGTCATCGCGTGGCTGTAAACGCGCAGCAGATTCACGATGCGCGGGCAGTGCGCCGCGAGCCAGTCCACGTCGTGCAGCGCGATGACGAGCGCGGGTTCGGGCTGCGAAACGGATTGCTGCCGCAAAAAATCCTGAAGTTGCTCGCAGCGTTTCATGCTGTCCCAGCCGCCGCGCGTGAAATCAATGTCGAACACATGCAGCGTTTTTCGCGCCGCGCTTATCACGCGATCCAGCGCCGCTTCATATTCCTGCTCGCCCGAAAACATCTGACGTTCGCCGACGATTTCGCCCATCATTCCACCCATCCGGCGCGCGCCCACTGATGCAGCAGCGCCGCCAAATTTTCGGGGAGATTGGTCGCGGGCGGCAAGCTGCGATCATTCGCCAACGCGATCAGCAAACGTTGCGATTCACCCTGCATATCCACCGCCTCCCCATTGATAAACACGCGCCCGCCGCGATAGAGCATCTGGCTTTTGAGCACGAGCCGCACGCCCTGTTTCGCAAATTGCGCGCGGAATTTTTCCGCCGACAAACGACGCGTGTCAAACACGATATGCGGCTTGGGTTCGGTGAGATATGACCCGAGAAAATCGGCCACATCGTCGCGGCTCCAGCGCATGGCGCGCAACATCGCCTCCACCTTGTCCTGCATTTGCCCGCCCAATTCCGCCGGATGCGTTTGCGGCGCAAGATCGGGGTCGGCATACATGCCGCTCAACGCCACGCGCTCCTGCATGAATCCCAAAAATTGCGTGGCTAACTCCTGCGCGGAAGGCGCGCGAAAACCGACCGACCAGGTCATGCAATCGCCGACCGCGATGCCCCAGTGCGCGAGTTTGGGCGGCAGATAAAGCATGTCACCGGGATTGAGCAGCCATTCCTCATCAGTGCGGAAATTTTTGAGTATCCGCAGCGGCGCATCAGGGACCAGCGTCATATCGTCCTGCCCGCTTACGCGCCACAGCCGCTGCCCAGACCCTTGCAACAAAAACACATCATAAGAATCAAAATGCGGCCCCACGCCACCGCCATCCGGCGCGAAACTCACCATCAAATCGTCAAGCCGCGCGCGCGGAATGAAATCAAACTCATGCAGCAACTCATCCGCCTCGCGCAGATGATGGTTCACCCCCTGCACCAGCAGCGCCCAACCCTTCTCCGGCAACCGCGCGAACCGCTCCTCGGCAAACGGCCCCTGCTCCAGCGCCCACTTGCCGCGACTGTGCAACACCAACCGCGATTGCGCGTCCTCCTCGCACGCCAAGCCCGCCAGCTCGTTCGGCGTCAACATCCCGCCAAACCCCGGAAACGCATTACGCACCAGCAGCGGTTTTTTCTGCCAGTATTCCTCAATAAACTGACGCGCGCCCAGCCCGCCCAAAATGGTTTTGTTCATGCTGTCATCATAGCAGAAGCGATAGCTCCATCGCTCCTCGCGGGGAAGGGAGAGCGGCGACGGAGAGAAAGACTTATTCGCGCGACAAAAACATATCACCACAAAACACGTCACCCGAAATTCGGTTATACGTTAGAATGAATCCATCCTAGTCCAGACGGAAATTTATGTTACACCCCGGATCGCCCGCGCCCGACTTTACCCTGCCCGATGCCGATATGGAGATGGTCAAGCTCTCCAAATTCAAAGGCAAGACGGTGGTGCTCTATTTTTATCCCAAGGACAACACACCGGGATGCACGTTGCAGGCGATCGAGTTCAGCGATCTTGCGGAAGAGTTCAATGCGCTCAACGCGGTTGTGCTCGGCATCAGCCGCGACGATTGCATGAGTCACGCGGGTTTCCGCGACGAGCACGGGCTGGCTGTGAATCTGCTTTCCGACGAGGACGGCAAGGTGTGCGAGAAATACGGCGTCTGGCAGGAAAAGGAAAAAGACGGCGTGAAAAAAATGGGCATCGTGCGTTCGACCTTCATCATAGACAAGGAAGGCGTCCTGCGCCATGTGGAATACGGCGTCATCCCGCCCAGCCATGCCGCCGAAATTTTGAAAATCATCAAGGAGCTTCCATGCAAATCGCAATGAATACCGTTGTTTCGATCACTTATGAACTGCGCGACACGGACGACAATGTCCTTGAAGTCGCCTCTGCGCCCATAAGCTATCTGCATGGCGGTTACGACAACATTTTCCCGCGCGTGGAAGAAGAATTGCACGGCAAAAAAGAAGGCGACACGCTCACGCTCGTGCTTGAACCCGCCGATGCTTTTGGCGATTACGACGAAGAACTCGTGCAGGTCGAACCCGTGAGCGCCTTCCCGACAGACAAACTCGAAGTCGGTATGCAATTTGAAGGCGAAGACCCGAGCGGCGACGTGGTGCTCTACACCATCACCGACATCGAAGACGGCCAGGCCGTGGTGGACGGCAACCACCCCTGGGCGGGCGAGCGCGTGAATTTCAAATGCACCGTCACCGGCGTGCGCCCCGCGACCAAGGAAGAAATCGAACACGGTCATGTGCACGGCGCGGGCGGGCATCACCACTGATCGCGGCGCATTCTCATGTCAGCTGTCATCTGGCGCGGCGCGGGCATTCTCGGCATCGCGCTCCCCATAGGCGCGGTCATTCTGGCCACTTACGGACTGGACTACGCGCTCGGCGACGGGTGGAATAAAACGCACACTTGGTACGTCGGCGCGACCTTGGCGCTGTGCGGCATCGCGCTTTGGTTGTTGGGACGAAAACTCAACCACCCGCCGAATCGCAAACTCGATCTGCTCACGGAACAGCACACCCTGTTCTTCGTTATTCCTCTGGAATATACGGCGATTTTCTGGGTTCCCGTCGGACTTTTTCTGTTTGCTTTTTTGAAGTGACCCGCCGCAGCTCGCAGGATAAGTCGCAAGCTCGCATCGCGGCCTCTTTTTTTATTCCCGCATCTTTTTCAACTTGTACAACGCTTCCAGTGCTTGTTTGGGCGTGAGTTCGTCCGGTTCGATGTCGTCCAGCGCTTCCAGTATCGGATGCGGCGGGAGTTCCATCGGCGGTTGGGGGGCGGCGAAGAGGTCGGCTTGGGGGGTGGTGGAGACGCTTTGTTGTTCGAGTTGCGCGAGGCGGCGGCGGGCGGCGGCGATGGTGGATTTGGGCACGCCGGCGAGTTGCGCGACTTGCAGGCCGTAACTTTGGCTGGCGGGGCCTTCTTCCACGCTGTGCAGAAACACGATGCCTTCGCCGTGTTCCACCGCGTCGAGATGCACGTTGGCGACTTGTTTGTATTCTTCGGCCAGGCGCGTCAACTCGAAATAGTGCGTGGCAAATAAAGTGTAGGCGCGGTTGCGTTCCAGCAAATGGCGCGCGCACGCCCACGCGAGCGCGAGGCCGTCGAAGGTGGAGGTTCCGCGTCCGATTTCGTCGAGCAGCACGAGGCTTTGCGCGGTGGCGTTGTGCAGAATGTTCGCGGTTTCGGTCATCTCAACCATGAAGGTCGAGCGGCCTCCGGCGAGATCATCCGATGCGCCGATGCGCGTGAAGATGC
Source organism: Methylobacillus sp. (assembly GCA_031285185.1). GTDB lineage: Bacteria > Pseudomonadota > Gammaproteobacteria > Burkholderiales > Methylophilaceae > MM2. Next base: position 3,845 of record JAITWS010000004.1, read on the forward strand.
GGTCTATTTTTCCGAGCCGCGCCGAGGTCGCGGGGACATAGCTGCCGCAATAGGCGAGCAGCGTGATGAGCGCGGTCTGGCGCATGTAGGTGGATTTGCCGCCCATATTGGGGCCGGTGATGAGCAGCAATTGGCGCGTCGCGTCGAGCCGCGTGTCGTTGGCGATGAAGGGTTGCGCGATTTGCTCCACGACCGGATGACGCCCGCCTATGATTTCGATCACCGATTCTTCGGCGAATTCCGGCGCGACGAAATCGAGCGCGCACGTGCGTTCGGCAAAGGCGCACAGCACATCAATTTCGGCGACGGCGGCGGCGGTCGTCTGCAATGCCGCGATATGCGGCAGCAACTGTTCGATCAGGGCATCGTACAACGCTTTTTCCCGCGCCAGCGCGCGCTCGTTGGCGGAGAGCACCTTGTCCTCGAACTCTTTCAATTCCGGCGTGATGTAACGCTCGGCGTTTTTCAATGTTTGGCGGCGGCGGTATTCGGGCGGCGCGTGTTGCGCCTGACTCGCGGGCAGCTCGATGTAAAAACCGTGGACGCTGTTGTATTCCACCTTGATGTTGGCGAGGTTGGTGCGCTTGCGTTCCGCCGCTTCGAACTTGAGCAGAAATTCGCCGCAGTTGGCCTGAATCGCGCGCAGCTCGTCGAGTTCGGCATCGTAACCCGCCGCGATCACGCCGCCTTCGCGCAGCACGGCGGCAGGCTCGTTGCGAAGCGCGCGACGCAACAGGGAAAGCACGTCGGCGGGCGCGCGCGGCGCGAGCGATTTCAGCCGTTTGGCGGTCGCGTCGCGCAACACATTGCCCAGTTGCGGCAACTGTCCCAGACTGTCGCGCAGACCGGAAAGATCGCGCGGGCGGGCGCTTTTTAGCGCGATGCGCGCGGTGATGCGTTCGATGTCGCCGATGGCATTCAGTGTGTGGCGCAGGCCGGGATACAGGTCTTGCGCGAGCAATTCGGCGACGGCGGCATGACGCGCGCGCACCGCGTTCTGGTCGCGCAGCGGATGATGCAGCCAGCGCCGCAACAGTCGCGCGCCCATCGCCGTGCGCGTGCTGTCCAGCAGCGAAAAAAGCGTGGGCGCGGGGTCGCCGCGCAGCGTGAAATCAATTTCGAGATTGCGGCGCGTCGCGGCATCAAGCTGCACAAATTCGCCGGTCTGCTCGACCGAAATGCCGAGAATATGCGGCAACGCGGTGCGCTGGGTGTGCTTGACGTAATCCAGCAACGCTCCGGCGGCGGCGATCGCGGGCTGCATATCCGCGCAGCCAAAGCCGCCCAGATCGTGCGTGTTGAATTGTTTGGTGAGTGTCTGCGTGGCGGATTCGAGATCGAATTGCCACGCGGCCAGCCGCTTCTTCGGACATTTGGCGAGATCAATCGCCTCATGCGCGTAATCATCCGGCACCAGCAATTCGGCGGGCGCGATGCGTTCCAATTCCTGCGCGAGCAGGGACGGCGCGATTTCATTGAGCGTGAACTGGCCGGAGGAAAGATTGACGCGCGCCAGCCCCAGACTTTCCGCGCCCGGACACAAGGCCAGCAACACGTTGTCGCGCGTGTCGTCCAGCAAGGCGCTGTCCGTCAACGTGCCGGGCGTGAGGATGCGCGTCACCTGCCGCTCCATCGGCCCCTTGGATTTGGGATCGCCCACCTGCTCGCAAATCACGGCGGCCTCGCCCATCGCCACGAGCTTGGCGAGATATTGCTCGACCGAGTGATAAGGCACGCCCGCCATGCGAATCGGTTCGCCGTTGCTGGCGCCGCGTTTGGTAAGCGTTATGCCGAGCAAACGCGCGGCTTTCTCCGCGTCGTCGTGGAACATCTCGTAAAAATCGCCCATGCGGTAAAACAGCAGCATGTCGGGATACTGCGCCTTGATGCCGAAATACTGCCGCATCATGGGCGTGTGTTGCTTGAGGTTCTCGGTTTCAGGTTGGCTCATGTTGTTATTCCATGTTTGATACAACGACGTGGTTACGGAATCGTTCTGAAACCAAGTCAGACAAAAGCAGATCGCCCCCACCAAAGATGGTGCCTTGGTTTTAATTCCCCTTCCGTGAAGGGGTGGCGCCAAAGGCGACGGGGTAGTTCACAACAACATCGCGGCGCAACGCGCCGCACCTCAATTTAACGCTTTCAATCCAATGTGCCCCTGCGGGGCGATTTTTATTTTGAACTACCCCGTCCGCTTCGCGTCCACCCCTTCACAGAAGGGGAATCACGCCTTGATTTTTGAACGCAAATTTTCGGTGAGATGCGGCGCGAGCACTTGCAGGATTTGCGCGAATATTTTCGGATTGCCGCCGACGATGTTGCCGGTTTCCAGCCAGCCTTCGTTGCCCTCGAAATCACCCACGAGACCGCCCGCTTCATGAATCAGCAAACCGCCCGCGGCGATGTCCCATTGCGACAAGCCGATTTCCCAGAAACCGTCGTACCAGCCCGCGGCGACATAGGCGAGATCAAGCGACGCCGCGCCCGGACGACGCACGCCGGAAGTTTTTTTAATCATGTCCTTGAACATCGCGCAAAAGGTGTCGAGATGCGCGAAATCGCGGAACGGAAAACCTGTGCCTATGATGGCCTCCTGCAAGCGCGAACGATTGCTCACGCGAATGCGGCGGTCATTGAGAAACGCGCCGCGTCCGCGTGTGGCGGTGAAAAGATCGTTGCGATTGGGGTCGTAAATCACGGCCTGCGTGATCTGGCCGCGCTGCTTGAGCGCGATGGAAACCGCGTATTGCGGAAAGCCGTGCAAAAAATTGGTCGTGCCGTCGAGCGGATCTATGATCCACACATTTTCGCCGTCGCCGCGCGCGCCGCTTTCCTCGGCCAGAATGGAATGGTCAGGATACGCGCCCAGCAAGGTTTCGATAATCACGCGCTCGGCAGCGTGGTCAACTTCGCTCACGAAGTCGTTATAGGTTTTGCTGTGTATCTTGATCGCGCCCAGATCGAGCGAAGCGCGATTGATGATCGCGCCCGCCTGACGCGCGGCCTTGACGGCAATGGTAAGCATGGGGTGCATATATGTTTTTCCGAACCCCGCGACGGGGAAAGTTTAAAGAGCTGATAAAATTAACTTCCCGCATTTTACCGCCTCCCGCCATGAGTTCCAAACCCGACGCGCTCGCCCGCATCCGCATCGTGCTCTGCCAGACCAGCCACCCCGGCAATATCGGCGCTGCGGCGCGCGCGATGAAAACCATGGGATTGCGCGATCTGCGCCTCGTGCGCCCGAAAAAATTCCCGCACGCCGAAGCCGACGCAATGGCCTCCGGCGCGACCGATGTGCTCGCCGCCGCGACCGTGTGCGACTCACTCGAAGAAGCGCTCACCGGCTGCGCCTTCGCCATCGGACTCAGCGCGCGCAAACGCGAGCTGACGCACGAACTCGCACCCGCGCGCGCCGCCGCCGAACACGCCATGCAACGTGCCACGACGCAACCCGTCGCGCTCGTATTCGGCACGGAAATGAGCGGACTTTCCAACGACGAACTCATCCGCTGCCACCAACTCGCGATGATCCCCGCCAACCCGGAATACTCCTCGCTCAACCTCGCCGCCGCCGTGCAAGTCATGGCCTACGAACTGCGCGTCGCCGCGCTCGGCGAAATTTCCGCCGAAAACGCGCCCTTCCCGCTCGCCAGCCACGACGACATGGAAGGCTTCTACCGCCACCTCGAAGAAACACTCACCCACACCGGCTTCCTCGACCCCGCCACCCCCAAACGTCTCATGCCCCGCCTGCGCCGCCTCTTCACCCGCGCCCGACTGGAAAAAGAAGAAGTCAACATCCTGCGCGGAATTTTGAAATCGGTGCGGCGAGCGCAAAACAAATGACGAGATTTCCGGCTTGCCCTATTAACGGTTTCCCTTGGCGCGATTATGCGTTATGCAGAGCATTTGACAGTTGCCGACCGAACTATCGCCGCCTTTGCTCCATGCCTCTACGTGATCGGCATCCATTTCAGTAATTTTGTAGAT
>JAITWS010000023.1 GCA_031285185.1 Methylobacillus sp.
AATGCGCCGAAAACATCCTGCTCGCCCGCGAAGTGCATTTCCCCGCCACCATCGCCGACCTCTACGACCCCGGCAAGATGCCCGAAAACCTGCGCCACGCCCACGAGCGCAACGACGAAGTGCTGGAGCGCATCTACATAGGCCGCCGCTTCAAAAACGACACCGAGCGGCTGGAAAAGCTGTTTGCGCTTTATACGGAGATGACGGCAGGAACAGAAACAAACCAGAGGAAAGCCTGATGTTTACGGTATGTAATGTAGCAATAGATTGGGTAGCGACAGGAACAATGCTGCAAGGCATTGGCACGATCGTGGGTGCTTTTGCTGCCCTGTGGGCATTTAAGACGTGGCATAAGCAAAAAATTACTGAGAAAAAAATGAATCACGCAGAGCGGATTTTGGCTGCGACCTACAACGGCGAGCAAGCGTTGAAGGGTGTGCGAAATATGTTCATATCGATATTTGAGCAGGATACCGCCAGAAAAGAACTTAAAAAACAAGACGACCTGATTCAGCCAAAAGAGCAACTGGTGACAGCTTATGTGTTTTACGGCAGGCTTGATAGTACAAAGGGCGAGCGTGAAGCGTTGATTCAATGCCTTCCAATGGCGCAAGCATTATTCAGCAGCGAGCTAGAGCAAGCGATAAAAAGTCTGATTGAACAGTTTTGGGAAGTGGGAAATGCTGCAGGATTCTATGCAACCAGTGGAGACGGAATAGATGATGAAGTCACAAGGGAAGCTAAACGCAAGATGTACGAGGGTATTTCCCCTAATAAAAATGAAGTTACGGATGCGATAAAATCTGCTGTTAAAACCATTAAAAATATTTGTTTGCCGGTTTTGCAAGACAACATCAGTACAAACCCCCGTTCGCCCTGAGCCTATCGAAGGGCAGCATTGCCAACCATACGTCCGTTCATCCTTCGACAAGAATTTCAGGACGAGCGGATTTATTTTTCAGCAGAGTGATTAGCCACGGATAAATTCTTAACATGACCACATTCTCATGTTAAAAAAATGGATTTTTTGTAACATGAGACTGTGGTCATGTGCTATTCTGACCAGAATTTGAACATGAGCAGTGTGGTTCTCAATGATTTTACAGCCTAGTTACGTTATCCCCGATCTTCCGCCTTCGGGTGTGAATTTTGAAACGCCAGAATTGCTCAAGGCGTTGGTGTCGGCACACCGTCATTTGGCCGAGCTTAAGGGTTATGCGGCGAGCATCCCTAATCAGGCTATCTTGATTAATACCCTGGTTTTGCAGGAGGCCAAGGCGAGTTCGGCGGTGGAAAGTTATGTCACCACACAGGACGAGTTGTTTCAGGCCGATTTGCATATTGCAGAGTGGGTGTCGTCTGCCGCCAAGGAGGTGTCACGTTACCGTGAGGCGTTGATGCTCGGGTTCAATATGATGCGCCAGCAGCAGGGGATTTTGAGCAACGGCACATTGCTTGCGTTGTTTCAGTCGCTCAAGAACAGCAGCGAAACTTTCCGAACCACTGGCGGCACCGTACTTAAAAACGAAAAAACCGGTGCCACGGTGTTCGTGCCGCCGCAGAGTGGCGAGCAAGTGCAATCCCACATGCAGGTGTTGGGGCAGTTTATCAATGATGATGCCTTATGCGAGCTAGACCCGATCATCAAAATGGCGTTGATTCACCATCAATTTGAAAGCATCCATCCATTCAGCGATGGCAATGGACGTATCGGGCGGATTTTGTGTGTGTTGTATCTCGTACATGCGGGTTTGCTGGATGCGCCGGTGTTGTATCTGTCACGCCATATCAACCAGAAGAAGGGGGATTATTATCGCTTGTTGCAAGCGGTGCGTGACACGTCAAATGATGCTGCCGCAAATGTGGCAAGCTGGCAGGCGTGGGTGTTGTTCATGCTGAATGCGGTGAGCCAAACTGCACAGCAAACGGTGCAACTGGTCGGCGGAATGCGCGATTTGATGGTAACAACAAAGCGCCGACTTCGTGAGGAAACACCCAATCTATACACGCAGGATTTGCTTAACAATCTGTTCCGGCATCCCTATACCCGCATTGAGTTTGTGCAGCGTGATCTAGGCGTGACTCGACAAACAGCCGCTCGTTATTTGCGCCAACTGGCTCAAGCGGGAATTGTGCGGGAGCAAAGCCAGGGCAAGCATTTATACTTCGTTAATGAGCCGCTGGTGCAATTGCTGATGCAAGGCGAGCAAGAATTGGATGCCTCATCCGAGCATAACTAAATGGAATCATTCATGCCTAACTCTATCCGTACCATCCCCTCCGTCTCCGTCTCCTACGCCCGCACCGGCGCTTCGACCAGAGCCAATGTTTACGGGATGCGCCCGATGCAGGAGCGGGTTTATGCCCGGCGTGGCGAGCAGTATTTGCTCATCAAATCGCCGCCCGCGTCGGGCAAGTCGCGGGCGTTGATGTTCATTGCGCTGGACAAGCTCGCCCATCAAGGTTTGAAGCAGGCGATCATCGTGGTGCCGGAAAAAACCATAGGCGCGAGTTTTCATGACGAGCCGTTGAGCCAGTTTGGTTTTTGGGCGGATTGGCGGGTGGAGCCAAAATGGAATTTGTGCGATGCGCCGGGGACGGATGGCGGCAAGGTCAATGCGGTCGGCAATTTTCTGGCGAGCGGCGACAAGGTGCTGGTTTGCACTCATGCCACGTTCCGCTTCGCGGTGGATAAATTTGGTGTCGAATCATTCGATGACCGGCTGATTGCGGTGGATGAGTTTCACCATGTTTCGGCCAACCCGGATAACAAGCTGGGCTTGCATCTCGGCCAGTTCATCGCCCGCGACAAGGCGCATATCGTCGCCATGACCGGCTCTTATTTTCGCGGCGATGCCGAAGCGGTGCTGGCGCCGCAGGATGAAGAGAAATTCAAGCACGTCACCTATACCTATTATGAGCAGTTGAACGGTTACGAATATCTCAAGCGGCTCGACATTGGTTATTTTTTCTATTCCGGTTCTTACGCCGACAGTATTTTGCAAGTGCTCGACCCGGCGCGGAAAACCATACTCCACATTCCCAACGTCAATTCACGCGAGAGCACGCAGGATAAATACAAGGAAGTGGAGCACATCATCGAGGCGCTGGGCGAGTGGCAGGGCGCTGACCCGGCGACCGGCTTTCAGTTGGTCAAGATGGCGGATGGTCGCGTGCTGCGGATTGCCGATCTGGTGGACGACGACCCCGCCAAGCGTGACCGGGTTGCTGCCGCACTGAAAGATTCCACGCAAAAAGATAACCGCGATTATGTGGACATCATCATCGCGTTGGGCATGGCGAAAGAGGGTTTCGACTGGATTTGGTGCGAACATGCGCTGACGGTGGGTTATCGCTCCAGCCTGACCGAGATCGTGCAGATTATTGGCCGCGCCACACGCGACGCGCCGGGTAAAACTTCTGCGCGCTTTACCAATTTGATTGCCGAACCGGATGCCACCGCGCAAGCCGTGACGGAAGCGGTCAACGATACCTTGAAGGCCATCGCCGCCAGTTTGTTGATGGAGCAGGTGCTTGCGCCGCGCTTTGAGTTCCGCGCCAAGAACCCGGCGAATGCCGCCACGGAAGGCTTTGACTATGGCGACAGCGGTTATCAACCCGGCCAGTGCAATGTCGGTTTCAATCACGAAACGGGGCAGTTCCAGATCGAAATCAACGGGCTGGCCGAACCCAAAAGCGAGGAGGCTACGCGCATTTGTCAGCAGGATTTGAACGAGGTGATCGCCGCGTTCGTGCAGGACAAAACGAGTATCGAGCGCGGTCTGTTTGATGAGGAACTGGTGCCGGAGGAACTGACCATTGCGCGCATGGGCAAGATCATCCGCGACAAATACCCTGAATTGAATGAAGAAGATCAGGAAGCCGTGCGTCAGCACGCCATCGCCGCGCTCAATCTCACGCAGCAGGCCAAGCAGCTTGCGCTGGGCGGCGATGATGGCGAGGCGGGGGCGAATACCGCGCTGATTGACGGTGTGCGTAAATTCGCCATGGATGTGCGTGATCTGAACATTGATTTAATTGACCGCATCAACCCCTTCGGCGAAGCCTATGCGATTCTTTCCAAGGCGATGACCGAGGAGAGTTTGCGGCAGGTTGCCGCCGTCATTTCCGGCAAGCGCGTGGCACTGACGCCGGAAGACGCGCGCGATCTGGCAAAGCGCGCATTGAAGTTTAAACAGGAGCGAGGACGCCTGCCTGCCATGACAGCCTCCGACCCTTGGGAAAGGCGCATGGCCGAAGGTGTTGCCTATCTTGCGCGGATGAAGGCGGAGGCCGAGCGTCGTGGCGCATAAAGATTTCACTGACGAGGACGACGCGCTGCTGGCTGATTTGGGCGTGGAGATTGAAGCCAAGAAAGACGCCGCCCGGACGCCGCGTGAAGAGCGCGTTATCGCGGGTTTTGAAGACATCCAGCGTTTTGTTGATGAACATGGCCGCGCTCCGCAACACGGCGAAGATCGGGATATTTTCGAGCGACTCTATGCCGTTCGGCTCGACCGTTTGCGCGAGCAGGGCGATTGCCGAATCCTGCTCGCATCGTTCGATCACCAAAGACTTTTGTCGGGTGCGGAACCGGCTTTGCCTGACACCACTGCCGACATCAGCGATGACGAGCTACTGGCGCAACTGGGTGTTGATGCTGCTACTGCGGACGACATCACAGAACTGCGCCATGTCCGTTCCCGAGCCGAAATACAGGCGGCGGAGGAAATCGCCAACCGTGAAAAGTGTGTGGATTTTGACTGCTTCAAGCCCTTGCTTGATGAGGCTGCTATTGGTTTGAAAGAAGAGACATGGTTTACCAAACCCTTTGGCAAGGATGCCAGCATTGAACTGGGTAACTTTTTTGTGGTGGGCGGGCAGATTGCTTATGTCGCCGAAATGGGCGAGGACGGTGAGACAAAGGATGGCCGGGAAAATCCGCGTTTGCGCGTGGTTTTCGACAATGGAACAGAAAGTCGTTTGTTGATGAACTCGCTGGCGCGCGCGCTTTATCGCCGTTATGACGATGCGCCGGTCGGACGGCGGTTAATCAAAAAAGAAATTGCCCACGGTGCGCTGTTCGGCGATACGGCAGAACCCGACGACATCGCAAGCGGAACGATTTATGTACTGCGTAGTTTGTCCAATGAGCCATTCATTGCCGAACACCGCGAGCTGATCCACAAGATCGGCGTGACCGGTGGCAAGGTCGAAACACGCATCGCCAACGCCGCGCAGGATGCGACATATTTGTTGGCGAGCGTTGAGGTCGTGGCGACTTACACGTTGCACAATATCAGTCGCGTCAAACTGGAAAATATCTTCCACCGCCTGTTCGGTGCGGCGCAGATTGATGTGACGATACAGGATCGTTTCGGCCATCCGGTCAAACCGAGGGAGTGGTTTCTTGTGCCGCTCCATGTCATTGATGAGGCGGTTCGCCGCATTCAGGATGGCTCAATCACCCATGTAAGCTATGATCCGAAAACAGCACGCTTGCTAGGTTAAGCTGCGATAAAGCCATTTCTGATGAGTCATCCGGCTCATCCAAAAGCTCCAAAACCAAGTTTTGGAATCCCAAGCAATTTCCCCATTTACATAAGCCCCCGCCGCACAAAAATATTGAAAATAAAACCGGGAATTTTGCGTGAAAATACGGGTGAAAATTTGGCGGGGCTGGTTCGGTTTTTTCTATACATGAAGTAGTAATACTTAAGTGGTAGATGGCGGCTTTTCCTGCGGCCATGAAACGCAGTGGCAGAGCCGCGCGAGCCTTGATAAATCTGGCGAGGCCGGGGGTGGGGCATGTTGGGTGCGAGGGAGTAATTTTTGCTTGTTCGGGGTGTTTTTCGCGCCGTTTTTCGTTATCGGATTCTTAAAAATTAAAAAGGTGATTGACAGGCCGATGGGCGTATGGATAAATACGCCTAACTTGTTTCATGTGAGTAACAAAAGTTGTCTATAGCTAATCGCGACCAGACAACTTTTATTTTCACGGCGAGACGACTTTAATTTATTTTAGGGAGTTGAAATGCCTCTGAGATTACTTAAGTATGCCCTCAGCCGCGAGCATCCGGCTCCGCGCTTTTTCCGGGCGTGCGAAAAGCCGAAGGACAGCTACGATGTCGTCATCATCGGTGGTGGCGGACACGGTCTCGCGGCGGCTTATTATCTCGCCAAGGATCACGGCATCACCAATGTGGCCGTGCTGGAGCGCGGGTATATCGGCGGCGGCAACACGGGTCGCAATACCACCATTGTGCGTTCCAACTACCTCACGCCCGAAGGCGTCAATTTCTACAATGCCAGCGTGAAATTGTTCGAGGATCTTTCGCAGGATCTCAACCTCAACCTGTTTTATTCCACGCGCGGCCATTTCACGCTCGCGCATACCGAATCCGCAATGCGGACGATGCGCTGGCGCGCCGAGGTCAACAAGCATGTCGGCGTGGAAAGTTATGTCGTCGGTCCGGATGAAATTTCCAAAGCCTGTCCGCAGCTCGACATCAGTTGCAGCGGTCAGGCGCCCATACACGGCGCGCTGTATCACGCGCCCGGCTCGGTCGCGCGGCACGATGCGGTGGCTTGGGGTTATGCGCGCGGCGCGGATCAGCGCGGCGTGGAGATTTATCAGAATACCGAAGTGACCGGCATTGATGTGCAGGGCGGCAAGGTCAGGGGTGTGCATACCAGCCGCGGTTATATCGCCACCAACAAGGTGTTGTCCGCCGTCGCCGGTTTCACGCCGCGCGTGTGCAAGATGGTGGATGTGCAAACGCCCATCGTCATTCAGCCGCTGCAAGCCTGCGTGAGCGAGCCGATGAAACCGTGGCTGGATACCATATTGGTTTCCGGCAGTCTGCATGTTTATGTGAGCCAATCCTCGCGCGGCGAGTTGGTCATGGGATCGTCGCTCGATCCTTACGAAGTGCATTCCACGCGTTCCTCGCTTGATTTCGTGGAAGGGCTGACTTCGCACATTCTCGACATGTTCCCCTTTCTTTCCAACATCAAGATCGTGCGCCAGTGGGCGGGCATGGCGGATATCACGCCCGACTTCGCGCCCATCATGGGCAAAACGCCGGTGGATGGTTTTTATCTGGACGCGGGCTGGGGCACATGGGGATTCAAGGCGACGCCGATCAGCGGCAAGAGCATGGCAGAGACCATCGCGAACGACAAAGCGCCCGAGTTGATTCATTCCTTCCGTCTCTCGCGCTTTGAAGAGTACGAGCTGACCGGGGAAAAAGGCGCCGCTTCGGTGGGTCATTGAGAGGAACCAAGCAATGAAATTGTTGAAATGTCCTGTGAACGGGGTGCGGCCGCTGAGCGAATTTGTGTTCGGCGGGGAAGTGCGCGAAATGCCCGACCCCAACACCTGTTCCGATCAGGAATGGGCGGGCTATGTGCATCATCGCAACGGCGCGCCGGGAATGAAAAAAGAGTGGTGGTATCACGGCCCCAGCGGAACGTGGTTTATCGCCGAACGAGACACCATGCGGGATGAAGTGGCGCGCACTTATCTGTATGGTCAGGAGGACAAGCAATGAGTATGCGGCTGCCGAAACAAAACGGCGAATGGATCAATCGCAGCAAGCCGGTCAAATTTACCTTTGAAGGCATGAGCTTCGAGGGATTTGAGGGCGACACCATCAGCAGCGCCTTGTGGGCGGGCAACGAACATATTCTGGGTCGCAGTTTCAAATATCACCGTCCGCGCGGCGTGCTCAGTCTCGCCAACCACGACGTCAACGTGATGATGACGGACACCGTGGATACCAACATGCGCGGCGATGTGGTGGCCGTGAAAGCGGGCATGAAGCTCGCCGCGGTGAACACCGAAGGCGGCGTCAAAAACGACAGAAACCGCTACATGGACAAGCTCGCCAAGCTGCTGCCGGTCGGGTTTTATTACAAGGCATTCCACACGCCCAAGAGCTTGTTCCCCTTCTGGGAAAACATCATCCGCAAGGCTGCGGGTCTGGGCGTGGTGAATTTCAACTATCCGCGCATTCTCAAGCGCAAAACGCACCGTCACTGCGATCTGCTCGTGGTCGGCGCGGGACCTGCGGGATTAACCGCCGCCATCGTCGCCGCGCAGAGCGGACTCGAAGTGGTCGTCGCCGATGAAAACGCGCAGGCGGGCGGCAGCCTGACCTATGACCGCGCCGGGTCGCCCGAGCCGTTGAGCCAGTTGCAGGAACTCATGGCGCAGGTCGCGCAACATCCCAACATCACGCTGATAACGGGCGCGTATGCCGCCGGTTATTACGCCGACCATTTCGTGCCCATCGTGCGCGCGGACGGCATCGTCAAGGTGCGCGCCCGCGCCGTGATCGTCGCGAGCGGCGTGTTCGAGCAGCCGCCGGTATTCCGCAACAACGATCTGCCGGGCGTGATGCTGGGTTCCGCCGCGCAACGTCTGATTTATCGCTACGCGGTCAAACCGTTCAGCAGCGGCGTGGTGGTCACCGCCAACGCGCACGGCTATCGTGTCGCGCTTGATTTGCTGCAAGCGGGCATCAAGGTGAACGCGGTTGTTGATCTGCGCGCCGACGGCGAAAGCAGCGCGCTCGCCGCCGAAGTCGCGCGCAAAGGCGTGGCGATCCGCAAGGGAAGCTGCGTTTACGAAGCCTTGCCGCAATCCGGAAACATGGGCGTGCGCGGTGTCAGCGTATGCGCCTACGACGAAAAAACCGCCGAGGCCGACACCGCCAACATTGAAACCATCGAATGCGACGGCGTGGCGATGTGTGCTGGCTGGGCACCCGCCGCCGCGCTGCTGTATCAGGCCGGAACCGCGATGCGCTACGATGGAAACGTGCATCAGTTCGTCCCCGAGCGTCTGCCCCAAGGCGTGTTCGCCGCGGGCAAGGTGAACGGCGTTTACAAACTCGAAGAGCGTATGCGCGACGGCGCGCGCGCGGTTGCGGAAGCCATGCGTCATCTCGGCATGGACGCGCCTGCCGTGGAAGTCGCCGCGCATTCCGAATCTTCCCCCAGCCATCCCTATCCGGTGGTTCCGCATCCGAACGGGAAAAACTTCGTTGATTTCGACGAGGATTTGCAGGTCAAGGATTTCATCAACGCCGCGAAGGAAGGTTTCGACAACATCGAGTTGATGAAGCGTTTCACCACGGTGGGCATGGGGCCGAGCCAGGGCAAGCATTCCAACATGAACGCGATCCGCATTCTCGCGCGCATCCGCGGCGTCGCGCCGGAAAAAATCGGTACGACCACCGCGCGACCCTTCTTCCACCCGACTCCGATCGGTCATCTCGGCGGGCGCAGCTTCCATCCGCACCGCCTGACCGCGATGCACGCGTGGCACGAAGCGGCGGGCGCGGTGATGAGCGAAGGCGGCGTGTGGGTGCGCCCCGCGTATTACGCGAAACCCGGCATGTCGGCGCAGGACATCGTGCAGGACGAGGCGATGAGCGTGCGTACCGCGGCGGGCATGATAGACGCGAGCACGCTCGGCAAAATCGAAATCTGCGGGCCGGATGCTTCGCACTTTCTTGAGCGTTTTTACACCGGCAGCTACGGCAGCCAGAAGGTCGGCGAAATCCGTTTCGCGCTTCTGCTTGACGAAGCCGGCGTGGTGGTGGACGACGGCGTGGCCGCGCGCATCGCCGACGACAAATTCTATGTTTCCACCAACACCGCCAATGCCGCCGCCGTTTATCGCGAGATGCAGCGTTGGCTGCAAAAGTGGCAACTCAATGTGTGGCTCATCAACGTCACGGGCGCATATGCCGCGATGAATCTGGCCGGGCCGAACGCTTGCAGGATTTTGTCCAAGCTGACTTCCGACGACATTTCCGAAAAGGCGCTCCCCGCGTCGCACTTCATGGAAGCCAAAATCGCCGGAGTGACGGCGCGTGTGCTGCGCGTGAATTTCGTCGCCGATCAGGCGTATGAAATCCACGTTCCCGCGCCGCAGGCGCGCGGCGTGTGGGAGGCCATCATGGAGGCCGGGGCGCAGGAAGGTTTGCGTCCGTTCGGAACCGACGCGCAGCGTTTGCTGCGGCTCGAAATGGGCAACCATCTTGTGAGCCACGACACCGACGGCCTCACCAATCCGTTTGAAATCGGCGCGGAATGGGCGCTGCGTATGGGCAAGCCGTTCTTCGTCGGCCAGCGCAGCCTCAAGATCATCGCCAAGCGCAGTGTCACCAAGCGGCTCGTTCCCTATGTGCTGGACGAAGGTTACAGCGGTGAAATGCCGCAGGAATGCAACCTCGTCATCAACGCCGCCGGGGAAATCAAAGGGCGCGTCACCAGCATCGCGTACAGCCGTTCGGCGGGTCGTGTGATCGGTTTCGCCTATGTTGATCCCGCCGATGTCGCGCCCGGCTCGCGCTTTCAGGTGCGCGCGGACAGCGGCGCGATGGTGGACGCCACGGTGGTGAAAACGCCATTCATCAAGAGCAGCAAAGGAGATCAGGCATGACTACGGCGCGCCAGCAAACACCGATTGCGTTCGCGCAACAGCGCCTCACCCCGAAGATGACGGTGGCGCACGGCATGGAAATTCCGCTCGAATTTTCAAGCGCCGAAATTGAACACAAGCGCAAAGCCAGTCTCGGCATTTGCGATGTGAGCTGCTTCCCGCGTTTTGGCGTCAAGGGACGCAATGTGGTGCAGTGGCTCAAGGAAAACAAGGTTGAGATTCCCGACCCGAACTCATGGGTGCAGCAGGGCGATTCGCTGGTGCTGCGACTGGGCAACGGCGAGTTTCTGGTGGAAGACCAGCTTGAGGGAAAATTGTGCGCGGCGCTGGACGGGGCGGTGATGCCCGAAGCCTACGGCGTGTACAAAATCCGGCGCAATGATGCCGCGCTGATGTTGAGCGGCAGTCATGTGCGGGAACTTTTTTCGGAAATTTGCGCGATTGACCTGCGCGACGGGGCGCTGTTGCCCGGCAAGCTCGTGATGACGCAAATGGCCGGGATTTCGGCCACCGTACTGAGGCAGAAATTCAACGGCGAAGATGTGTTCCGACTTTGGTGCGACGGCACTTACAGCCCGTACCTGTGGGATACGCTGTTGAAGATTGCCGAAGAGTTCGGAGGTGGGGCGGTCGGGCTTTCCTGTCATTTCAAGGAAATGCCTTAAGGCGCGCGGTTAACTTTTTAGGAGGAAGATACACTATGAAAACAGTGGCTGAAGCAAAGAAATTTCTGAAGGACAACAACGTCAAATACATTTTGGCGCAGTTCGTTGATATTCACGGCGTGGCGAAGGTCAAGACCGTTCCCGCCAACCATCTTGAGGATATCCTGAAAGACGGCGCGGGCTTCGCGGGCGGCGCGATCTGGGGCATGGGCATCGCTCCGAACTTCGCGTATGACTACATGGCCGTGGGCGATCTTTCCACGTTGAGTCTGGTGCCTTGGCAACCGGGTTACGCGCGCATCATTTGTGACGGGCATGTCAACGGCAAGCCTTATGAATACGATTCCCGCGTTGTGCTCAAAAAGCAGATCGCGCGTCTCGCCAAGCACGGCTGGACGCTCTACACCGGCCTCGAACCCGAGTTCTCGCTGCTGCACAAGGACGAGAACGGCGCGCTGCATCCGTTCGACGAAACCGACACATTGCAAAAACCCTGCTACGACTACAAGGGCATCACGCGCCAGGCAGCCTTTCTGGAACGTCTCACCGAATCGCTGCAAGCGGTGGGCATGGATGTCTATCAAATTGACCACGAAGATGCGAATGGTCAGTTCGAGATCAATTACACCTACGCCGATTGCCTGAAGAGCGCGGACGATTTCATCATGTTCAAGATGGGCGCGAGCGAGATCGCCAATGAAATGGGCATGATCTGCTCGTTCATGCCCAAGCCGTTCAGCAACCGCCCCGGCAACGGAATGCACCTGCACATGTCCATCGGCGACGGCAAGAAAAACCTGTTCCAGGACGACAAGGATCCGAGCGGCATGGGGCTTTCCAAGCTCGCGCGCCACTTCATGGCCGGTATTCTGGCGCACGCTCCGGCGATCTGCGCGCTTGCCGCGCCCACGGTCAACTCGTACAAACGTCTGGTGGTCGGTCGCTCGCTTTCCGGTTTCACCTGGGCACCGGCTTACATCACCTACGGCCTGAACAACCGCTCGACCATGGTACGCATTCCCTATGGCCGCATCGAGATGCGCCTGCCGGATACGGCGTGCAATCCGTATCTCACCGCCGCCGTCTGCATTGCCGCCGGTCTCGACGGCATCGAGCGCGAGCTGGATCCGGGGCAGGGGCACGACATCAATCTGTACGATCTCAGCCCGGCGGAACTCAAGAAGAAAAAGATCGGCATTCTGCCGCAAAACCTGCACGAAGCATTGCTTGCGCTGGAAAACGACAAGGTAGTCCGCGACGCGCTGGGCGACGGACTTTCCTCGGAGTTTCTCATGCTCAAGAATATGGAATGGGTGGATTACATGCGCCACGTTTCCGACTGGGAAATCAACCGTTACGTTGAATTTTATTGATCGGCCTGCACAGGCCAAACGAAGAAGGAGCAAACACTATGTGTGGAATCGTAGGATTACTTGTAAAAAATCCCAAGCTGCGCCCCGTGATCGGGGAGCTGATGATGCCGATGCTGATCGGCATGACAGAACGCGGCCCCGACTCCGCCGGTCTCGCGATTTTCAGCGAGTCGGCGAACAAGGACAGCCGCAAATTCAGCCTCTATGCCGCGGACGAGGATTTCAACTGGCACAAACTCGGCCATGATTTCACGACGCATCTCGGCAGTCAGGCCAAGATTGATGTCAAGGTCAACCACGCGGTGCTGACCACCAATCTTGAGCCGAACACGGTCAAGGTCTGGCTCAAGGAGCACTATCCCAACGTGCATCTTTTGTCCGTCGGCCAGCTCATGGACGTTTACAAGGACACCGGAACCCCGGCGGAAGTCGCGGATCGCTACGGCTTTGAAAAAATGTCCGGCACGCATCTGGTCGGCCACACCCGCATGGCGACCGAATCCGCCGTGACGCCCGCGCACGCCCACCCGTTCACCGCGGGCGAAGACTGGTGTCTCGTGCACAACGGCTCGCTGTCCAACCCCAACAGCCTGCGCCGCATGTTGCAACATCAGGGCATCGCCTTCGAGACCGACAACGACACCGAGGCGGCCTGCCGTTTCCTCGAATGGCGTATGCGCGAAGGCGACGATCTGCACACCGCGCTGCAAAAAGGTTTCGAGGAGCTGGACGGATTTTTCACCCTGCTCATGGGAACCAAGGATCAGTTGGCGCTGGTGCGCGACCCGTTCGCGTGCAAGCCCGCAGTGGTGGCCGAGCACGACGATTATGTCGCGATCGCGTCCGAGTTCCGCTCGCTGGCGAAATTGCCGGACGTGAAGAACGCGAAAATTTATGAACCGATGCCAGAGGAACTTTACATATGGAAAGTCTAGACCTGCACAAGATCAGCGTGCGCGAGCTGAACCAGTATCTGCACAAGGAGCTGCCGAAGAAGAAGGATGCCAAGAAACTGGAAATCCTGAATCCCGACGGTATGCACAGCATCGCGGCAGGCATGGATTGCCCGGTGGATATTGATATTCAGGGGCACGGCGGCTACTACGTCGGCGGCATGAACAAGCACGCCAACATCACGGTACACGGCAACGTGGGCTGGGGCGTCGCGGAAAACATGATGTCCGGCAGCGTGCGCGTGAAGGGCTTCGCCTCCGAATCCGCGGGCGCATCCGGCCACGGCGGCACGCTGATTATCGAGGAAGACGCCTCGTTGCGTTGCGGTATTTCGATGAAGGGCATAGATATCGTCGTCGGCGGCAACGTGGGCAATTTCTCCTGCTTCATGGCGCAAGCCGGTCGTCTCGTGGTCTGCGGCGACGCGGGCGACGGCCTCGGCGATTCGCTGTATGAAGCGGTGATCTATGTGCGCGGCAAAATCAAATCGCTGGGCGCGGATGCCCGCGAGGAGAAAATGACCGATGCCGATTACGCCGCGGTGAAGGAGCTGTTGGGTCGCGCGGGATTCAAGCACGATCCCAAAGAGTTCAAGCGCGTCGCTTCGGCCAAGAGCCTCTACAACTGGAACGCTGACGCGAACCAGGAATACTAAGGAGTCATGATTGTGAGCAAAAATTTATCCAGAGAAGAAAGTGCCGGTTTTGACCGGAAGGTGATTGACTACATCCATCGCGCCTCGGCGACGGGCTTGTACGAAATCCGCGGTCTCGGCGCAAAACGCCGCGTGCCCAATTTTGATGATCTGACGTTCCTCGCGGGTTCGGCATCGCGCTACCCGCTGGAAGGTTACCGCGAAAAATGCGTGACCAAGACCATACTCGGCACGCGCTTCGCCAAAAAACCGATTGAACTGGCGATCCCCATCACCATCGCGGGCATGAGCTTCGGCGCGCTTTCCGCCAATATCAAGGAGGCGCTTGGCCGCGCCGCGACCGAACTCGGCACGACCACCACCACCGGCGACGGCGGCATGACGCCGGAAGAACGCCAGTCCTCCAAGACGCTGGTGTATCAGTGTCTGCCCTCGCGTTATGGTTTCAACCCGGACGATTTACGCAAGGCCGACGCGATCGAACTCGTGATCGGGCAGGGCGCGAAACCCGGCGGCGGCGGCATGTTGCTCGGCCAGAAAGTGACCGCGCGCGTGGCCGGAATGCGTACCCTGCCGATCGGCGTGGATCAGCGTTCCGCCTGTCGTCACCCGGATTGGACGGGACCGGACGATCTCGCGATCAAGGTGGCCGAGCTGCGTGAAATTACCGATTGGGAAAAACCGATCTACATCAAGATCGGCGCGACCCGCACCTTTAACGACGTGAAGCTCGCCGTTCATGCGGGCGCGGACGTGATCGTGGTGGACGGTATGCAAGGCGGAACCGCCGCGACGCAAACCGTGTTCATCGAACACATCGGCATCCCCACGCTGGCCGCGCTGCGGCAGGCGGTGGACGCGCTTGAGGACATGAACATGCGCGGCAAGGTGCAACTCATCGTCTCCGGCGGCATCCGCACCGGCGCCGACGTGGCGAAGGCGCTCGCGATGGGTGCCGACGCGGTGGCCATCGGTCAGGGCGTGATGTTCTCGCTCGGCTGCAACAGCGAAACCTATGTGCACAAAGGCCAGCATCTGGATGCGACGGGAGATTATGAAAAGATCGGAACCGCGCCCGGATTCTGCCATCACTGCCACACCGGAAAATGTCCGGTCGGCGTGACCACGCAGGACGAGATTCTGGAACAGCGCGTGGAGCCGGAAGTGGGTGCCAAGCGGGTCAAGAATTATCTCAAGACCCTCAACATGGAACTCACCACCGTGGCACGCGCCTGCGGCAAATCCAATGTGCACCATCTGGAACGCGAAGACCTCGTGGCGCTCACGCTGGAAGCCGCGGCCATGGCGCGCATTCCGCTGGCCGGAACCAAGTGGATTCCGGGCGTCAACGGATTCTGATGTTTCTCCGGGGCAGCGCCGCGCGGCCTTGAAATTTCGCGCGGTGTTGCCAAACAATCTCTCCGACGGAAGTCGGTTGGGAAGCGGGCGGCGTTATGCGAACATTGCGTAACGGGCGCGGGGATTCTTGTTCATCCCCGTCGCGCGCGGCAATGTTCAACATCGCAGGCGTCGCCCCTTCCTGTCTTTTTTGCGGAGCGTGACAATCAGCGTTATGAAACCCGTCGTCATCATCCAGTTTTCCCCGACCGAAGGGCCGGGACATTGCGCCGAATTTCTGACCAAACACGGCATCCCCTGGAAGCTGGTGCGGATTGATCAGCGCGACCCGCTGCCGCGCGACACCACGGAATTTTCCGGCATGGTGATGATGGGCGGCCCCATGAGCGTCAACGACCCGTTGCCGTGGATACCCCAACTGCAAACCCTGATGCGCGAAGCGGTGCAAAAAGATGTGCCGCTGCTCGGCCACTGTCTCGGCGGACAATTCATCGCCACCGCGCTGGGCGGAAGCGTGACCAACAACCACTGCAAGGAAATGGGCTGGCACGAAGTGCGAATCGAAGGCGGTGAGGCCGCGCGTCCGTGGTTCGGCGATCGCGCCGGATTCACCACGTTCCAGTGGCATTACCAGACCTTCAGCATTCCGCCGCAAACCACGCGCGTGCTCGGCAGTCGCTGGTGCGCCAATCAAGCTTTTGTTCTTGGTCCGCACATCGCATTTCAATCCCACATCGAAACCACCGCCGCGATGGTGCGCGCATGGTTGAGCGCCGATGCCGCGGAAGTTGAAGCCGCCGCCAGCGCCGATTCGGTGCAATCGCCGGATGAAATGCTGCGCGAACTGGAAGCCAACGTCGCCGCGCTCAACCGCGTGGCGGAAGGCGTTTATGGGCACTGGATCAAGGGATTGAAGTGCGAATGATGGGAGATATTTCCTAATCACTAGGGATTAATCCCTAATTGGAATTGAGCATCGAATGTTGCCATTCGATAATATCGGCAAGTCTTGATGGCGCATGGTAAGGGCGCCATCCCGGCTTGTCTCCTCACTCCCGCCTTAGGGCGGGATATGCGAAGGGGGTCGGGTTTCGTTGCAAGCCGACGCGCTTTTTCTCGGTTTAGCGCGCCGGTTCGACCCCCTTCACTTTTTCGTTGAGAAGAGAGCAGATGAATTTACCCATCGAGTTTCCGTTGCCCGCCGTCGAGGATGTGCAAAACACGCCCGATACGCGCCGACTCGCGATAGATCAGGTCGGCATCAAAGGCATACGCCACCCCATCCGCGTGCCGGAAAGCGGCGGCGCGTTACAACACACGGTCGCCACGATCAACATGAGCGTCACGCTGCCCGAGCAGTTCAAAGGCACGCACATGTCGCGCTTTATCGAGATACTCAACCTCAATGAACAACCCGTTTCCCTCGCGCATTTCCGTCTCATGTTGCAAGAAATGGCCGAGCGTCTGGAAACCGAAACCGGCCACATCGAAATGCGTTTCCCGTTTTTTGTGGGCAAATCCGCCCCGGTTTCCGGCGCGCGCAGCCTCATGGATTACGAAGTGAGTTTGATCGGCGACATCCATCAAGGCGCGAGCGCGATCACGCTCAAACTGCTGATCCCCGTGACCAGCTTGTGCCCGTGTTCCAAAAAAATTTCCGACTATGGCGCGCACAACCAACGCTCGCATGTGACCATCACCGCGCGCGTCAACCAAGACATCGCCATCGAAGAACTCATCCGCGTGGTTGAGCAGGAAGCCTCCGGCGAGCTGTACGGATTGCTCAAGCGCCCCGACGAAAAATACGTCACCGAATACGCCTACGACAATCCCAAATTCGTCGAGGACATGGTGCGCGACGTGGCCGCCCGACTCAACGCGGACAAGCGCATAGACCGCTATACGGTCGAGTGCGAAAATTTTGAATCCATACACAACCATTCCGCCTACGCCGTCATCCACGGAGGCCGCGCAAAATGAATGACATCAATCCCGCTTTTCTCGGTTTTGAACGCGCCCATCCCGGGCTGGAAATCAGCCCGATCGAGGACATCGTGGACGACATCCGCGCGGGGCGCATGGTCGTGCTGGTGGATGAGGAAGACCGCGAAAACGAAGGCGACCTCGTACTCGCCGCCGAATTTATCACGCCCGAACACATCAACTTCATGGCCACGCACGGGCGCGGCCTCATCTGCCTCACGCTCACCGAAGCGCGTTGCCAACAACTCCACCTCTCGCGCATGGTGGAAAAAAACGGCGCGAAACTCGGCACCAATTTCACCGCCTCCATTGAAGCCGCAAGCGGCATCACCACCGGCATCTCCGCTGCCGACCGCGCGCTCACCATACGCGCCGCCGTGCGCGCGGGCGCGCAAGCGACGGATATCGTCAGCCCCGGCCACGTCTTTCCGCTCATGGCGCAAAACGACGGCGTGCTCGTGCGCGCCGGACACACCGAAGCGGGCTGTGATCTCGCGCGGCTCGCCGGACTCGAGCCCGCCTCCGTCATCTGCGAAATCCTCAACGACGACGGCAGCATGGCGCGTCTGCCCGACCTCACCCGCTTCGCCGCCGAACACGATTTACGCATAGGCGCAATCGCCGATCTCATCCAATACCGCAGCCGCACCGAAACCCTGATCGAACGCGCCGCGGAACGCGCCATCACCACATCCCACGGCGCATTCCGCCTCGTCGCCTACCGCGACCGCACCAGCGACGAAACCCACCTCGCGCTCGTCAAAGGCGATCCGCGTGCCGCAAGCGACACACTGGTGCGCGTGCACGAACCCGTCTCCGTGCTCGACCTGCTCGACAGCGACAACCGCAACCACGCCTGGAGCGTGCCGCGCGCGATGGAAGCAATCCAAAAAGTCGAAGCCGGCGTGATCGTCCTGCTCTGCCGCAACGAAGACGGCGTGACGCTGCTGGAACGCATCCAACTCCCCGAAACCCAACCCCGCCCCGCCCACGCGCTACGCGACTACGGCATAGGCGCCCAAATCCTGCGCGACCTCGGCGTAACCCGCATGAAACTCCTCGCCCGCCCCCGCAAAATGCCAAGCATGGCAGGATTCGGATTGGAAATCGTGGAGTTTGTTGACGCCTGATGAAGATGAAAAAGCCGATTCGATGAATCGGCTTTTGATTTTTTACTTTCCCCCTCTCCCCCACCCCTCTCCCACAAGGGGCGAGGGGCTTGTCTGCGCCCTCTTGCCGAAATGAATCCCCTAGGGGTGGCATCCTACTATGCAGGTGGCGCGTGATCTTGCGGGATGCACCCCTCTCCCCTCGTGGGAGAGGGGTAGGGGAGAGGGGGGGGTAAAGATAATCGCGGCGCAACGCGCCGCACCTCCCCTAAAACCTCCAGCTAAAATTCACCCTCACCCCGTTATCCCTTACATCGCTCCCAAATTGCCCGTTATACGTCACGCCCAGATTCGCGTTCTCCGACACCGCGAAATCCAGTCCGGCGTCCACCACCGCGCTGTTTCTGGCGATGGGCGTTCCCGTGATGGTGAACGCATTTCCGCCTGCGATGAAGTTCATCGTGCTTTCCGGGGTTTGGTTGCCGAAGGCGTGTCTCCAGCCCAAAGTTCCGTTGAAACTCGCTTTGCCGAAGGCCGCGCCGGTCAGGTGCAATCCCAATGTTCCGAAGGTCATGTCCGTGTCCGAACCCTTGACCTGCAACGCCGCCGCGCCGCCTTTTTCGCGGAAGCGGTCGGTGTTGATGTTGACATACGCGAGATTGGCGTAGGGTTCCACGGTCACGGTTCCGGGAATCGCATAACCCAGTTCCGCATACACTTGCATGGTATCCGCGTCGTAATCCGCCTTGAGGCTGTCGGCGAACGCGCCCACATTCACATGGCGTTTGGTTTCCACGTTATGCCAGCTATACGCCGCGCCGGAACGCAGGGCGAGATTGCCCCAATTCGCGCCGCCGTAAATGCCGAGGGAATAATTGTCGCTGTTACCCGATGAACGCCGTCCGCCGCCCACATCAAAGCTGGAATAACTGTAACCGCCCACAAAACCCACGCGGGCATTGTCCGCGACCAAAGTATCCACCCCGATCAGCAATCCGCCGATGCTGCGATTCAAACCCGCCGCATTGCCGTTGCCGTCCAGCTTGCCCCAACTACCGAAGGTATGCGCCCAGATCGCGTGATCGCGCTCCGGCGACATTTCCGGCCAGCCGCCCAATTGCGCGACTTTGACCGGCAGCTTCACGCCCGCGCGAGCATCGCGCAAACGGCCTAACGTCACATCGCGCATAAAGCCGCTATCCTGCGCCAACACACTTTGCGCGGAGGCGTGAACTTCGCCCGAAAGCGCGTTGAACGCCGTGCGGGATTCCGGCTCGGTGAGATTGAGCATGGCATCAAACAACGCGCCCGCGCCCAGACTTTCCGCGCCCGCGCCCGCGCCGCGCTCGTTGCGGGTGCGGCCAGCGCTCGCAAAGCTGATATTGTTGCGCTTCATGGTGAGCAACACATCGGTCGCGGTGTAACTCAAGCTCGCATCAAGAAAGGCGAGATCATCCTGCACACCGGCAAATGTGGTGCCGCCCAAACTGCTCGCGGTCAAAATGGTGTAAATGGTGGAAGGCGACCAAGTACTGCCATCCGCGCCGCCGCCCAGCACGCGCACCGTGCCGTCCAGCGTGGCGGCTCCGGTGGCGGCGATCTTGTCCGCGTTGCTGTTGGCATCAATCTCCACATCAAAGAACGAACCCGGGGCGAAATTCACATTGCCCACCACATTCAACGTGCCGATGGACTTGCCCGGCGCAACCGTGCCGCCCGACTGCACCACCAGCCCGCTCACCGTGCCGACACCGCCCAACCGCGCGGTATCGGCGATGGTGGCAATGGAAGTGATCGAACCATTGACGATCAAGGTTCCCTCTTCCACATCGGTTGCGCCGGTGTAGGTGTTCGTGGCAGAGAGAATCAGCGTACCCAAGCCGCGCTTGGTCAGGCTTTTGCCGTCCCAAAGCGCGCCGTTCGCCGTTTCAACGCCCAGCGCCGCGCCGACATCAAAACTGTCCGTCGCATTGGTCAGCGTGAATGTGCCGTGCGCGAGGTTGTTATGCGCTGTCCAGCTTAAATCGTAAGTGGCGAGATATTGCTTGCCATCCGCCGATTTGCGCGTGTTGAGCGTCATGTAATCCACCACGCCGTTAAACCCGCCCACCGTCACCGCGCTGAAATCGCCGTTGATGACGTTGGCGCTGTCAATCAACACCTGATCCACGCCGTTCGCGCTGGCGATGCCGGAAAGATTCAAGCTGACATTGATGCTGCTGATGTTGACACCGTTCGCCGCCAGCGACGTGCTGCCGTTTGCGGCGGTGAGGATGTCCAGCTTTGTGTTGTCCTGAAAATTGACATTGCCCGTGGCGCTCACCGTCGCGGGTGTTTGTATCGCCAACGTCGTTCCGAAGTTTACGTTGATGTTGCCGCCCAGCGTGTTCGCGCCGCCCTTGTTGTTGGCGGCGTCGCCGAATTGCAGCGTGCCGGACAAGATCGTGGTGTTTCCGCTGTAGCTGTTCGTGCCGGTCAGCGTCACCTTGCCCGTACCGTTTTGCGTGACCGTGCCGTTGCCGCTGATGTTGCCCGCAAGCGTCATGTCCGTGCTGCGGTAAAAGAACAAAGCGCCGTTGTTTGCCAGCAACACATCGCCCGCGATGTTGCCGGTCGTGCCGCCGTTGCCGAGTTGCAGAGTCGCGTTCTGGATCGTCGTGCGTCCCGCGTAAGTGTTGTCGGCGGTGAAGATATTTATGCCGCCCAACACCTTCTCTTCGCCGCTGCCTTCGATCAGGTTGCTCCACGTCGTCAAGCCGTCGCGGTTCAATTCCAGTGTGCCGTTGTTGCCGATATTGACCGTGCCGCTGCCCA
>JAITWS010000051.1 GCA_031285185.1 Methylobacillus sp.
GACAACACCAGCACCAACACGACTGACAACAGTTCGCTGAATGTCACGGGTAACGCCGGAGACAATGGCACGGGTAATAATTTCGGTGATAACACCTCGATTAACACCAGTGACAACAGCTCGACGGACATCAGTGGTAACGCGGGTGACAACGGAACCGGGAACAACTTCGGCGACAACACCAGCACCAACACGACTGACAACAGTTCGCTGAACGTTACTGGCAACGCCGGAGACAATGGCACGGGTAATAACTTTGGTGATAACACCAGCATCAACACCAGTGACAACAGTTCGTCCAACATCACCGGCGATGCCGGAGACAACGGCACGGGCAACAACTTCGGCGACAACACTTCGGGCAACACGAGCAATAACAGCTCGCTGGATATCAATGGTGAGCCGGATAACAAGTTCGGCAACGGCACAAACTTCACCACTGACAACAGCAGCTCGACCAACATCTGCGATATTTCCACCGGCTTGTGTACCAACGGCTCGAATGCGCCGGTTCCGGTTGTTAATCCTCCTGCCAGCGGCGGTGGCGGCGGAGGAGGGGGCGGTGGTGGCGGCGCGGGCGCGGCGGCGGCACTTGCGGCGGGTGCGGGCTTCTTTGTGTTGATGGGGAACGATGGCGGCGGCTGGATATTGGAAGCACCGACGAAGGTGACGGAAGATGCAGGAGCGACGCTGTTGGGTGATGCCACGCTGGAATATGTGGAAATCAACGAGGCCGGGACGGAAGCCTACGTCCGCTTGCAGACGCGCATCGGAAGCATAGAGCACACGCTGCCGCTCAAGGACGGCGGCGACGGGACGAAGCACTTCGCAATGCTGGACGAGACGACCGGTGAATATGCGGAGCTGTCATTCAACCCCGCGACGCGCGAATACTATTATCAGGAAACCGGCTCGCGCGACGGTCAGGCATACGCTGTGAAGGCGCATGGCTGGCTGAAGGCGAAATAGGTGGTGGCAATCAAGCCAATGTAATTCCCCCAGGCTTGATTGAGTTAGGGGTGCGGCGCGCGAGCGTCGCACCCTTTCTTTTTGGTCAGCGTCGGCTCAGGCGCGCGTAGAAAATGGCGCTGAAAAAGAAGACCAGCGACAGTGCGATTTCGGCGACGGCCAGACGCGCGGCGAGGCCGCCATCCGACCAGGCGCGCACGATGCCCTCGGTGAACCAGAGCAGAATGAACATGGACGACCACTGATAGGTGTAACGTTTGCCGCGCAAGATGCCGAAGAGCGGAAGCAGCAACGGCGCGGCTTTGAGGATCAGCAGCGAACCGCCGGGACGAAGCGGCGCGAGCCAGCCTTCCCACGCGAGGCAAAGCGCAATCAGCGCGATCAAACTGGCGCTCGCCGAAAATCGCAATGCGCGTGTCATCTCAATGTTCGGCCAGCTTGAGCGCGGTTTCCGCGAGGCGTTTGCCCAGCGCGACACACAACGCGCGTTCCTCATCCGTCAGCGCCCGGTCGCTCGTCGCCCCCGCGAAATGGCTTGCGCCATAAGGCGTGCCGCCCGATGTGGTGGCGGCAAGTTCCGGCTGCGAATAAGGCAAACCCAACAACAACATGCCGTGATGCAAGAGCGGCATCATCATCGTCAGCAAGGTCGTTTCCTGCCCGCCGTGCATGGACGCGGTGGACGTGAACACCGCGGCGGGCTTGCCGATGAGCGCGCCCTTGAGCCACAACGCGGAAGTACCGTCGAGAAAATATTTGAGCGGCGCGGCCATGTTGCCAAAGCGCGTGGGGCTGCCGAGCGCAAGTCCCGCGCACTCTTCCAGATCGCGCAACTCCGCATAAGGCGCGCCTTGCGCGGGGATGTCGGATTCGGTCGCCTCGCACACTGCGGAAACGCGCGGAACCGTCCGCAATCGCGCTTGCGCGCCCGCCACGCCATCCACGCCCCGCGCGATCTGCAACGCCATCTCGCGCACCGCGCCGCCGTGGGAATAATAGAGAATGAGGATTTCGATCATGAGGGTATTTTACTCAGAAGTCAGGAAACAAGAAGCCAAAAATGCCGATCTCGATTCCCCTTCCATGAAGGGGTGGACGCGAAGCGGACGGGGTAGTTCTAGAGAAAAATTCTCCGAAGGAGCACAAAAAATTTTGTGTCGCTAGCGCGACGATATTGCTGTGAACTACCCCGTCGCCTTCGGCGCCACCCCTTCATGGAAGGGGAATCAACAAGGCTTGTACGCGGTCAAATCCGCTTCGCCAACTCCGCTGCTTTGCCGATATAGCTTGCGGGGGTCATGTCCAGCAGTCGTTGTTTGGCTTCCGGCGGGATGGTGAGCGTGGCGATAAATTTGTGCAGGGTTTCGCGCGTGATGCCGTCTTTGCCGCGCGTGAGCGCCTTGAGTTGTTCGTAGGGGTTTTCCACGCCGTGGCGACGCATGACGGTTTGTATCGGTTCGGCCAGCACTTCCCACGCATTATCCAGTTCTTCCGCGAGGCGCGCGTGGTTGGCTTCGAGTTTGCCCAGACCTTTGAGGCAGGCATCGTAGCCGAGCAGGGTATGGCCGAAGGCGACACCCATGTTGCGGAGCACGGTGGAATCGGTGAGGTCGCGTTGCCAGCGCGAGACGGGGAGTTTTTCGGCGAGATGGACGAAGAGCGCGTTGGCGATGCCGAGATTGCCTTCGGAATTTTCAAAGTCTATCGGGTTGACCTTGTGCGGCATCGTGGATGAGCCGACTTCGCCTTCCTTGACCTTTTGTTTGAAGTAGCCGAGCGAAATGTAGCCCCACACATCGCGGTTGAGATCAATGAGGACGGTGTTGGCGCGCGCGATGGCGTTGTAGAGTTCGGCCATCGCGTCGTGCGGTTCGATTTGTATGGTGTAGGGGTTGTAGGTCAGCCCGAGGCCGCTCACGAAACGTTGCGCGAAACCTTCCCAATCAAAGGTCGGATACGCCGACAAATGCGCGTTGAAATTGCCGACCGCGCCGTTGATCTTGCCGAGAATTTCCACTTCGGCGATTTGTTTTTTCTGGCGGCGCAGACGATACGCCACATTGGCAAGTTCCTTGCCGAGCGTGGTGGGCGAAGCCGGTTGGCCGTGCGTGCGCGCGAGCATGGCGGCGTCGGCGAGCGCGTGCGCCTGCGTGACGAGATTGGCGATCAGTTTGTCGAGCGCGGGCAGCAACACGGTGTCGCGCGCGGATTTGAGCATGAGCGCGTGCGCGAGATTGTTGATGTCCTCGGAGGTGCAGGCGAAGTGGATGAATTCGCTCGCCTTGCGGATTTCCGCATTGTCGCGGAAACGTTCCTTGAGCCAGTATTCGAGCGCCTTCACATCGTGGTTGGTGCGGGCTTCGATCGTCTTTACTTCGGCGGCCTCGGTTTCGCCGAATGACGCGATCGCATCGTCCAGCTCCTTGATCGTCGCGGGCGAAAACGGCGTGATTTCGGGAATCGCCGCATCAGCCGCCAGCGCCTTGAGCCACTCCACCTCCACCCGCGCGCGGTGGCGAATCAGCGCGTATTCGCTGAAAAACGGACGCAGCGCGTCGAGCCGGGATTGATAACGGCCATCAAGCGGGGAAAGGGCATTGAGCGCGGAAAGATTCATGGTCGAAAACCGGGGTGTTTGAAAGTTTCATGATTTTACCTTTTTAGGGAAGTTCTGAACAATTCCGCGCGGCGGGCGGTCTATAATGCAGCCATGAATATCCGTCATCTTCCATTGCTGGCACTGCTGATTTCCGCGCCCTTGCTCGCGGCGGAAAACGACGCGCCCGCGCCCGACAGCGTGGAGGAAAATATCCGCAAGATGGACAAAGACCACGACGGCATGGTGTCGCTGGCCGAAATCCGCGACTATCTCGAAAGCCAAAATAAAAACGGCGAACGCCAGGATTTGCTGGACGAACTTTCCATCCGCGCGGAATCGCGCAGTTGCGCGTCGCCGTTCAGCCGATCGTTTTATTGAGCTTATTTCTCTTCGGAGAGACATGCGGGCGGGTTTGAAACCCGTCCCTTCTATCTATCTGCAAACTCCCGTTCATCCCCGCGCAGGCGGGGATCCAGCGATGTTGCATTGTTGGGGTTCGTGCCTCACCCCCAACCTATTCTCTCTTCCACCAGCGGAAAAGGGAGAAGAGCGCGCAGCGGTAGGGTGGGTTAAGCGCAGCGAAGCCCACCGCAAATAACGCAGAAACCAAACCCACCATCCATTCCATTTTGCGAGAAAAAATGGTGGATTTCGTGATTTATCGGAGGTAAATGGTGGGCTTCGCCTACGGCTCAACCCACCCTACGCCTATCGCCATCGAAAGGGAATTTCAATTCCGCCCCCGTCGCGCCGACTGTATAATTCCAGCATTCCTTATTTCTTGTGATGCCGCCATGTTGAAAGCTTATCGTGACCATGTGGCCGAGCGCGCCGCGCTTGGTTTGCCGCCGCTTCCCCTTTCCGTTGAGCAGACTGCCGCGCTGGTGGATTTGCTGAAACAGCCGCCGTCCGGCGAGGAGACGACGCTGGTGGATTTGCTGGAAAACCGCGTTCCGGCGGGTGTGGATCAGGCGGCTTATGTGAAGGCGGCGTTTTTGTCCGATGTGGCATTGGGCAAGGCATCGTCGCCGTTGATTTCTCCGGCGCGCGCGGTGCAATTGCTGGGCACGATGTTGGGCGGCTACAACGTGCAGGCGCTGGTGGCTTTGCTGGACGGCGATCTGGGCGCGGAGGCGGGCAGGGCGCTGGCGCGTGTGACGCTGGTGTTTGATGCGTTTCATGACGTGCTGGAAAAAATGCGGGCGGGAAATCCGCACGCGAAAAAGCTCATCGAATCCTGGGCGGCTGCCGACTGGTTCACCGCGCGTCCCGAATTGCCGCGCGCGATTCGCGCGGTGGTGTTCAAGGTTCCGGGCGAAACCAATACCGACGATCTCTCGCCCGCGCAGGAAGCGTGGTCGCGCCCTGATATTCCGCTGCACGCCAGGGCGATGCTCACCGCAAAAATGCCGGACGGTCTGGAAACCATCGCCAAACTCAAGCAAAAAAATCTGCCGCTCGCCTATGTCGGCGATGTGGTCGGAACCGGCTCTTCGCGCAAATCCGCGATCAATTCGGTGCAGTGGCACATGGGCGAAGATATTCCGCACATTCCCAACAAGCGCACCGGCGGCATCGTGCTGGGCGGCAAGATCGCGCCGATTTTTTTCAACACCGCCGAAGATTCCGGCGCGTTGCCGATACAGTGCGACGTGGGCAAACTCGATACCGGCGACGTGATCGTGATTCATCCTTTCGACGGCAAGATCACGGATGAAGCGGGCGCGACCATCAGCACATTTGAACTCGCGCCGCTTACTTTGCCGGACGAGGCGCGCGCGGGCGGCCGCATTCCGCTCATCATCGGGCGCGGGTTGACGGCGAAGGCGCGCGAGGCGTTAAATCTGCCGCCGTCCGAATTGTTCATCCGCCCCGTCGCGCCAAAGGAAACCGGCAAAGGCTACACGCTCGCGCAGAAAATGGTCGGTCGCGCGTGCGGCGTTACCGGCGTGCGCCCCGGCACTTATTGCGAGCCGAAAATCACCACCGTCGGCAGTCAGGATACGACCGGCGCGATGACGCGCGACGAGTTGAAAGAACTGGCCTGTCTCGGTTTTTCGTCCGATCTTGTGATGCAAAGTTTCTGCCACACCGCCGCCTATCCCAAGCCGGTGGATATCAAGCTGCAACACACCTTGCCCGAGTTCATGTCCAGTCGCGGCGGCGTTTCCCTGCGCCCCGGCGACGGCGTGATCCACTCCTGGCTCAACCGCATGATATTGCCGGATACCGTGGGCACGGGCGGCGATTCGCACACGCGCTTTCCCATCGGCATTTCGTTCCCCGCCGGTTCCGGCCTTGTCGCCTTTGCCGCCGCGATGGGCGCGATGCCGCTTGATATGCCGGAATCGGTGCTGGTGCGTTTCACGGGCAAAATGCAGCCCGGCATCACGCTGCGCGATCTGGTCAACGCGATTCCCTACGCCGCGATTCAAAACGGCGAATTGACCGTGGGCAAGCAAGGCAAAAAAAATGTGTTCAACGGGCGCATTCTTGAAATCGAAGGTCTGCCGGATTTGAAAGTCGAGCAGGCGTTTGAATTTGCCGATGCCTCCGCCGAGCGCTCCGCGAACGGCTGCACGGTGCGGCTCAACAAGGAACCCGTGATCGAATTTCTCACCTCCAACATCGTGCTCATGGAAAGCATGATCGCCGACGGCTACGCGGACGCGCGCACGCTGCGCCGCCGCATAGACGCGATGAAAGCGTGGCTCGCAAAACCGGAATTGCTGGAACCGGATGCCGATGCCGAATACGCTTGCGTACTGGAAATCAACCTCGACCAAATCAAGGAACCGCTGCTCGCCTGCCCCAACGACCCGGACGACATCAAACCGCTTTCCGCCGTCGCGGGCGACAAGATAGACGAAGTTTTCATCGGCTCGTGCATGACCAACATCGGCCACTACCGCGCCGCCGCGAAAGTGCTGGAAGACACGGGACTCATCCCGACCCGTTTGTGGATCGCCCCGCCCACGCGCATGGACGAAGCCGAGCTGCGCGAAGAAGGTGCCTACGCCGTATTCGGTCGCGCCGGAGCACGCACCGAAGTCCCCGGCTGCTCGCTGTGCATGGGCAACCAGGCGCGCGTGGCCGACCGCGCGACGGTGTTCTCCACCTCCACGCGCAACTTCGACAACCGCATGGGCAAGGACGCGCGCGTCTATCTCGGCTCGGCGGAACTCGCCGCCGTCTGTGCGAAACTCGGACGCATTCCATCGCCGGAAGAATACCGCGCGACCGTGGGCGACAAACTGGGCAAGGACGCGGAAAACATATACCGCTACCTGAATTTCGACCGGATGCCGGAGTATGTGAAAAAGGTGATTCCGATTGTGGAGGCGGTGTAGGTTGCTTGCGAAAAAGGTGTAGGGGCGGGTTTGAAACCCGCCCCTACACCAAACAAAAACCGAACGGAGTATAAATTTTGAGTCTGAAAAAATGACCACTGAAAACCCCGACACTCCTCAACCCGCCCGTCGCGCTTTCCTGAAAAGCTGGAAGATCATGGTTCCGCTGTTTGTGGCGCTGGTGATTTTGGTCTGGCTGGGTTTTTATTTCGATGTGGACAAGCGCGTGATCGTCGGCGGGGCAGTGGTGTATGGGCTGGCGTCCAGTTTGTTCGCGTGGATTGTGAGCGCGTTGGGGCTGGTTCCGGTGGTTGGTCCCTTGCTCGTCAAGGTGCTGGCGATTCCGTTGATCTGGCTGCTTAACGCGATCGGTTATCTGCTGTCGTTTATCGCGATCAGACGCGGCTATTCCAGAGATGTGCTCACTTATCGCGGGCTGACGATTTCGTTGCTGATCGGCATTGTGATCGGCTTCATACTCGGGCGTATGCTCTGATGCTGAGTTACCGCCACGCTTTCCACGCGGGGAATCACGCCGATGTGCTCAAGCACGCGGTGCTGGTTTTCATGCTCGATTATTACAATCAAAAGGACAAGCCGTACTGGTTTATAGACACCCACGCGGGCGCGGGGCGGTATCAACTCAACACCGGATTCGCCGCGAAAAACGCGGAGCACGAAACCGGCATAGGCCGATTGCAAACGCGCGACGACATGCCGGAAATGCTGCGTCGCTATGTAGCGCTCGCGCGGGAAGATGCCGCGTTTTATCCCGGTTCGCCGCTGATTGCGTGGAAACTTTCGCGACCGCAGGGCAAGCTGTGGTTATTCGAGCTGCATCCGACCGATGTGAGTTTGTTGCGGGATACATTCGCGCGTGGCGGTCGCCGTGTACAGATTCAACAAGCCGATGGCTTCGCCGGGTTGAAGGCGCTGCTCCCGCCATCGCCGCGCCGCGCACTGATTTTTATTGATCCGCCCTACGAAGTGAAAGACGATTACCGCTACGTCGTAACCGCGCTTAAGGACGCGCTGCAACGTTTCGCCACCGGCACTTACGCGGTGTGGTATCCCAAACTGCAACGCCCCGAAATCCGCGCGATGCTGGAAAACCTGAAAAAACTTCCGTGCAAGGATTGGCTCAATGTCGCGCTCGACATCCACGCCCCTAACCCCGACGGCTACGGAATGCACGGCAGCGGCCTCTTCATCCTCAACCCGCCGTGGACGCTGCACGCCGCGCTGCGGGAAACTTTGCCGTGGATGGTGGAAACGTTGGGCGGGGAGGGCGCGGGGTATGAGTTGGAGTCAGGAAACTAGCGTTTTTCCGCCGCTTTGTACACGGCGTTACGCTCGCGTTTTCCAACGGCGATTACGATTACAAGCAGTTCGTTATCGCGCACTTCGTACACGAGGCGATAACCTACGTTGCGTAATTTGATTTTGTAGCGGTCTTTGGAGCCTCTTAATTTTGCGGAAGGGATGCGCGGATTTTCCAGACGCTCGACGAGCTTTGTTTTGAATTGCTTGCGAATGCCGTTGTCCAGACTGTTCCATTCCTTCAGAGCGTCTTCCACAAAGCCGAGTTCAAAGCTCATCGAGCTTTACCTTGATGATGGGCTGCCCTTTGCGGGCATCCGCAATGGCGTTCAATTCCATGTCCTCAAGTTTTTCCAAAAGCGCCTCATATGCTTTTGCGGGGACGCAATAAAATGCGGGCGCGTTTCGATTGAGAATCGCCACCGGAGCGCCTTCTCCGGCGGCAACCGTGCCCATGGGATTTTTTTTCAATTCGGAAACGCTGGCGGTGGTTTCCGCCAATACCAAGTTTGCCATGATGATTCCAAGCGTTATTCAAGGTGCTAATAATAGACCTTTTAACTGGTCATCATCAAGCTCTATCCTTCACCCTTCAACACCATCTCCGCATATTCCTCAAACGTAATTTCGCCGCCCATTTTTTCCGCAAGATGTTTTTCGCGGTCGGGCAGAGCATCCTGCATCACATCCAGGCGTTTCCATTGCGGCGGGCGGATTTCGCATTCGGGTTGCGGGGTGTAGCGCGAGGATTCCACGCGTTGATAACGGTGGATGTAGCGCGGGCAGTTGATGAACATTTCCTCTATCGTCACGCGCACGATCATCTCCGCGCCGTGAAATTCCTTGAGCAGCGGATCGTCGCGGCTCACGCTTGCGTTGCCGTGCACGCGCACGCGATGCGGCGTTTCAAAATCAATGAACAACATGCCGATCTTGGGATTGGCGGCGATATTGCCCATGGATAAATACATGCCGTTGCCGTCGAGACTGGGAAAGGCCAGCGTTTTTTCATCCAGCGCCTTGACGAATCCGGGATAACCGCCCTTGTGTGAACAGGTCGGATAACCGCGATGATCCACGGTGGTGAGAAAGAAAAAATCGCGGCTTTCGATGAAGCCGCGGTGTTCGTCGGGGATTTCCGAAACGATGACCAGTTCGTCTATGCGGTCGGCCATTTTTCGGGTGTCAAAGCTGTCTTGCAGGGCGCGGTGCTGCTTGCCGTAGATGTTGCTCATTGCGTATCTCCTCGTTGGGTTGAAACAAATGAAATTTTGTTATGGACTTGGTTGGTGCGGGCTATACAATAACATTACTTCGGGACGTTTTCGCGTCCTGATTTTACTTAACCTGAAAGGAATCGTCATGCCATACGTCAATGTCCGCCTTGCCGGAACCGTTACCCGCGAACAGAAGGAAAAGATCGCCGAGGAAATCACCGCCACGCTGGAGCGCATCGCCAAAAAACCCAAGTCTTACACCTACATCACGTTCGACGAGGTGAAGGAAGAAAACTGGGCGGTCGGGGGGAATTTGCTGGGATAAAGGTTGGCCTTTCTCCCTTGATGGGAGAGGGCACAAACCTAACAGAAATCCGTTCGCCCTGAGCTTGTCGAAGGGCAGTGGCTATTAAGTCCGAGGATTCCGTTCATCCTTCGACAAGCTCAGGACGAACGGTGTGTTGTTTACCCATTTCCCACGGGAAAAAGGGGCTGTGAACCGACCGGAGGGATGTGCCATGTCGGAATACGATCAGGATTTTTTTCGTGAGGCGCAGCGGCTGCTGGGTGAAAACGCGCAGCGCATACTCAACGATATTTTGCGCCATGCGGCGGAAGTTGAGCAGCAGGCCGGGGCTTATGGCGCGCGGCTGGAGCGGCATTCCGCGCGTTTGCCGGACGCGGCTTCGGTGGATGCCTTGCGTAATGTGTTGTCGCATTTGCGTGCCGACACGCGACAGATGCGCTCGGCGGTGGTGGATTTGCAGGGCAATCTGGCGCACAGCCGCGAGGAGATCGAATCGCTCAAGCGCGAGTTGGAACACGCGCGGGTCGAGGCGCTCACCGACGCGTTGACGGGCGCGCTGAACCGGCGCGGTTTCGAGTTGCGCCTCGCGCGCGTGCTGGCGGAATCCGGCGATTCCGGCGGCGCGATTTCACTCATCATGCTCGACATAGATCACTTCAAAAAAATCAACGATGCCCACGGCCATTTGTTCGGCGACGAAGTGATACGCACCGTGGCCGAAACGCTGCGCGCCTGCGTCAAGGGGCGCGATGCGGTTGCCCGGCTCGGCGGCGAGGAGTTTTGCGTGTTGCTGCCCGAAACCTCGCTCGCGGGCGCGCGGGCGCTCGCGCACAACATCCGCGCGCGGGTGGAACGCGGGCGCATTCGCCGCCATGACAGCGCGGATGAAGTGGGCGGCATCACCATTTCGCTCGGCGTCGCCGAACTGAGTCCGCGCGAAGACACGGCGGATTTTCTTGATCGCGCGGATCAGGCGCTGTATTGCGCCAAGGAAAGCGGGCGCAACCGCGTCAGCATCGCGGCTTGAAATGTTCGACGCCAAGGCCGCGCTGAAAGGCATCCCCAATCTTCCCGGCGTTTACCGTATGCTCAACGCGGGCGGCGAGGTGATTTATGTCGGCAAGGCGCGCGAACTCCGCAAGCGCGTGGCATCGTATTTTCGCGCCAATCTCGCCAGCCCGCGCACGCGCATGATGGTGTCGCAGATCGCGGACATCGCCACCACGGTGACGCGCTCCGAGGGCGAGGCGCTGCTGCTGGAAAACAATCTCATCAAAAGCCTCATGCCGCGTTACAACGTGCTGTTCCGCGACGACAAATCCTATCCCTACATCATGCTTTCAGGCGACGAATTTCCGCGCCTCGCGTTTCATCGCGGCAGCCAGCAAAAGCAGCATCGCTATTTTGGCCCCTTTCCCGGCGCGACGGCGGTGCGCGAGAGCATACAACTGCTGCAAAAGGTTTTTCGGCTGCGTACCTGTGAAAATTCCGTATTCAGCAACCGCTCGCGCCCGTGTTTGCAATACCAGATCGCGCGTTGCACCGCGCCCTGCGTCGGCGCGATTGCGCCCGGAGATTACCGGCGCGATGTGGAACACGCCGTGATGTTTCTGGAAGGCCGCGAACAGCAGGTGATGGATGCGCTTTCCGCACGCATGACGGAGGCCGCCGAAAAACAGGAATACGAACGCGCGGCGATCTTCCGCGACCGCATCCAGAGTTTGCGCCAGGTGCAGGCGCGACAATTCGTGTCGGATTTCCGCAGCGGCGACGCCGACGTGGTGGTGTGCGTGGCCGAGGCGGGCGCGATGTGCGTCAATCTTGTGATGATACGGGGCGGTCGGCATGTGGGCGATCGCAGTTTTTTCCCCCGGCATATCGAGGAATGCGACGAGGCGACGGTGTTGCAGGCGTTCATGGAACAGCACTATCTGCAACAACCCGCGCCGCCGCTCATCATAACCGGCGCGATGCCGGAAGACGCGACACTGGAAGAAACGCTTTCCGAACATGCGGGGCGCAAAATCCAGATCAGCGCCTACGCGGGCGGCGACCGCCGCGTCTGGCTCAAGATGGCGCAGACCAACGCGGAGCTGGCGCTCAAGCAGCATCTGGCGCAAAAAACCACGCAGGAAAAACGGCTCGCGGCTTTGCGCGACGCGCTTGATCTGCCCGATAACGCCGAGCGCATCGAGTGTTTCGACATCAGCCACACGCAGGGCGAGGCGACGGTCGCCTCGTGCGTGGTGTTCGACAAGGGGACGATGCAAAATTCCGAATATCGCCGTTACAATATCACCGACATCACGCCCGGCGACGATTACGCCGCGATGCGCGCGGTGCTCACGCGCCGCTATTCAAAAATCGCGGCGGGCGAGGGCAGGCGGCCTGATCTGATTTTTATTGATGGTGGCAAAGGGCAGCTCGGCGTCGCGGTCGAAGTGATGCAGGAAGTCGGATTGCCGGATATGATGTTGGTCGGCATCGCCAAGGGTGAAGAGCGCAAACCCGGTCTGGAGCAACTGATTTTCCCGGATCGCGCGGAACCGTTGCGGCTGGAAAAAGACGATCCCGGCTTGCATTTGTTGCAGCAAATCCGCGACGAAGCGCACCGTTTCGCGATCACCGGCCATCGCAACCGGCGGGGCAAGGCGAGAACAAAATCCTCGCTCGAAGAAATAGACGGCATAGGCGCGAAACGCCGCCAAAAATTGCTGACGCGCTTCGGCGGATTGGCCGGAGTCGCCAAAGCCAGCGCCGCCGAACTCGCACAAGTGGAAGGCATCAGCGCGGCATTGGCGGAGAAGATTTTCAGAGGGCTGCATTGAAAAATATCGCTCCGCGCAGGGGCGGCATTCTGCCGTCCGAACAGATTAAAATATGAACAAATTTTCAACGAAACAAAACCTGAGATCATGAACTGGAACATCCCGAACATTCTGACCTGGCTGCGTATCCTGATGATCCCGCTGTTCGTCGGCGTTTTTTATTGTCCCGAAAGCGCCCTGCCGGAACAGACGCGCAACCTGTACGCGACGCTGATCTTCGCATTCGCCGCCATCACCGACTGGCTCGACGGCTATCTCGCGCGCGCGCTCAACCAAACCTCTTCCTTCGGCGCGTTTCTCGATCCCGTCGCCGACAAACTCATGGTCGCCGCCGCCCTCATCGTGCTCGTGGAATTTGATCGCGTCGGCGCGGTCGTGGCGCTCATCATCATAGGCCGCGAAATCGCCATCAGCGCCCTGCGCGAATGGATGGCGGGACTGGGGCAACGCCAAAGCGTCGCGGTCGCCTTCCTCGGCAAAATCAAAACCGCCTCGCAAATGATCGCCATACTTTTTTTGCTCTACTACAAACCCATCGCGACGCTGGACGTGCCCCGCATCGGCGGCTGGCTGATGTACCTCGCGGCATTTTTGACGTTGCTTTCGATGGCCTATTATTTAAAACTCGCCTGGCCGCAGATGCGGGACAGGTAGAAAACGACAGATGTTTTTCTCCATGATTTCTCGCATTTGCACGTTGGTTTTTTGCGCTGTTTTTTTGCTTTCATGCACGCCATCTTTGGCTCAGGAAAGTGGCGGTGTTGAGCTTGTCGTCTGGACAAAATCGCTGCATGGCACGATAGCGGGCAAGCCGGTGCAAGTGACCTTGCAAGCGACTGGGGAGCGCATCACCGGCAGTTATTGTTATGAACCTTGCGCCAGCAGAGATCAGGCCATTCTTCTCAATGGCACACAGCAAAATGGCAAGATCGCGCTCACGGAAACCATTGCCGACAAGCAAGGCAAGCAGGTTGCCAGCGGATTGTGGAATCTGGTCTTGCAACGCGACAGTGGAA
Source organism: Methylobacillus sp. (assembly GCA_031285185.1). Lineage (GTDB taxonomy): Bacteria > Pseudomonadota > Gammaproteobacteria > Burkholderiales > Methylophilaceae > MM2. The sequence goes on from JAITWS010000051.1 coordinate 13,607, forward strand.
AAGGCACATGGGCAGCGCCCAATGGCAAGAAAAACCAGCCGATTGTCTTGACTGAAAACAAGAGCGACATTCACCCGTTTCCCTACGAAATTCGGGTATGGGCGAGTGCCGAGCCGGGGGATGGAGATGATTGCTCACCGCCGATGATATCGGAGATTCGCTTGTACAAGGGAAACCGGCTTGTGCAAACATTGCCGACCGAATCGCAGGGAACGTGCGGCATGTTTTTACCGGAAATCGTTGATCTCGATTTCGATGACTATCCTGATTTGATGCTGGCGCAATTTCTGCCTGCCGGACCGAATATTCCATACAGCTATTGGCGTTATGATCCGAAGTCCCAAAAAATGGTTGATGTGACAGAAGAGATGAGCGATGTCACATCGCCCAATTTTGATCCGGCGCACAAGATCATCGCGGTATTCTGGCGTGCCAGTTGCTGTTCGCATGGTGTCACCACCTATGCGTGGCAGGGTAATCATCTGGTGCAGGTGGAGACGGCAGAAAGCTATCTCCAGCCGGAGATGATTAATGGAAAAATCGCAGTTTGCTACATCATTCCAGATTACCGAGATGGCAGAATCGAGTATCCGGGCGCGATCTATCAGAAAGACAAGGGCTTGAGCACTGCGCCTGCAAATCCCGAAAACTGCAATGACACATCCCCCGGTGATTTTCTTGAACGCACCTATGTTCAGGTGTGGAGCGATCAGCCGCCCCCCGCAAAACTCAAACTCATCCGCACGGAAGAAGTGAAATGGCGGAAAACAACAGGCGACGGCGGAAAACCCCTGTATTGCCCGGACATCCCCGTGTTCAACAATGGGAAAATCGAGCGCCATCTGCTGAAAAATCCCGATCAGTGCAGCGATACGCCGGTGGAATGAGTTTTGATTTTTGTGTGCCTGACAAGCGGCGCTTGCCGGTGTGAATATTTTGGAGGCAAGGTCAAGCGGGCGATGCCTTCTTGAGTTGACACAAACCCGAAAATCCTTAAAATGTCGCCTTCTTCGATGCGGGAATAGCTCAGTTGGTAGAGCGCAACCTTGCCAAGGTTGAGGTCGCGAGTTCGAGACTCGTTTCCCGCTCCAGATTCTGAGAACGGGGGAGGCATCGCTTTCCCCGTTTTAATTTGTTACGGCGCGTTAGCAAATCGGTTATGCACCGGATTGCAAATCCGTTTAGGCCGGTTCGACTCCGGCACGCGCCTCCAGGGTATTCGCCCGGGTGGTGAAACCGGTACAGCCGCGAGGCCGAGGGATTTTAAGTCCCTTGTGTCTACCAGTTTCACCACCCGGGCGAATACCCTGGAGGCGCGTGCCGGAGTCGAACCGGCCTAAACGGATTTGCAATCC
>JAITWS010000067.1 GCA_031285185.1 Methylobacillus sp.
CTGGCTCGACGAAAAAACCTGCGTCATGGAAGCCCTGCTCTGCTTCAAACGCGCAGGCGCGGACGGGATATTGACGTATTTCGCGCTTGATGCGGCGAAGTGGATTAAGGGGTAAATTCCTCACAATTAACTTCTTTTACCCCAGCCTTCTCTTGCAAGTGAAAGAGAGAACAGCAGATATGGATAGCGCAACTATCTGGAAGTCAGCGCCACTTCAAAAATAAATGTTGTAAACACCGAAAAGCCAAGATAGACCGCGCCTATTATTGTTAAAGACTCTAAAATTAAAGATAAGGCTGCAAACACTCTTGTACTTGGGTCTTGTATGGCAGCCATTTCCATGTGCAGTGTTTCTTCAACAGACACTGTCTTGCCATCGACCACACCAAGCCCCTTCGCCAATATGGAAAAACACAGCATCAAAACTGCGGTCACCCCAATAAAAATGAGTGGGAATTTGAAATAGACCTGAACAAAAAATTGCCAACTTGGTTTATAAACAGCAACCGTAACAAACCCGACAACAGCGAGAAGAAAACCAACCCCAGCAGAGGCGCTCCGAATACGTGTTAGCGTTTTATAAAGTTGCAAGCCTTCCGTGTTGTCGTCCATGTGATCTTCCCATCCAGAATACGCGCTTTCAATGTGCCGCGGATTTTTCCGCCTCGCTTGCGCTGAGCGACATCAGTCGGTCGGTGTAGGCCACGCCCACTGCGGACAAAATGAAGATGGTGTGGATGATGGTTTGCCACATCACGCCGGTTGCCGTGAATTTGGAACATGCGGCTTGCGCGGCGATCAGTTCCGGTGTGCATACCGGCATTCCGACGGTTCCGGCTTCGATGAAGGTTTTGAGCAGATGGATGGAGGAAATGCCGATGATTGCCATAGCAAGCTTTACCTTGAGCACGCTTGCGTTGACGTGGCTCAGCCAGTCCGGTTGGTCGGGGTGGCCTTCCAGATTGAGGCGCGACACGAAGGTTTCGTAGCCGCCGACGATGACCATGACGAGCAGATTGGAAATCATCACCACATCAATCAAGCCCAGCACGATCAGCATGATCGCCACTTCCGCGCTGGGCGCGCCCGCGACGACTTCGTTGCGATGGGAAAATACCTGCTGGATGAGATGCACCAGTTCCATGCCAAATTGCCAGACATATACGCCTTGCGCGACGATGAGACCGAGATAGAGCGGCAATTGCAGCCAGCGCGAGGCGAAGATCAGCGCGGGGAGCGGGCGTAACGGCGAGCGGGGTGTTTTGATTTGGGACATGATGGCGCGGAACGGTTCAGAATGATGTTGGGGCGTAAGCTATCACAAGCGGCCTGCGCCATGCAACCGGATGCGGCGTGAATTTTCCGTCGCGCAACTTTTTCAACGGGTTTGTTCCAGCATCGCCGCGACTTCCGCCGCATCCGCGCGAAGTTGCGCGTTTTTGGGCAGCGCGCGCAGGGCGTCGGTTTCAAAAATCGTGAGGCGTATCGCGCCGTGCGCGCCGTCCAGCAGAAACACGGGCAGGCGTTGTTTTTCGCCCGCGATGCGCCCGACCTTTTCATCAGATGCGTAGGGGATGTGTTGGTTGAGCAGAAACAGTTCGACATCCTTGAGGCTGTCGGCGAAAAGGTGGATGTCGGTTTCTGCGTAGCGTCCCGCGGTTCCGTCCAGCACCGCGCCTGCGAGATGCGGGTTGAAGCGTTCGAGCAGTTGCATGGCGCGCAGGGCTTCGTCGCGCAGCAGACGCAGGCGTTGCGGTTGCGATTCGCTGTTGAAAATTTCGTGGTGCAGACGCAATTCCTGTTCGATTTCGGCATTGCCGGGCAGGTTGTGATCTTCCGCGCAGCCCAGTTGCCGCGCGGCTTTGCGCTTGGCTTTGGCGTAGTCGGCCAGTCCTTCTTCGGCGATGAGGCGCGCGGCGTGTTGGGCGATCAGCCGCCGCAGGTTTTTTGTGGTGTCGCGCATGAGGGCGATGCGTCAAAAACGTTTCTGTATTTGTTCCCAGAAATTGCCGCTGCTTGAGTCGCCGGGTTTCGCAGGATTTGGCTTTGGAGGCTCCGACGTACCATTGTGATGCGTGGGCGTTTCCGTGGGATTGCCCAGATTGCCGGTGGTTTCGGGTGATTGCCCGGTCTCTTCGGCTGCTGCCTGCTCTTCGTTGGGCGGCGGAAATTCCTGATAGAAGTATTCGGAAATGCCGCCTTTGTCCGCGCCCGCTTGTATGCCGGTGGCGGGGTCAACCTTGATGGCGACCACGCCTTTGGGCACGGGGTAGGGCGTGTCCGGCGTGCCTTTCAGCGCTTTGCCCATGTAGGCCATCCAGATCGGCAAGGCCACGCTGCCGCCGGTTTCCTGCCCGCCCAGCGATTTGGGTTGGTCGTAGCCCATCCAGGCTACGGCGACGTGTTTGGAATTGAATCCGGCGAACCATCCGTCAACGTGGTTGTTGGTTGTGCCGGTTTTGCCCGCGATGTCGTTGCGGCCAAGCGCGCGCGCGCGACCGGCGGTTCCGACGCGGGTGACGTCTTGCAACATCGAGGTCATGATGAATACGTTGCGCGGATCGAGCACGCGCGGCGCATCGGTGCCGGCCACGATGGGTTTGGCTTCTTCGAGCAGCTTGCCCTCGGCATCCGTGATGCGCGCGATGATGTAGGGCTGCACTTTGTAGCCGCCGTTCGCAAACACCGAATAGGCATTGGCCATCTGCCACGCCGTGACCGAACCCGCGCCCAGCGCCATCGCGAGATAGGGCGGATGATCTTTGGCGGCGAAGCCGAAGCGCGTGATGTAGTCGCGCGCGTAATCCACGCCTATGCCTTGCAGAATGCGGATGGAGACCATGTTCTTGGATTTGGTGAGCGCCACGCGCATCCGCATGGGGCCTTCGTATTTGCCGTCGAAATTGTGGGGATTCCATGCCTTGCTGCCGGTTTCCTCCGCGGTGAGTTCGAGCGGTTCGTCCGCAATCACGCTGGCGGGTGTGTAGCCTTTTTCGAGCGAGGCGGAATAGATGAAGGGCTTGAAGCTGGAACCCGGTTGACGCCACGCCTGGGTGACGTGGTTGAATTTGTTGCGGTTGAAATCAAAGCCGCCGACCAATGCGCGCACCGCGCCGGTGTTTGGGTCGGCGGCGATCAGCGCGGCTTCGATTTGCGGCAGTTGCGCGATTTGCCATTTGTCCTTGACCTGGCGGACGCGGATGACGGAGCCGACTTGCAGCCGTTGTTTTTCCGGCGTTTTGTCGCTCATCGCTTTTTGCACGAATTGCAAATCCTTGCCGCTGATCTCGACGATTTCGCCGCCTTTGCGATAGGCTTTGATGAGCTTGGGATTGGCTTCCAGCACCACGGCGGGGATCAGCGTGTGAAATTCTTCGATGTCATCCAGCGCGTCGTCGAGGTAGGTTTCGAGCGTTTGGCCTTTCGTGTCCTCCAGCGAGAGCTGACCTTCCGGGCTGCGGTAGGCGTGACGTTGCTCGTAATCCAGTATGCCTTGCAGAACGGCGTCGTTGGCCGCTTCCTGCGCGTCCTTGCGGATGGTGGTATAGACCCTGAGACCGCTGCGGTAGATGTCGTCCTGATAACGCTGATACATCATTTCGCGCACGAGTTCGGCGATGTATTCGGCGGAAAGATCAAAGCTCTGGCGCGATTGACGCAGCTTGAGCGGCTCGGCCATCGCGGCTTTGTATTGCGCGTCGTCAATGAACTTGAATTCCAACATGCGTCCCAGTATGTATTGCTGGCGCTGCTTGGCGCGAGTGGGGTTGACGACAGGATTGAAGCTTGACGGTCCCTTGGGCAAACCGGCCAGCATCGCGAATTCCGCCGTTGTCAGTTTGTTGAGCGGCTTGCCGTAGTAAACCTGCGCCGCCGCAGCGAACCCGTAAGCGCGCTGTCCGAGATAAATCTGGTTGATGTAGAGTTCGAGAATTTGATCCTTGGTCAGGTTGTGTTCGATCTTGATCGCGAGCAAAGCCTCGCTGAATTTGCGTTTGAAGGTGCGCTCGTTCGACAAAAAGAATGTGCGCGCCACTTGCATGGTGATCGTGCTCGCGCCTTCGCGTTTGCCGCCGGAGGTGATGTTGGCGAAGATGGCGCGCAGCACGCCTATTGTGTCTATTCCGCCGTGCTGGTAGAAGCGGCTGTCTTCGGCGGCGAGTATGGCTTGCTTGAGTTGGGGCGGTACATCCTGGATATGCACGAACGCCCGGCGCTCTTCGCCGAATTCGCCGATTAGTTGCCCATCTTCCGAATAAACACGCAACGGAAGCTTGGGTCGGTAATCCGTCAAAGCCTCAAGAGAGGGAAGTTCGGGGTACACCAACACCCCGGCCAAAGCGATCAGGGCAGTACCTGCGATACCGAGCACCAATACGGAAAGCGTCAGCAACTGCCACCATTTTTTAGGGAACATGCGCGGTGGGTTCTTGGAAAAATTTGGTTTGCTATTATATGCTGATATGTGGTTGAATGAACACCGTAGGAAAAAAAGCTTTACATGGCTTATGGTTGCTGCTAGTCTCTAACGTAAAGTATTAGATTCACCGAAATGCAAAAATAATGTGTGAAAGGGGATTTCAGGTTGAAATTTGATTTTTTTCAGGAGAGGATGCCCCCTCTGATCGGGGTGGATATCAGTTCGACCGCCGTCAAAATGGTTGAGCTGAGCGGTGGCGCTGGCGCTTACCAGCTCGAGAATTATTCCATCGTTCCCTTGGTCAAGGATTCCGTCGTTGATGGCCACATCGCCAGTCTGGAGCAGGTCGGCGTTGTGTTGAGTCGCGCGTGGAAGTTGCTGAGTACGCGTGAACGACGCGTCGCCTTGGCGTTGCCTACGACGGAAGTCATCAGCAAGAAAGTGCTGATGCAAGCCGGGCTGCGGGAACATGAAATGGAGCTTCAGGTTGAGACCGAAGCCAGCCAGTACATTCCCTTCGCGCTCGACGACGTTAACATTGATTTTCAGGTTTTAGGTCCCGCGCCGGGCGACCCTTCGGATGTCGAGGTAATCATCGCGGCTTCGCGCAAGGACAATATCGAAGATCGCGTCGGCGTGGTGGAAGAGGCGGGTCTCAAGGTGGTCATCATGGATGTCGAGACCTATGCCACCGAAGCGGCTTACGAACTCGCCAGCAACCAGCTTGCCAACGGCGGGCGCGGCCAGACGGTGATGATCGTTGATATCGGCGCCGTCAAAATGCGCGTCAGCGCGCTTCACGACAACCAGTTTATTTACTCGCGTGAGCAGACTTTCGGCGGCTACCAACTGACGCAGGAAATCCAGCGTCAATATGGCCTCACTTTCGAGAACGCCGAAATCTCCAAGCGCAAGGGCGATTTGCCCGAGGGTTACAAAACCGCCGTGCTGGAGCCTTTCAAACAATCGCTGGTGCTGGAAGTCGCGCGCGCGCTGCAGCTTTTTGTCAGTTCCAGCCAATACAACAAGGTGGATCACATCATGCTCGCGGGCGGTTGCGCCGCGATCCCAGGCGTGGATGTCGCGGTTGCCGAGCGCACCCGCGTCAATACCGTGGTCGCCAACCCCTTTACCAATATGTCTGTATCAAGCCGGGTCAAGCAAAAAAATCTGGCGGCGGATGCGCCATCGCTCATGATCGCGTGCGGGCTTGCTTTGCGGAGGTTTAACTAATGGCCGTCCGTCTTAATCTTCTTCCGTATCGCAGGATACGTCGCGCCGAGCGTCAGCGCGAATTTACCATGATGCTGGCGGGCGCGGCGGCAGCGGCGGTGGCGGTGGTGTTTCTCGGTTGGCAATATATGGACAGCCGGATCAGCTCCCAAAACGAGCGCAATACCCGTTTGCAAACCGCCATTGGTGATCTGGACAAGCAAATCGCCGAGATCAAGGATCTCAAACAAAAGATCGCCGCCGTGCTGGAGCGCAAGCGCGTGGTCGAGGATTTGCAAAACGGTCGCGGTCGCGCCGTGAATCTGCTTGATGAGTTGGCGCGCAAGTTACCGGAGGGCATCTATCTGAAGGCTATTCGCCAAAGAGGCAAAGTCATCACCCTGGATGGTGTGGCGGATACCGATGCGCGTGTTGCCGCCCTCGTGCGTAATATCAATGAATCACAATATCTCGAAGCGCCCGAGCTGGCGGAAATTCACGCGATCGTGGTGAATAACATGAGGCGTAGCGCCTTTACGATGAGCGTGAAGCAAAAAGATCAAGAGCAAAAGTCTGCTCAAGCGGGTCAATAGGAGTCAGGGATGGCAATAAAACTCGAAGATTTCAATAATATTGACCCCAAAAACATGGGGAGCTTGCCGCTACCTGTCAAGGTAGTGATACTGGCCTTTATCTTTATACTCATCGTTTTTCTGGGGTGGTATTTCCTGTGGGATAACCAGATGACGGCGCTGAATGGCGCGAAGACTCAGGAATTGCAGTTGCGCGATACATTCATGGGCAAGAAAAAGGAAGCAGTCAATCTTGATGCCTACAAGCAACAGATGGCAGATATTGAAAAGACATTCGGGGAACTGTTGCGGCAGTTACCGGATAAGTCGCAAATGGATCGTCTGCTGACGGATATCAACCAGACCGGGCTGGAAGCCGGGCTGGAATTTGAGCAGTTCAAGCCGGGGCCTGAACTGCCTGCCGGGTTTTATGTCACCAAGCCGATCTCCATCAAGGTACGTGGCAACTATCATCAGCTTGGTACCTTTGCGCAGAATCTCGGCAGACTGTCTCTGATTGTCACATTGGAAGATCTTGACATCGTTCCCGGAAATGATGGCAGACTGGGCGTGAGTGCGAACGTGAAAACCTTCCGTTACATTGATCAAAGCGAAAGCCAGTCAGGTGGTAAAAAATGACAGCAATGACAACAGACGGCACTATGATACAGATGGGGAAAAAGGCGCGATGGACGACAGCATTCGCGATCACGCTTGCGATCTTTCTGGCCGGATGCGGCGAGGACGGTGGGGATGATCTCGATCGCTGGATGCGGGATTCGGGAAATGGCTTGCAGGGCAAAATAGAGCCTTTACCTGAAATCGTGCCCTATCAGCCGGTGGCCTATAACCCCGACGGCGCTTTGAATGATCCTTTCACGCCCAGAAAGGCATTGGGCAAGGAGGGCGGATTCCGGCCGGAGAATCATGTGCGGCAACCGTTGGAAGCTTTCCCGCTGGAAAGTCTCAAGTTGGTGGGCACGATTTTCAAGGATAAAACAAGGGTTGCGCTGATCAAGACCCCGGACAATACCGTCCAGCAGGTCAAGATCGGCAATTATCTCGGGTTGAATTACGGAGTGATTACGGAAATTTCCAGCGGCCCTCCGTCCGAGGTCAAACTGAAGGAAATGGTGCAGGACGCGCTTACCGGCGATTGGGCGGAGCGTCCGGCGAGCATCGTTCAGCAGGATTAACAGGTTAGCAGGATTCAGGATAAACGAGGTGGGGATTATGAAAAACAGCATATTCATTCGACAATGGTTGGCCGCACTTGGTGTGGCTCTGATGAGTCTGTCGCTGTGGGCGATGCCCGCGAGCGCGCAGGAGCAGAATTCAATCCAGAAGATTGATTTCACGACACTGCCGGGCGACAAACTGGGTGTGAAAATCACGCTCAGTCAACCGATTCAGGATCCGCCTGTCGGCTTCACGCTGACAGATCCGGCGCGGGTTACGCTGGATTTCCCGAATACCTCCAGCGCGCTGGAGAAGAACACGGTAAACGTGGGACGGGGCGTGCTGAAAAATGTGAACCTGGTTCAAAGCAAGGGACGCACCCGCATGGTGCTCAATCTCACGCGAACCTCGTCCTACACCACCACGGTGGACGGCAATGAAGTCAATATCGAGCTTCAGCCGTCGGCCACCATTTCCGGCGACAAGACGGCCAGCTCAGGCGTCACGCGTTTCGCGGAATCCTCGGTGGGCGACGGGCAGCAGCACACGCTGACCAATGTGGACTTCATGCGCGGCAAAAATGGCGAAGGCCGTGTGGTGATTGATCTTTCCGACAGCACCACGGGCATTGATATCCGCCAACAAGGTCAAAAAGTGATCGTGGATTTTCTCAACACCTCGGTTCCCGAAAATCTGCAACGCCGCCTGAATGTGACGGACTTCGCGACCCCCGTGATGAACGTGGATACCATACAAAACGGCAAAAACGCGCGTCTCACGATTGAGCCCAAAGGGCTGTGGGAACATTCCGCGTATCAGGCCGACAATAAATTCATCATTGATGTGCGCCCGATTGTGGAAGATCCCAAAAAGCTGATTCAGGGTTCCGGCCAAGGCTACAAGGGCGAGAAACTCTCGCTCAACTTCCAGAATATCGAAGTGCGCTCGGTGCTGCAGGTGATCGCCGATTTCACCGGCTTTAACATCATCACCGGCGATACCGTATCCGGCAACATCACCTTGCGCCTCAAGGACGTGCCGTGGGATCAGGCGCTGGACATCATCATGCAGACCCGTGGCTTGGGGATGCGTAAAAACGGCAATGTCATCTGGATCGCGCCGAATGAAGAACTGGCCGCCAAGGAAAAATCGCGGCTGGACGCGGAGCAGGAAATCGCGGATCGCGAGCCGCTGGTAACGCAGTCCTTCGTCGGCAAATACCAGAAGGCAGCGGATCTCAGATTGCTGATATTTGATCCCAAGTTCCCCAAGAACTCGATGCTGTCCCCACGCGGAAGCGCGGTTGTGGATGCGCGCAGCAACACCCTGTTCGTCAAGGACATTGAGAAAAATTTGGTCAAAATCGAGCAAATGATTAATCAGGTTGACGTGCCGGTACGCCAAGTGTTGATTGAAAGTCGGATTGTGCTTGCGGATGATGGGTTTTCCAAGGCGTTGGGTGCTAAGCTGGGCGCGGTGACAAGAGCAACTAGTGGAAGCAATGCAATAGGTATAGCTGGTAATGGATCAGCATCAGCTAATAGGGCGCAAGGGGGCTGCTTAGATGGATCACCAGCTGGCGCTGCGGGTTGCCCAGTAGCGGACTATACCAATACATTATTCAGCAACTTACCCGCAACCGTTGCTGGGATGAATGCGGGCTCACTGGGGGTAAGTTTCTTTAGTGCCGGGATGAACCTGCTGCTAACTGCAGAGCTTACTGCGGCGGAATCGGATAACAAAACGCGCACGGTTTCCTCACCCAAGGTGGTGACTGGCAACCAGCAGAGAGCGATCATCGAGTCCGGCGTGGAAATTCCGTATCAGGAAGCGTCCAGCGCGGGCAATACTTCCACGTCCTTCAAGAAAGCCACTTTGGGCATGGAGGTGACGCCGCAGATCACGCCTGACAACAAGATCAACATGGATCTGGTGGTCAAGAAAGATACGGTCGCCAACCTGAACGTCAATGGCGCGCCCGCGATCAACACCAACAACCTGGAAACCAAAATCCTTGTGGATAATGGTGACACGGCGGTGTTGGGCGGCATTTTCGAGGAAACGACGACCAAGACGCTCAACAAGGTTCCGTTCTTTGGTGATATGCCGGTGCTCGGTTATCTCTTCCGGCAGAAAATGGATACCCGCTCCAAGAACGAGTTGTTGATCTTCATCACGCCCAGGTTGCTGGATGACTCAATGAAAATTGAATAATATCCTGTTCGCGTAGCATCAGTTAAAATGCCCGTCATGCAAATGACGGGCAATATTTTTTTTGTGGGGCTGATGGGCGCGGGCAAGACCACGGTCGGCAAATTGCTGGCCAAGCGGCTGGGCAAAACTTTTCATGATTCCGATCACGAGATCGAGGCGAAAACCGGGGTGCAGATCCCGGTGATTTTCGAGCTTGAGGGCGAAGCGGGTTTTCGCAAGCGCGAAACCGCCGCCATCGCGGAGTTGGCTGCGAAGAACGGCATCGTGCTCGCAACCGGCGGCGGCGCGGTGCTGGCCAAAGCGAATCGGGAAAATCTAAGTCAGCATGGCACGGTGGTCTATCTGCGCGCCAGCGTCCACGATCTGTGGCAGCGCACGCGCAACGACAAGCACCGGCCTCTGCTGCAAACCGCCGACCCGCGCGCAAAACTGGAACAGCTTTTTGCGGAACGCGATCCGCTCTATCGCGAAATTGCGGATATCATCATGGACACGGGCGATCAACCTGTGGGAACCATCGTGCAACGACTTGAAGAAATGCTGGAAAAACATGCAAACGCTCACCGTTGAACTCGGCGATCGCGCCTATCCCATCCACATCGGCCAGAATCTGTTGGCGCGCGCCGATCTGATTTTGCCGCACCTCAAGCGCAAACAGGTCGCCATTGTCAGCAACACCACCGTCGCGCCCTTGTATCTGGAAAAGCTCGCCGAACCGTTACGCGAAGCAGGCGTTGAAGTCATCCCCATTGAATTGCCGGATGGCGAGCAATACAAAAATGCCGAAACCCTCAACATCATCTACGATGCGCTGCTCACGCAGCGTTGCGAGCGCAGCACCACGCTGATCGCGCTGGGCGGCGGCGTGGTGGGTGATATGTGCGGATTCGCGGCGGCGACGTTTTTGCGCGGCGTGCCGTTCATCCAGATTCCCACCACGCTGCTGGCGCAGGTTGATTCTTCCGTGGGCGGCAAAACCGGCATCAATCATCCGCTCGGCAAAAACATGATAGGCGCGTTTTATCAGCCGCAGCTCGTGCTGGCCGATACCGAAACGCTGAATACCCTGCCCGAACGCGAGCTTTCCGCAGGCATTGCCGAAGTCATCAAATACGGCCTTATTCGCGACCATGCGTTTTTTGACTGGCTGGAAACCAACATGACCAAGCTCATGGTATGCGACCCGGACGCGCTGGCCTATGCGATTCAACGCTCATGTGAAAACAAGGCGGAAGTCGTGGCCGCGGACGAAAAGGAAAGCGGCGAACGCGCACTGCTCAATCTTGGCCACACCTTCGGCCACGCGATTGAAAACGGCATGGGTTACGGCGCTTGGCTGCACGGCGAGGCGGTCGCTGCCGGCACTATGCTCGCGGCGCGCATGTCGCAGCGCATGGGCTGGCTCAAGGCTGCGGAAGTGGCGCGCATCACGCGCATTTTCAAAGCGGCCGGGTTGCCGGTGGACGCGCCCGCGCTCGGTGTCGAAAAATATCTGGATTTGATGAGCCTCGACAAAAAAGTCGCCGACGGAAAAATACGCCTCGTCCTGCTGCACGGCATAGGCAAAGCCATCATCACGGGCGAATATCCGCCGGAAAAACTGACGGAAACGCTGGCGGCCATCGCATGAGCGCGCCCGCTCCCTACGCCGCCCAACCGCAGCACACGCAGGGCAGACAGCATCCCGAAGCCGCGCCCGAAGGACGCAACGAATTTCAGCGCGACCGCGACCGCATCATCCACTCCACCGCATTCCGTCGGCTGGAATACAAAACCCAGGTATTCGTGAACCACGAAGGCGACCTGTTTCGCACACGCCTCACGCACAGCATTGAAGTCGCGCAGATCGGCCGCAGCATCGCGCGCAATCTCGCATTGCACGAAGATCTGGTCGAAGCCATCGCGCTCGCGCACGACCTCGGCCACACGCCTTTCGGTCACGCCGGACAGGATGCGCTCAACGAATGTATGCGCGAGCACGGCGGCTTCGAGCACAATCTGCAATCGCTGCGCGTGGTTGATTTTCTGGAACAACGTTACGCGGAATTTGACGGACTCAACCTCACGTTTGAAGTGCGCGAAGGCATACTTAAACATTGCTCCCTGCAAAACGCGCGACAGCTCGGTCAAGTCGGCGAACGTTTTCTCGACAAGCAGCAACCCACGCTGGAAGCGCAAGTCGCCAACCTCGCCGACGAAATCGCCTACAACAACCACGATGTGGATGACGGTCTGCGTTCCGGCCTCATCACGCTCGAACAACTCGCGCGCATCTCCATTTTTTCGCGCCATCTATCCGAAGTCAAAGCGCGCTATCCGCAATTGGAAGGGCGGCGCCTGATACACGAAACGGTGCGCCGCATGATTAACGCGCAAGTGCGCGACCTGTGCGCGCAAAGCGAAAAAAACATCGCGGCGGCCAATCCCGCCAATCTCGAAGACGTGCGCCGCGCCGACGCGCTCATCGGATTCAGCGCGGAAATGCAGCGGGAACAGCGCGAACTCAAGCAATTCCTGCGACAACATCTTTACCGCCACTACCGCGTCAACCGCATGAGCAGCAAAGCGCAACGCATCATCCGCGAATTGTTCGATGCCTTCCACAAAGACCCGCTCCTGATGCCGGACGAATTTCAAGCGCGCGCGCAGGAAGAACCCGCCCGATCCGTCGCCGACTACATCGCCGGAATGACCGACCGCTACGCAATCCGCGAATATCGCAGACTGTTCACGGTGGAAGAATTGCCGTTGTGAAAAACAAAAAGGGCAGCAAAATTCGCCGCCCTTTTTTATAGACTGTAAAAACCTTGTTCAGTCCGCCATGAAACGCTTGCAAATGCGCTCATGGATGCGATGCAACCCACTCCCTCACCATGTCGTTTACTCGCGTTTGCCAACCGCGCCCTGTGGCGCGTAGTGCTTGCAGGATATCCGCGTCAAAACGGATCGTTGTCGGCACCTTGGTGGGTGATTTCTGAGTGCCTCGGCGCTTTGGCTTGAGCATTTCTGCCGCCAGCGCAGGCGGAAAAATTTCGGGCAATACCTCGCGGGCAGGGCGGGCGTGGGCGAAATCGGCATCCGTCCATTCGGGGTTGTCGTCGTCAATCAATTCAGGATCTGGCTTTTGCATAGCGTCTGACCTCTCTTGGATTAGCGCGGCGGAAACTGATTACGCGAATGCCGCCGTCAATGGGGGTAAACACCAACATATGCAGGCGTTCACCCAGAAACCCCAAAGCCTGAAAACGGCGCTCCGGGTATGCTTTGCGCGTGTCTTCTGCGATCAACGCGCTGCTGAAATCAAAGTTTGCCGCCTGAGCGAAATCCAGCTTGCGGACACGGATGTTTTCTTCGTTCTTGATGGGGTCAAATTCGATCAACACGGGCAAATTGTATTAACAATATTGATGGGGTGTCAAGCAATTTGTTAATACGTTTGCATCTTCAAACAAACGCCAATCAAAAAATAAGCGACTTTTGCCAGTGGACAAGGCTCCTTGTTTTAGCCGAGCTTCCAAGGCTCGCCTGATGGATTGCATTACCGGGGCTGCCTTTGGAGCTTTATGCCGTTTGGAACATGCAGATGCCCCTAATGTTGCCCCCACTTGCCCCCTGATGTAAACGGACTTTGTTGGACTGTATCGGACTAATAACCCGCTTATATTCAGTATTTACGCGGGTTTTCTGGACTTTGCTGGACTTCGTTGGAGGGGTATTTGGTGCGGTGAAGGGTATAAAACTTTAGCCTGTAACCCGCGTCATTGCTTGATTGTAAAAATCTGGGTGTCAGATATGCCCCCAAATATACCCCCATCAGATGCTTGCTGCCCCTCTATTCCGATTTGCTGGTGGTTATGCCACTGCCGCGAGTCCAAATCACGTCTCAAACACGATTGATTGACGGCTTCTTTAATCCCGTCAGAATCAATTGTGATTTTGTAATTCATGCCACTCTCCTCATTTCCGCCATATAGGGACTATCTGCCCCACCGCCGCGTTTTATCCGCTCGATGAACCCTGTGCCGCGCTCGACGTGCAGCGTTGAAAAGAAACCGCCGAATGGGAGATACTCATGTTCAACGGCAACAAGGTAATACTCCGCTGTGAAACTTCCACGGTGCAATCTGATATAGCGCCCAGCCTTGAGCTTATCATCGCCTCGGACGCGCATCATGCCTTGCTCAAATAGAACGTTGTCCTTGTTTTGTTCAACCATGAATTTGCGGCGGGAACCTATCCACCGCATAGTTTCGACGCGGTTATGGTTTAGCTCATCCTCAGTTTGGCCGCTGTGAAATGATGTCATGTCATCGCCGCCTTGCTCAGTGTTTCCGTACATAATCCTGATCCCGTGAATATGGGCGCTACTGTTTGGGTAATCGCGCAAATCAACGTTATTATCGCCATCCTGCTCCAACAAACCCAGCTCCATTGAAAACTGATTCTCGACCATTTCCGACCGATGTGCCCGAACCCAAAAATAATTTGCAACACCGGCATCATTGCAGGTTAATTGAAGGCTGATTAAATCAGTGTCGTACACGTCTATGATTTCCGGGGCGCGGAATGGGTTAAGCGCCTTTTCTCTATCATCGGGCAACCACTTGTCCTCTCCATAGACTGCGTTATAGATCAGATTACCGGCTATATCTTTGGCAGGATTTGGACGATAGACGATGTAAACGCCATCTTCTCTGTCTTCAACAAATAACTCATTCCATATTCCAACATCAATGTGCCTTCTCAGCATATCGTAAACATTGCCCTGCTCGTTTTGCAGGGCTATTTGATGTGCCGTTCCATGATGTGATTGAATATCCAGCTTAAACTCTTTGAGATTGTTCGCTCCGTTTTCCGGCATGATTCCGGCAAGGTAGGGGTTTAGTACTTTGCGCGTGATTGACATTAGCAACATGCCGCCCGTGAATCCTATTGGCATCCCACTATTAAAATCCAGAAAGGTCTCAAGATTGCCAAGCAAGCCTTGTCCGACAACGTAATTTGGCAGAAAGACAATTTGCATCATGCGCCAGAGCTTACCAAAGTCATCGCCGTTAACCGTGACTGTTCTATGCGGAACCCCATCCATGCCCATCGTCTCGCTTCTGGTTATGCCAGAGACAAACCCGCGCATTATCAGTGGAATGTCGTTAGGGCTGTGGGGGTCATGGCTGAATCGAATTTCGATCATATCCATTGGCCGCACCAGCCCATACAAGGATTCAAATGATCGCCCACCTCCTGAAATATGGGGCTTGTCGGCAAGTGAGATAGAAAAACTGCCAGCATCGTCACGGACGGATTTAGAGGTATGAACAGGGTAACCATCAGCCAGAAAAGGCGTGAGGTCTATCGTGCTCTCCGTTCCTGTAAATCGCTCAGAGATAACCGCTTTGCCTTGCAATGTTGGCCTTACTAGCTTGTGCAGTGTTACCCGAATTGATGGTGTGTACATCTTAACCGCTGGTTGTGCCATGTTAGTTTCTCACTTTCATTTTCAGGTTTTCAAGTTCCACTGGCGTTGCCGGTCGCCATTCAGCAGCACCAGCATTGCGGACTATTGCAGAATCCAGTCGGCTAGTGCCGTCTGTGTCGGTTCGCCATATCTCGACTACAGTCTGCTCAAGTTCGCCACGTTGGCGAGCGGCGTTTTCAAGGGCTTCTATTCTTGCCTCAAGTGTTTTCATCAATCACCTCTCCGTATATTGCCCCGTTCTCAAGGGCGCGTAACCGTTGCTCAAACTCGATCTCTATGAACATCTTCTTTATTTCTCCAAGCGCATAAATGAGCCGCGCGCCATCCTGTGATTTAATATCACCGCTACGCATACCACGATAAACTGCCGCCGCTTCAGTTCTTACAGCAACCAAGTTATGCAGATTTATTTTCCTGACGGGGGTAGGCAATACCATTACGGTTTGCGTAGAGGGGTCTGGCATCGTTTTTTTTCTGCCGCTCATATCTCGCCCTCACGTAAAGTACAGAATCTTATAAACTCAGGCTCAAGGCATCGGTATTTAATCGGATGACCAAGAGGGGTTATCTTGTTTTTAAGATCGCTTGAGTTAAGCATCCTGTCTTGCAGCAATTTAATGCTCACAACATGAGGTAAATTTTTCGCCGCCAATTTTTTGGGCATCGCCTTTCCTTTCAATCAGTTTTTTCATCGCAAATTTTCGCCGCCCATATTTTCCACCGTAGATTAAGGGTAAATCCCCTAAAAAAAAGCGTGGGCAGGAAAAAAAAGAAACATTCATCCGCGCAATAAATTCCCACATACATGGCTAAAAGCTATCTAGTCCCCGTCTGGCGGGGTGCTAAACTCGCGTTTTTTGCCATGACTACCCCGTTTGGCGGGGAGCTATTTTTAATTTCCCCAGACCAATCTTTGTAGGCTGATCTCTTAAAAGATTTATCATTGGATATGTCCATTCCGACAACCCAATCAAGAGAATGCCATGTCAACGCAAACCAACTTGATTTATTCGCGTCGCCTTGCCTTGTCTGAAACAGGAATCCTTTCTCGACAAGCTCTTTTCGGCATTTGTGGATGGTGTCTTTACTAGACCAACCAAAAGGCTTTAAAAACTTGTCGCACATAACAAGCCGTCCGTTATTACGTCCGCTGTACTGTGTTGCTACTTGAAGCAGCATTTTTACAGCCGGTTGGCTTAGTGCCCGAAACGCTTGTGACTGAATCAGAAAAAATGGGATTGCAACGTATGCGCCGGGGTCGCGCTTCGTATTTTTGGGGGGCTTATTGATACCCATTGAATCACCCCCTGCTCAAAATGTACTTGGCAACGCGGTGCTGCTGACCGCATTGGGACGGTTCCCAAACCCAAGCCGTATCTATTCGATAGCCTTGTCCGCGAAGCTCAAACACCCGCTGAGCCGGTGCAAGAATATCAAGATCGCGCCGCGCCTGAAGTGTTGAAACACTCCCCCGGCGCAAGGCTTTCAACAGGCGATCACGTTGCGCCCAAAGTTCGGATGAAAGTGTTTTCATAGTCGCCTCCAAGCACGTTTCTTAGCCAGCGTTTGCCATGCAAGATCAAGCCAATCTATCGCGGGGATTGGTTGCTTTTTTTTAGCCGTGAGGTGAAAATGAGCTTGCTGATTCATCACAGCGTTATTGACACCGCCCCGCCAATTTTCCGTTTTTGGCGGGGCTTCTCTTTTCTCTTTCATGGCGCGGCCTTCATTTGCTCAAACAGATGCGATTTCATGATGTCTTGCGCCTCGTTGATGAACCTCTGCAAAGCGGCCTTGCAACCCCAAACAGACCGAAACCGCCGGAGGTCAACAAATGAATCCTCGCCCCCTTTTCGCAACGGGAAGCCTGTAAAGTCAGGCCAGCCGACAACGCCATGAACAAGCCGCGCAACGCGCGTTGCTTCCAGCCGATGGGAATCATCCACAGTTGGAGCGCCTGCGCTTCGGTCGTTTCTAATGCAAAGCACAATAGGCGATTTTGGATAGCGTCGCCTAACCTCCAGTGCGGCACGCTCAATGTCGCCAAGAGATTTGGTAATTGCGGCGGGCAATGAGCAAGACACGCTGACACAGTCGGCTTCGTCGCTACCTATGGCGATAAAGAAACCAAGTTCTTGCGCCCACGAATCGGATAGTCCGACAATCAAAAGATCATTAGACATTGCGGCCTCCATTCACAGCGCGGACGATTTTAGCCGGGACTTGCATCCCGCGATTGATGTAAGCCTCGGCGCGGGCAACATCGCCGCCCGTGATTCGACCGGCCTTTTGAGCATCCAAGGCTTTCACCATGAAGTCGGTAGCATTGGGCTTAGATTTCTTTTTTCTGAGGAACAGAATAGGCTTGCCGGTCGCCAGCGCCTTCGCAACAATGTCATCCGGCTTGCGCTTCTTGCGGGCTGTTTTGGCTTTCGCCAGCAAGTTGCGTTGCTCAAGAATTTCCGACACAAGCGCACTGAAACCGCTTTCGGACTTTTGAAGATCAGCATCGTCGCCAGTTTCAAGTTTTCTTGTTTTCGTAATGATTCTCTGAAAGCCGTGGCGACTGTCGGTTATTTGTGTTTCGCGGGTTTCCCACGGCGACCAATTCTTTTTTTCCATGTCTGGCTCCTCAAGCAGCTTGCCGAAGTTCGGCGCGTTGTTGGTGCAGGCGGCTCACAAGCGTCCGCAACTCGCTATCCGAAAATCCGGCAACGGCGGCATCAACCCATGCAGCAACATCTTGGGACGGCCAAGCAACGCACCTAGTCCCAAGCTGAATTGATTGAGGAAAGGTTCCGTCTTTCAGTTTTGAGTAAACAGCGGACTTTTTGAGGCCGGTGACAATCAGCACCTCAGGTAACTTCAGTAACCTGTTCATTTAAATCTCTCCTAAAACCCGCGCCACTATTGGCTTGCGGTGTTAATTTAATTTCGCGTCACGACTAAATCCGCGCAACACTTTTATGGAACGCGTTGCACCAAATAGCGTCCGTTGATTAAACCGCTTTGGAGAAATGTATAGTGGATGTAAACCGGTAATTGACTGGTCAATTACCGGTTGGTGGCTATTAGCGCGTGGGCGGAAACTCACTTCTGGAAAGCCATCTTTTTGCAATCCGGGTTTCCATGCAATCCCGCTATCTTTTGTTTTGGATAGATTCTTAAAAACATTCATCGCTCTCTCCGTTTTGAAAGTGAAGTGGGAAAATCCCACTTCACTAAAACCGACTTGGGAATTACTCTAGGCTTTTAACCAAGGCCGTTGCCTGTTCAAGAATGAATTGCAGGCCAAAAATGTCATACGATGAATCTGGGTTTTCCTCAATCATATGGTCTAAAGTGCACCGCGCAAAATTTAGCAAAGTCAGCACGTCACTAATAGCGATGCTACGATCAACACCCGCATTTACTGAAAACAAATGCTTGCCATTAGCAGGGATATACCCAAAATCAATATGCCGCGTCACTGGCTTGGGTATTTCTGTTTGCGCGTCCGTCTGTTGTAAAATCGCTTTAGCCATAATCTTCTCCTAGGTTGGTTACGGTTAGGGGCGGCTCTCATCTTTGCTGGATTAAGCCGCCCCGTCTATTGCCTGAAACCGTCAGGCGGCGGTAGTGCCCCGAAAGGGGATGATGTCTGCCCCTGCTTTCAGCCCGTCCAAATAGCTCGCCCACACGACCATCATCGCCCGGCGTTCCTTGAGAAACTTTGTTCTGTTGTACGCAGTGCCCAGCGCATCGGGTACACGGTGAGCGAGCTGGTGTTCAATCACTTCGGTTTGCTGGTGCAATTCCTGTGCAAGCATCGTCCTAGCCATTGCGCGGAACCCGTGCGCGGTGATTTCTGTTTTGGTGTTATACCCCATGCGCCGCAGCGCGGCGTTGACGGCGGCATTGCTCATGGGTTTATTGGGGTCGCGTCCGGGGAAAACATATTCGCCGCCACCAGTCAGCGCGTGCAAATCGTGCAAGATCGCCACGGCTTGCGGTGCGAGCGGGACAAGGTGCTCGGTTTTGGTTTTGGTGGCGATGTACTTCCATTCGGCTTTGTCCAGATCAAACTCTGTCCACCGTGCCTTGCGTAGCTCGCCGGGGCGCGCAAAAAACATCGGGGCAAGGCGTAAGGCGCATTGGACTGTGAACGTTCCTTGAAACGCATCGAAGGCGCGTAGCAATTCGCCCACCTTCGCCGGTTCTGTGATCGAAGCCAAGTGCTTGACCTTGGTGGGTGGAATCGCGTCTTTGAGGTCGGGGGAAATGTCGCGTTCTGCCCGGCCTGTTGCCACGGCGTAGCGGAAAATCTGCCCGCAGGTTTGGCGTATGCGTTTGGCGGTATCAAGTGCTCCCCGGCTTTCAGCACGGCGTAGCACGGCCAGCAATTCGGGTGCCTTGATGTCGGCAATGGGGCGCTTGCCCAACCAAGGGAGCACGTCTTTTTGCAGGCGGGCTTGCAGCTTGGTGTAGTTGCTTTCCGCCCAAGTGTGTTTGTGTTTGGCGAGCCATTCAAGGGCAACGGCTTCAAAGCTGTTGGCCGCAGCCTCAAGTTGGGCGTGCTTGGTTTGCTGTTTTAATTCGCTTGGGTCAACACCGTTGGCTAACAACTTGCGGGCATCGTCACGGCGGTTTCGCGCATCGGACAAACCCACATCCGGGTAAACACCAAGGGCAAGCGTTTTTTCTTTGCCACCGAAACGATACTTGAAGCGAAAGTATTTTGAGCCGTTTGGATGCACCAGCACAAACAACCCTTTTTCGTCCGAAAGCTTGTAGGGCTTGGTGTCGGGCTTTGCATTGCGGACAGCGGTGTCAGTGAGTGCCATTTGGGGGTATATCCTTTTGGGGTTACACGATATACCCCCGATTTATACCCCCATGTACCCCCGGATGTCAACGGACTTTGTTGGACTGTATCGGACTAATAACCCGCTTATATTCAGCATTCATGCGGGTTTCGTGGACTTTGCTGGACTTCGTTGGAGGGGTATTTGGTGCCGGTGAAGAGAGTCGAACTCCCGACCTTCGCATTACGAATGCGCTGCTCTACCAACTGAGCTACACCGGCGAAGCGTGGATTATAAGGGTTTGCCGGCATCCGGGCAAACATCACCGCATTTTGGAATATCCGGCTACGCCCAGCAAAAAGCGCACGCAGCCGTAGGCGAGCCACGCGGCGATGCGGCGGGTGAGGGGCGCTCTTTTCCAGTCGCTGCGGCGCACGCGGCGGGAGGAATCGTCCAGACTGCGCTGCAAATTTTCGCGCAATTCGCGCGCGAATCCTTCGTCGTCCACTACGATGTTGGCTTCGTTTGACAACCACAGGCTGAAGGGGTCAATGTTGGATGAACCGACCGTCGCCCAATGAGCGTCTATCACAGCGACCTTGGAGTGCATGAAGCTCGTGTGATATTCGTAAATTTCGACGCCGCCGCCCAGCAGTTGTCCGTACAACGCGCGTGTCGCGTAGTCGAGCAGCAGATATTCCACGCGACCCTGCAGCAGCAGCACAACGCGCACGCCGCGATTGGCGGCGGCGAGCAATGCGCGGCGAAAGCGGCGACCGGGGAGAAAATAGGCGTTGGCGATGATGACTTCCTCGCGGGCGCAGTGGATGGCATCGAGATAGGCGCGTTCAATCGCGCGGCGGTTCAGGGCGTTGTCGCGCTTTACGAAGGCCGCCTGCATGTGACCGACCGGCGCGGCATCGGGGCGCAGCTTCGGCAGCGCAAGCGGTTGCAGCGCCGCCCACGCAACGCGCCGCCACATGCGCGTTGCGGAAGCGTGCATGGCGGCCACAATCGGGCCTTGTATCTTGACCGCGTAATCCACGCGGGGCGGCGTGTGGTCGGGCGCGTTCATGTCATCTATGATGTTGATGCCGCCGACGAAGGCGATCTTTCCATCCACGACCGCGAGCTTGCGGTGCAGTCGGCGCAAACGCTCGCGTTTCAGCGATAGCGAAGAAATCTCGGGACGGAAATACAACATGCGAACGCCCATCGCCTGTGTTTCGCGGATGAATTTTTTGGGCAGATCGCGGCTGCCGAAACCATCCACCAACACGCAGCAAATCACGCCGCGTCTGGCCGCGCGCGCGAGCGCGTCGCGGATGCGGATGCCCGTCACATCGGCTTCGTAGATGTAGGTTTCCAACTGGATTTCGTATTTCGCTTCGTCAATCGCGCGTTCGAGCGCGGGGAAAAATTCCGTGCCGTTGCGGAGCAAAGAGATTTGATTTCCGGGCAGAAAAATCATAGTGGCAACAATGTGGCGGAGAGCGCGACATGATCGGAAACGCGGGAAAATGCCGCGCCGCCGTGGATTTGCGCGTGATGCACCTGAAAGCCGCGCACATAAATCCGATCCAGACACAAAAGCGGAAACACGCTGGGAAAACTGCGCGCGGGTCTGCCGTGGCCAAGCTCGAACACTTCGCGCAGATGAAGATCGGCGGCGAATGTCTGACCGGCTTTCATGCGCCAATCGTTGAAATCGCCCGCGATGATAAGCGGCGCGCTCGGCGGAACGACCGATTCGATGCGCTCTTTCAGCCAGGCCAGTTGCTGATGCCGCCAGCGCGCGAACAGGCCGAGATGCACGCAGATGCAGTGCAGCGGCTGATCCCAATCGCTGACCGCGACCTCGCAATGCAACATGCCGCGCTGCTCGGCGGCGTGCGCGGAAATATCAATGTTTTCCCATCGCACAATCGGAAATTTGGAAAGCAGCGCGTTGCCGTGATGCCCCGCCGGATAGATGGAATTTTTCCCGTAAGCATGTTCGCGCCAGATCGAGTCGGCGAGAAATTCGTGCTGGCTCTCCGTCGGCCAATGCGCGAAACGGCGTTGATGCGGGCGATGCGCGCCGCGCACCTCTTGCAGAAAAACAATGTCCGCGCGCAGATTGCGGATCAACTCGCGCTGTTCGTGCAGCACAAGCCGCGCGTTGAAGCTGGTCACACCCTTATGGATGTTGAAGGTGGCGATGCGTAGCTCGCGCATGAAGATCGTTTACGAAATTTCCAACATGCGATCCAGCGCCAGCTTGGCGAGCGCGGCCTCCTTGGGCGCGACATGGATGCGGTTCACGACATGCCCCTCGGCCAGATTTTCCAGCGTCCACGCGAGATGCTGCGGATCAATGCGCGCCATGGTCGAACATTCGCACACAATCGAAGACATGAAACGCACAAGTTTGTTTTCCGGCTTCATGCGCTCGGCAAGGCGGTTGACCAGATTGAGTTCTGTTCCGACCAACCATTTGGAACCGGCGGGCGCTTCGCTCACCGTGCGTAAAATGGTTTCGGTGGAACCGACAAAATCGGATTGGCGGCACACTTCAAAATTGCATTCGGGATGACAGATCACCTGCCCATCGGGATGCTCGTTGCGGAACCGGATGATGTCCTGCGGGCGGAACATTTGATGCACAGAACAATGTCCCTTCCACAACAAAATTTTCGCGTGGTCAATTTCTTCCCGGCTCAAACCGCCCAACGGCAAATCAGGATCCCACACCGCCATCTGATCGAGCGGAACCCCCATCGTGTGACCCGTCCAGCGGCCAAGATGCTGGTCGGGAAAGAACAACACTTTCTCGCGCTGCGCGAACGCCCAATCGGCGATTTTTCCGGCATTGCTGGAAGTGCAAACAATGCCGCCGTGCTCGCCGCAAAATGCCTTGAGATCGGCGGCGGAATTGATGTAAGTCACCGGCGTGAACACGCTGTCGAAATCATAATGCCCGGATAATTCGCGGCGGCAACGCTCAACCTTGGCCAGATTCGCCATATCCGCCATCGAACAACCCGCCGCCATATCGGGCAAAATCACCGTCTGCTCGGCACGCGAAAGTATGTCCGCGACCTCGGCCATGAAATGCACGCCGAGAAACACGATATATTCCGCGTCTGACGCAGCGGCGGCGCGCGCCAGCTTGAGCGAATCGCCGGTGTAATCAGCATGTTTGTAAACACCTTCCTGCTGATAATGATGGCCGAGAATAACCAGCCGCTCGCCGAGCTTCTGCCGCGCGGCGACGATGCGCTGTTGCAGATCGCCCTCCCGCGCGGTCTGGAATTTCTCAAATGTGATGGACGCTGTTTGCATGGCTATGGCCGAATCAAAAATGAAATGTGATTTTACAACGTTAATTGATGCCGCTCACCCAGTGCACGCAGTGCTTCCGCGTTTGTCCACGAAAACACCTTGTCCGCCGCTTGCCGCCAGTTGAGCCATTTATAGGCGAGATGCTCGCCGGGCGCGAGCGTGATGGGGAGTGGCGCGGGTAGTTCCAGTCCGAATACATGTTCGACATTGTGCGTGACACCCGGCGCGTAACGATGTTGCCAGTGCGGGAAAATTTCGTATTCGCTGCAAAGTTGCCAATCCGAAAAGTTGTACTGTTCCGCATCCAGCCCGGTTTCTTCCCGCACTTCGCGGATGGCGGTTTCGCGCAGAGTTTCCTCGCCTTCGCGGCTGCCGGTTACGGATTGCCAGAAACCGGGGCGATCCGCGCGTTCCAGCAGCAACACGTCCAACTGCGGCGTGTGGATGATGACGAGGGCGGAGACGGGTTGTTTGTGCGCCATCAGCTACTTTCAGTGGAACCTCGATCATCATTTGAGGATTGAAATTCTACGGCTGCGCTATGCCATTTTTTGAAATACGGCACGCTCAGCAACTGTTTGTTTTTGGTTGTCGTCGTATTTATAAACCAGCCTAGCATTCCATCCCATTCGTGAATATCAGCGGGAGGTAAAACTGACCAACCTAACTGTTCCAGCGTCCAGTTAGATTTGATACTGTTTGTTAGCATTGAACATGTAATCCAGTTTTCTGGCGCATCCATGCCACCGCGTGCTATTGGATAGATATGGTCAATTGTCGGGAAAAGCTCCCAATAGGCTATATGCCCTTCCGTCATCTTGCCATTTTTATGATAGGGAAACTCTTGCGGCAAATAATGGGAAATCAGCCGCAGAGCCGGCGGGAAAATTAATCGAGTTCCTTTGTAACGATCTATAAAACCATCCCGAGAAAAAATAGCGATCATTTGCTGGGGCGTATATTGTCTGGATGATTTTTTTATTGGTGAGAATGGATATTTCGTCTTTATCACCCAGGAGGCCAGATCGCTATTCCCTTGTTCCAGCAGAGCGCATGCTTCCTCAAGAACAATGCTATTGTCCATTTGGGAGATGGACTCAACCACTCACATTTTGCTGCCGCACGCGGATGTGCAGTTCGCGCAGTTGTTTTTCGTCCACTTCGTTCGGGGCGCGGGTCATGAGGCATTGCGCGCGTTGGGTTTTGGGGAAGGCGATCACGTCGCGTATGGATTCCGCGCCGGCCATGAGCGTGACCAGACGATCCAGTCCGAAAGCCAGACCGCCGTGCGGGGGCGCGCCGTATTGCAGCGCGTCGAGCAGGAAGCCGAATTTTTCCTGCGCTTCTTCCGCGCTGATTTTGAGCGCGTCGAATACTTTGGATTGCACGTCCTGTTTGTGGATACGCACCGAGCCGCCGCCGACTTCCCATCCGTTCAGCACCATGTCGTAAGCCTTGGAAAGACACGCGCCGGGGTCGGTTGTCAGCATGTCCTCGTGGCCGTCCTTGGGGCTGGTGAACGGGTGATGCAGCGCGACCCAGCGCTCGGCTTCCTCGTCGCGTTCAAACATGGGGAAATCCACCACCCACAACGGTGCCCATGCGCGGCCATCCACATGGCCTTTTTCGTGGCCGATTTTGGCGCGCAACGCGCCCAGCGCTTCGTTGACCACTTTGGCTTTGTCCGCGCCGAAAAATACGAGATCGCCGTTTTGCGCGCCGGTGCGTTCGATGATCGCTTTGAGCGCGTTGACGTGGATGTTTTTGACGATGGGGCTTTGCAGGCCGGTTTCGTTGAGTTGGGCGATGTCGTTGATCTTGATGTAAGCCAGACCTTTCGCGCCGTAAATTTTGACGAACTCGGTGTAAGCGTCAATCTCGCCGCGCGACAGCGCCGCGCCTCCCGGAATACGCAAGCCCGCCACGCGCCCGCCCGTCATGTTGGCCGCGCCCGCGAACACCTTGAAATCCACATCCTTCATCACATCGGTGAGTTCGGTGATTTCCAGCGTGACGCGCAAATCCGGCTTGTCGGAACCGTAACGGCTCATCGCCTCGGCAAAACTCATGCGTGGGAAGGCATCAGGCAGGGCGATGTTTTGCACATCCTTGAACATTTTGCGGATCATGTCCTCAACGATGGACATGATTTCTTCCTCGCCGAGGAAGGAGGTTTCGATATCCACCTGCGTAAATTCCGGCTGGCGGTCGGCGCGCAAGTCTTCGTCGCGGAAGCATTTGGTGATCTGGAAATAGCGGTCAAAACCGGAAACCATGAGCAGTTGTTTGAACAACTGCGGCGATTGCGGCAGCGCGAAAAATTGGCCGTGATGCACGCGCGACGGAACCAGATAATCGCGCGCGCCTTCCGGCGTCGAGCGCGTCAGCATTGGTGTTTCGACTTCGATAAAGCCGTGGCTGTCGAGATGATTACGCAGCGTTTTGGCGACCTGATAACGCAGCATCAAATTCTTCTGCATCGCGGGGCGGCGCAGATCGAGATAACGATGTTCCAGTCGCACAGTTTCGGAAAGATTATCGTCGTCCAGCATGAACGGCGGCGTGAGCGAAGGGTTGAGAATTTCGATTTCGCTCGCGAGCATTTCAACTTCGCCGGTCGGAATGTTGGGGTTCACCGTACCTTCCGGGCGCGGGCGCACCTTGCAAGTGATCTTGAGCACGAACTCGTTACGCACGCTCTCGGCAAGCGCAAAGGCTTGCGGCGTATCGGGGTCAATCACGATTTGCGACATGCCGGTGCGGTCGCGCAAATCAATGAAAATCACCCCGCCGTGGTCGCGGCGACGATGCGCCCAACCGCAAAGAGTTACGATCTGGCCGAGATGTTGGCTGTTGAGTTCGCCGCAATAATGAGTACGCATAAAATTTATGAAAATGAAAAGTTATCAGGCGCCGACAGAAGCGTCGGCGGATTTGTCGGAAGGCGCGACAACGCCCATGGAAATGATGTATTTCAGCGCCTCATCCACCGTCATATCAAGCTCGATGACCTCGCCCACCGGCATCATGAGGAAAAAACCGGAAGTCGGATTCGGCGTGGTCGGCACATACACGCTCACATAATCGCCCGGCAAATGCCGCGCCACGGAGCCGCCCGGCTGGCCGGTCTGAAACGCGATCGTCCAACTGCCGGAGCGCGGATACTGCACCAGCAACACCTTGCGAAACGCCTGCCCCGAATCGGAAAAAAGCGTATCCGAAACCTGCTTCACGCTGTAATAAATTGACTTGACCACCGGCACGCGGCCGAGAATGCTCTCCCAACCTTCCAGAATGCGGCGGCCAAAAAAATTGGTCGCGATCATGCCGGTTCCCAGCACGATCACCACCGTCAAAATCGCGCCCAAACCGGGAATGCGACGACCAAACCAAGTTTGCGGCTGCCACGCGGCAGGCAACAACGCCATGCTCTGATCCATGATGCCGATGAGCTGATAAAGCACCCAAACGGTGATCCCCAGCGGGACCAGAACCAGCAAGCCGTTGATAAGGTAACGTTTCATGCGGAGCTTTTTCGGACGGCTCAATGACACGCGCAACTACCACCGCAAGGCGTGGCAGCCGCAGGCGCGGCCTCCTCCTTGGGCGCGGACGGACGACTCTTGAAATCACTCGCATACCAACCGCTCCCCTTGAGCTGAAACCCCGGTGCGGTCAACTG
The DNA here is from genome assembly GCA_031285185.1 of Methylobacillus sp. GTDB lineage: Bacteria > Pseudomonadota > Gammaproteobacteria > Burkholderiales > Methylophilaceae > MM2. The sequence continues at coordinate 26,864 of JAITWS010000067.1, forward strand.
CTTGGAAAAAGTCGCCTGATGACAAGCCGGACACTCCGTAAACGGCGCGGCATTCATTTTCTGCATGATATCCTCCGCATGTCCGCACGCAGAGCAACGATACGCATAAATCGGCATGATGTGTTCCTGAAAAAACGCTGAAAAAGCGAGATTATACCTGAATCGGCGGGCGTTCTTTAGATGCGGGTGGAGGGACTTAACGTATTGATATGCTCACCATCCCACCCCATACCAAAGACGCTTGCCTGTCGAAAAGGGCATGAGAGCGGCAGAATTTCAAAAAAAGGGTGCGGCATCGTAGGATGCCGCACCCATGAGGCAAGCCGCTAGGGGGAACTGCTGCGGCTTGAGTGCTACAACTTCAAATCAATTACGTTTCTTACGAAGCTCCTTTCCCTGCGAAGGAGAGAGTGATGCTCCGTGCAGTTCTCTCTCTTCCACAAGTGAGCGAAGGGGACGTTGCAGTTCGCCCCCACCCGCTGGCGGGAGAGGGCGGGGGTGAGGGGGGGGGGTCGCAAACAAAAACCCCGTTCGCCCTGAGCTTGTCGAAGGATGAACAACCTCCGACCAAATGCCCCGTCCATCCTTCAACCCGCTCAGGACGAACGGAGTATTTATCTGCCCCCTCACCCCCACCCCTCTCCCACAAGGGGCGAGGGGAGTTTTGGCGCTCCATCTCCCCCAAGTGAGTGGAGGGAATTTCGTCATTGCGAGCGCAGCGTGGCAATCCAGTGTTTCCATTCGCCCCATAAGTGAGGTCTGGATTGCCACGGCGCTTTGCGCCTCGCAATGACAACGCCCCTCACCCCAGCCCTCCCACAAGTGTGAGAGGGAGAACACCACGGTGATTTTGCAGTTCTCTCGCTCGCTTGTGGGAGAAGGGTTGGGCGAACAAAACTAACCGTTCGCCCTGAGCCTGTCGAAGGGTGAACACCTTCA
>JAITWS010000057.1 GCA_031285185.1 Methylobacillus sp.
CCATAGCTCATGAAGGGAATGTCTTTTTTGAAGTGGAACAGTTCCATGATGTGGTTTCCTCAGCCGATCGCCAGTTTGGTGAGCTTGCGGCGATAGCCGTAAATCAGGTTCACAATGCCACGCGAAACCACCACGGCAGTGAACATTGAAGTCAGAATGCCAAGCACATGCACCACGGCGAAGCCTTTGATCGGGCCGGTGCCGAAGGTGAACAGCGCGAGACCCGCGATCATGGTCGTGACGTTGGAATCCAGAATGGTGGCAAAGGCTCGGTCGTAGCCCGCGTGGATGGAGGCTTGCGGCGATAGCCCGATGCGTAATTCCTCGCGTATGCGCTCGTTGATGAGCACGTTGGCATCAATCGCCATGCCCAGCGTGAGCGCAATGGCCGCGAGTCCGGGCAGCGTCAGCGTGGCCTGCAACAGCGAGAGCAGCGCGACCAGCAGCAGCAGGTTCGCGCCCAGCGCCGTCACGGAAGTCACGCCGAACATCCAGTAATAAATCAGCATCAACACGGCCACGGCGGTGAAACCCCACAGCGTCGAGTGGAAGCCGCGGTCAATGTTTTCCTTGCCCATGCTCGGTCCCACGGTGCGCTCTTCGACAATATCCATAGGCGCGGCGAGCGCTCCGGCGCGCATCAACAGGGCGACTTCGCCGGCTTCCTGCTGATTGACCATGCCGTCAATCTGCACATTTCCGCCGCCGATTTCCTGGCGTATCGTGGGTGCGGTGATGACTTCCGCCTGACCTTTTTCGATCAGCAGAATCGCCATGCGCTTGTCAACGTTTTCGCGCGTGACTTGCTGGAAAATGCGCGCGCCGCGATCATTCAGCGTGAGGTGAACCACGGAGCCGCCGTTGCGCTGGTCTATGCCGGAGCTTGCGCCAGTGATGTAATCGCCGGTCAGCACGACAGTTTTCTTGACGAGTATCGCGCCGCCGCGTCCGGTGACGTAATCAACGCCGGGCGGGATCTGCCCTTGCTCGGCGGCGGCCATAATCTCGCGCGATCCGGTTTTTTCCATATCCACCATGCGGATTTCAAGCGTGGCAGTGCGTCCCAGAATTTTCTTGGCCTCGGCGGTATCCTTCAAGCCGGGCAATTGCACCACGATGCGATCTTCGCCCTGTTGCTGGATCACCGGCTCGGCCACGCCCAACTCGTTCACGCGGTTGTGCAGGGTTTCGATGTTTTGCTTGAGCGCGTCGCTCTGAATTTGTTTTTTCGCCGCCTCGGACAGCGAAGCCGTCAACACGCTGTTTTCGCCTTCGGTGGTTTCCTTGAGCGTCAGGTCGGAATGCGTTTTGCGGATTTCCGCGATGCCCTTGGCGCGGTCGTTCGCATTGCGGAATTTGAGTTGTATGGTTTGCTCGATGCGTGCCGCGCTGAGATAGGGGACGCGCTTGTCGTGCAAGGTGGCGCGGATGTCGCCGGTATAGCTTTCCACTTTTTTATCCACCGCGCCCTTCATGTCCACTTGCAGCAGAAAGTGCACGCCGCCGCGCAAATCAAGGCCGAGATACATGGGCTTCGCGCCGATGCTGCCCAACCACGCGGGCGCGCGGGGAACCAGATTGAGCGCGACGACATAATCCTTGCCGAGTTGTTTTGTCAGTACTTCCTTGGCAGCATCCTGCGTTTTTTCCGAATCGAAACGCACTTTGATGCCTTTTGCATCCATGGAAACCTCGCCATAAGTGATGTTGGCTTCCTTGAGTATGGCTTCAATCTGCGTGAGCAACGCGACATCCACCGTGCCGGTGGGGCGCGCCGGGGAAACCTGCACGGCATCGTCCTGACCGTACATGTTGGGCAGGGCGTAAAGCGCGCCGAGCAAAATCACGGCCAGAATAAAAATGTACTTCCAGAGCGGATAACGATTCATGGAAATGTCCCGGTGGGGTTTTGGTTTTAGAGAGCTTTCAGCGAGCCTTTGGGCAACTGGGTCTGGATCGCGTGTTTCTGCACCTGCACGATGGTGTCGGGCGCGATTTCGACGGCGACGAAATTGTCATCCACCTTGGTCACCTTGCCCGCCAACCCGCCCGCGGTAACGACTTCATCGCCCTTTTGCAGCGATTCCATCAACTTGCGATGATCCTTGGCCTGCTTGGATTGCGAACGCATGAGCATGAAAAACGCCACGATGATGACCACGAACGGAAGAAAGGCCATCCAGTCGGGCGCGCCCGAGGAGGCGGGAGCCGCAGTTTCTGCCGCGGCGTAAGCATTGCTGATAAACACGGTAAGTCCTTTTGTGACTGACTAAAAAGCGCGAAATTTTAACATATAAGGAGAGAGGGCGGGCGGCCTTTGCAATGCCGCCCCTGCGCTGACGGGAAATTCAAATCTCCCCCGCCGCGCGCCGTCGCCGAAACTCCGCCGCGAAGGCGGCGAATCGGCCTTGCTCAATTGCGAGCCGCAGCCCGGCCATGAGTTCCTGATAATAGTGCAGATTGTGCAGCGTGTTGAGACGGCTGCCGAGGATTTCGCCGATGCGGTGCAAATGGTGCAGATAAGCGCGGCTGAAATGGCGGCAGGTGTAACAGCCGCATTCCGGGTCAAGCGGAGCGGTGTCGTCGCGGTAACGCGCGTTTTTGAGCTTGATGTCGCCGTTGCGCGTGAACAGCCAGCCGTTGCGGGCGTTGCGCGTGGGCATCACGCAATCAAACATGTCCACGCCGCGCTCGACCGCATCCACCAAATCTTCCGGCGTGCCCACGCCCATGAGATAACGCGGTTTTTCAGAAGGCATCTGCGGAGCGACATGATCGAGAATACGCAACATGTCCTCCTTCGGCTCGCCCACCGAAAGCCCGCCGATGGCATAACCGTCGAAACCGATGTCGGTCAGCCCCGTAAGCGACCGCTCGCGCAAATCTTCATACATGCCGCCCTGAATGATGCCGAACAGCGCGTTGGCATTGCCTTCGTGCGCGCGTTTGCTGCGTTCCGCCCAGCGCAGCGAAAGCTCCATCGAATCGCGCGCCTGCTCCCGCGTGGCCGGGTAGGGCGTGCATTCGTCGAAAATCATCACGATGTCGGAATTGAGCACGCGCTGGATACGCATGGATTCCTCCGGCGTCAAAAAACAGGCATCGCCATTGACCGGCGAACGAAATTTCACGCCTTCCTCGGTGATTTTTCGCAACGCGCCCAGACTCCACACCTGAAACCCGCCCGAGTCGGTCAGTATCGGGCTGTCCCAACCCATGAAGCGATGCAGCCCGCCATGCGCCGCGATCACGTCCAGCCCGGGACGCAACCACAAATGAAAAGTATTGCCCAACACAATCTCCGCGCCAACGTCGCGGATCTCCTGCGGCGACACGGTTTTGACGCTGCCATAAGTGCCGACCGGCATAAACGCAGGCGTCTGAACCTCGCCATGCGCGAGCGCCAGCACACCGCGCCGCGCCGCGCTGTCGGTATGGGATATGGAATAGTGCATGATGGGGCGGCATACTAACATATCGGCGCAGCGAAGTTCTTCCTGCCGAGCAACGATGGGTACAGGAGCGGACACACTACGCCCCCGAAGCGAACAGAAAGCGGTTTGTTGTTATACTTGCGCGTACTCAATCACGAATTCGGACTCATGGCCAATCCACCCAAGCCTCCGCGTCATTTGCTTCATGGCAGGTTGCGCGAGCGCAGCATTTATTTGCTGCCCAATTTGTTTACCACGGGCGCGTTGTTCGCGGGGTTTTATGCCGTGGTGCAGGCGATGAACGGGCAGTTCGAACCTGCGGCGATTGCGATCTTCATCGCGATGGTGCTGGACGGCATGGATGGTCGCGTCGCGCGGCTCACGCGCACGCAAAGCGCGTTTGGCGCGGAATATGACAGCCTTTCCGACATGGTTTCCTTCGGTGTCGCGCCCGCGCTGGTGCTGTATGTCTGGGCGTTGAAGCCCATGGGCAAGCTCGGCTGGATCGCCGCGTTCATTTATTGCGCCGGAGCCGCGTTGCGTCTCGCGCGCTTCAACACCAAGCTGGACGAGTCCGACAAACGTTATTTTCAGGGTTTGCCCAGCCCCGCCGCAGCCGCCTTGCTCGCGGGCTTGGTCTGGGTCATGTACGAAAACAAAATTTCAGGTGCCGACATTCTCTTCGACTGGCTGCAAGTGAAATGGCTCGCATGGGGCTTCACCGTATTCGCCGGGCTGACCATGGTGAGCGATCTGCGCTATTTCAGCGGCAAGGATTTCAACCTGCGTAAAAGTGTTCCCTTCGTCGTCATTCTCTGCATCGTGCTCGCCTTCGTCCTCATCTCCTACAACCCGCCGGAAGTGCTGTTCACGCTGTTCGTGGCGTATGGCTTGTCGGGCTATGTGGGCTGGGCGATGCGGCGGATGCGGGGGAGGAAGGGGGAGGCAACTTACTCCCCCTACCTCCCCCGCATCCGCCGCATCGCCCAGCCCACATCCCCCGACAAGCCAGACGCCACGAACAGCGTGCACAGCACTGCCGGCGGGTTGTAGGAGATGAGGA
>JAITWS010000079.1 GCA_031285185.1 Methylobacillus sp.
AAACTCACCAACCAGGCACTTGACCCCTACGCCAAAATCGCCGAAGTAAAATACTGCGCGATCCGCCTCAAAAAAGGCGGTGAATTGCCGGAAGAGTTGGGGTATCACAGCAGGTTGGCAACGGCGTAAACAAAAATCCCATCCTCCGTCATTGCGAGCATAGCGAAGCAATCCAGTAACGCAGGATGGGTAGAACGCAGCGAAATCCATCAAAAATTTGCACGGCTTCCGAATGATGAGTTTCGCTCATTGAAATATACATTTTTATATGTATAATTACCCTCATGCGTTTCACATGGGACAATTCCAAGCGTCAGGCAAATCTCGTCAAGCATGGGTTTGACTTTGCCGATTCCGAGCGGGTTTTTGCGGGACCTACCATGACACAGGAAGATGATCGGGGCTATGGCGGGGAACAACGTTTCAACACCACCGGATTTTTGGATGCCACCATCGTGACCATCACGCACACCGAAACCGTAACTGAAATCCGCATTATTTCGATGCGAAAGGCTGAACCTGATGAAATCAACCTCCTCTCCCGTTATCTCTAAACCGCCCCGTCTGCGCGTGGGGTTAAAAGACGTTGGGCGCGACGAATTCGCCGCCGCCGTGCAGGAAAAACTCGGCAAGCAGCGCGTTTCCATCATGCTTGATACTTCCGTGATTGCGTTTTTCAAAGCCAAGGCCGGAGAACGCGGCTATCAGACGCTCATCAATCAATCCCTGCATCAGGCGATGACGGCCGAGCAGATTGAGGCCACGTTGCGCCGCGTCATCCGGGAGGAATTACATCCGGGATGATGAGGGCGGGCTTGAACATGCGTGCCGATGCTGCGTGTGCTGGCGCGAGGTTTTTGGTAGGCTCGGTGAATTTGTTGTGGGTTTCATTGCATCTACCAAACCTTCTGATCAATTCAAAGATTGGCTTCGATAGTGATCGCAATAAGATTGCCGTACTGTTCTTTCAGATTGCTGTATGAAACTTTTTTCGGCGACTTGTACTTTTGCCTCTATAAATCTTAATGCTGCCAGACTATCAGGATCGCAATTAAGGCTAAGCGCAAATATTGCATCTTGAAATGTGTGCGGATCTTCTTCCAATGCTTTTTCTTTCAACAGTTGAATGTCTGCTGAGTTATTGAGCATTCCGAGAGTTAAAAGAGCTGCACCAATACCTTTTTCATTATTGTTAATCATCTGTTTTGCATAATTTCGAATATCTTCTCTATTCACAGTGATGTGGCCGTTATTACTTGCCTGCACTAAAACTTTTGCTAATTCAATTCGCACAACGGGTTTATTGATAATAGACCATGGCAAGTCTGGGTTTTTGCTTTCATCACCGCTCCACAAATCATTAACAAAGGCCAGTAAGTTAACGTTGCTCTGATTGATTCCGGCCTTATTCATTGCCGCAATTATGCGATCTGTGTCTTCGGATTTGATGACCTCTATCAGATCTTCACGCGAAATGAGATAGTACTGTGCTGGTTGCGGCTTGTTATCTTTACTACCAGAAAATTGGCTACAGTTCTGCGATGTCTCTTTCTCACTCTTTTGCACAAAGCTTCTCGCATCACCTTGTACTTTCATCTCTATGGCCTTCAACACTGCCAAGCTATCAGGATGACAACTCACACTAATGGCGAATATTGCTGTTCGAAATGTGCCTGGCGATCTTTCTTGCAAGGCTACTTCCTTCAGCAGTTGAATATCTGCTGATGTCCTAAGTGATCCAAGAATCAAAAGAGCTGTGTCAACATCTTCTTCATTCTTGCTAATCACCTGTTTGGCATAGCCTCGAATTTCCTCTCTGTCCACGGTCATATATCCGTTATTGCTTGCCTGTATCAAAATATGCGCTAACTCAATCTTCACAACAGGTTTGTTTATAACAGACCATGGGAGACTAGGGTGTTTCCTCTCATTTCCAGTCCACAAGTCATAAATAAAGGTCATTAGCTCGACTGTTTTTTGGCTCCTTTTAGCCCGATTCATTGCGACCACGATGCGATTAATATCTTCGGATTTGATGGCTTCTATCAGCTCTTCACGGGAAATGGAGCTGGTGGAATTGCTTTGCTCAGGCTGCGTATATAAGCCATCGGTCTTTTTACCGAAGGTATAACTCAAGCCCGCCCACAGCATCAGCGCTAACGTAACAAGTCCGACAAGATAAATAATTTTTCTCATGTTGCACTCACTCAACACCGTGTCATTGCAATAGGTGGTTTTTCCGTGGGTTTCGCCTTGCTCTACTCATTCCACGGGCTACGCGAGAAAGACGATATGCGTTGGTTTCAACTCCCCTTCCGTGAAGGGGAATCACCCCCTACGATTTTCCTTCCGCTTTCACCGCCGCCTTGCAGCCGCTGTAGGTCACGTTCGGGTCGTCTTTGAGCGTGGCATCTTGGTCGTTGATTTCCAGCGTGGTTGCGCCGTTGCTGTAGCGTGTTGTGTTGACTTGTTTGGCGAGCGCGAGTTCGCGGTCGGGGTGGATCAGCCAGGCAGTTGCGCCGTTGTTTTCGAGGCGGACATGGAAGCGTTTGCCGTTTTCGCATTGGTATTCGGTGGCACCGATTAACCGTTTGGGCTGGCCGGGGCTGTCGTTTCCGCCGAACATTCCGCCCAGTTGGCATCCGCCCAAAAGCAGACCGGCGATCAGAGATACGCTTGCGATTTTGTGGTTCATCGTTCTTTCCTTGAATATCATTTCTTGCCGAGCAGCGAGCCGAGCACGCCGCGGATGAGACTGCGACCGAGTTCGGAGCCTACTGTGCGCGCGACGGTTTTGGCGGCGGTTTCAATCACGCCGTCGCGATGGCCGCCGCGCGGGCCGGTGGAGCCGCCGATCAATCCACCCCAGTCGAAGCCTTTGTCTTTTTCCGGCGGCGCTTCGGTTGCGCTTTTCGCGGCGCGGGTTTTGAGTATCTCGTAGGCGGATTCGCGATCCACTTGTTTTTCGTAGTGGCCGTAAATCAGCGAGCCGCGTATCGTCTGCTGGCGTTCGTCGTCGCTCACCGTGCCGATGCGGCTTGCGGGCGGGCAGACAAAGGCGCGTTCCACCGGCGCGGGGCGGCCTTTTTCGTCGAGCAGCGAGATCAATGCCTCGCCCACGCCGAGTTCGGTGATCGCGGTTTCCACATTGACTTCCGGGTTGGCGCGAAAAGTTTCGGCGGCGGATTTGACGGCTTTCTGATCGCGCGGCGTGAAGGCGCGCAACGCATGTTGCACACGATTGCCAAGTTGCCCCAGCACCATGTCGGGAATATCGAGCGGGTTCTGGCTCACAAAATAAACGCCCACGCCTTTGGAGCGGATGAGGCGCACCACTTGCTCGATTTTGGTGAGCAATACCGGCGGCGCGTCGGTGAACAAAAGATGCGCTTCGTCGAAAAAGAAAATCAGTTTGGGCTTGTCGAGATCGCCGACTTCGGGCAGTTTCTCGAACAATTCCGACAAGAGCCACAAGAGCAGCGTGGCATAAACGCGCGGCGCATTGTAAAGCACATCCGCCGCGAGCACATTGATGACGCCGCGCCCGTTGGCCGTTTGCATGAGGTCGTCGAGATTGAGCATGGGTTCGCCGAACAACAACGCGCCGCCTTCGTTTTCCAGTTGCAGCAAACCGCGCTGTATCGCGCCCACGCTGGCGGCGGAGATATTGCCGTAGCCGGTGGTGAATTGCGCCGCGTTTTCGCCGATGTATTGCAGCATGGCGCGCAGGTCTTTGAGATCAAGCAGCAACATGCCCTGATCGTCGGCAATCTTGAACACCGCGGTCAACACGCCGGTCTGCGTTTCATTGAGATCGAGCATACGCGAAAACAATAAAGGTCCCATGTCGGAAACCGTGGCGCGCACCGGATGGCCTTTCTTGCCGAACACATCCCAAAATACGGTGGGCGCGGCTTCGTATTTGAGTTCCAAACCCAACTCCTTCGCCCGCGCCTCGATCTTCGCATTGCCGCCGCCCGCCCGACTCACGCCGGAAAGATCGCCCTTCACATCAGCCATAAACACCGGCACGCCGATGCGCGAAAACTGCTCGGCAAGCGACTGCAAAGTCACGGTCTTGCCCGTCCCGGTCGCGCCCGCGATCAGGCCATGGCGATTGGCCATGTTGGGAAGCAGATAAAGCGGATTTTTGCCTTTGGCAATCAAAAGAGGTTCGGTCATGGTCGGAGTCGGTTTCTGTTGTCGAATACGATAATGGTAACTGCGAAAGCGGGTTTGAGGCTAGAGGCTGCGCGATTCTGTCCGGGTCGCCGCGGCCACCTGCCTCAACGCGCGTTCAAGTTCTCCCGCATCATCCGCCCGTTGCCAGTTCATATTTTCCGGCAAGCCGCAGGCCGAGGATGCGATCACGGGTTTTTGTGAGGCGATGGCAAGCAGCAATCCTCCGGGGTTATGTTCCACCACGGCGGGCAGAACCGCCACATCGCACCGCGCGATGCCTTCACGGAAGGAATTGACATGGCATGTGGGGATGCCGTCCCAAAAATTATTGTTTTCCACGGCGGAATGAACCAGCAAAAGTCTGAAGTCAAAATCAAGATTCCGCAATGCGGCGCGCAAATCAAAGATGCCTTTTCTTCCCAATGACGCACCGGCAAGAAAAATTTCAAACGTCGCATCCACTTTGGTCTGCGGCGTGATCGGATCGGGCAAAATCCAATCCAGCGGCTCGCCTTTTTCGCCTGCCCATTCCAGAATTTTCGCGTGCGGGCTGACAAGTTTGGTCGCGCCTGCCAACGCCTTTCTTTCCGCCTCGACCAAAAATTCCGGCGCCCGATAATCGCCGAGCGTGACGGCATTGCCGTCCGGCGTTGAATAATGCCCGCCGTTGATGTGGTATCCGTACCTGCTCATCGCCCGGTCGAGTTCGGCCTCGATTTCAGACATGGGCATGGCGCTCATCAGCACATCGTATTCACGCCCGGCCAATTCTCCGTTCAAATAAAACCAGACCAGCAGCGGCTGGGGAATCACAAGATGTGTGTCGGAGAAATCGAGCTTTTTTGCAAAATGTCGCGCGATGAGATTGAAGCGGACATTGTGCGCGGCAGGAATTGGAAACTTCCTCCAATTATAAGGATGTTGACCATCGCGCATGGAAAATTTTTCGGCGCGTCGCAACTCCCGCGCGCCCATCCATAGAATATGCCGTCGGCGCAGTTTGGCGAAAAAATTGATCGCTTTGGTGGTGAGCGCCGCATGATCGCTGGTCGAGACAAAACGGTCGCCTTTTTTCATATCGCGCTTCCGCCACTCGGAAAACTCCGCCCAGTCTTCATCTATGCCCAGATGCGTTTTGCGCGAGGGCGCGGGCATATCACCCACATGGCTGTGACAATCCGTGCGACCGCATTGCGTGCAATCTCCCAAACGCGCGGGCGCTTGGTAAACCCGAATTTTTGGCGCGACCGGATTTTTTGTTTCGCCGAAAATGCTGACGGTCAGATGTGTTTTGTCCATCGCCACCTGAAGCTGCCAGTTTTGCGTTCCTTTCAGGCGCAAATCCAGATAATTCCAGAACACCGTCGCATCCCGATCAAGCTCGGCCAGCGAGCCTTTGATGATCTGCGAATGACGATGACGCTCGACCGCCGCAAGCCCCGCCTGCATCCCGGCATCGTAAATGGCATTGGTAAGCTGACAGATACCGCTGCCGATTTGCGGAATGATGCAGCCTTCGCGCAATTCGCGCCCAAGCGCGTAACCCTGGGCGCGCGTCAGCCTGCCAACGTGCCGCCAAAAACTGAAAACTTCCCCTGCGCGAAATACAACGCCATCCAGTTTTTTGATGACGTTGCGAATGTTGTGTATCTTGCCATCCACCAACGCGGGCGCGGTTTCCTCATCGGAACGCAGCAGGGAAACGGACTGCGCGAGCAAAACACCATTGGGAAAATCCGCGCGCGGTCTGGATTTCGGCAATGCGGAAAACAAATTTCGCGCCATGCGCTTTCTTTGCAGCAGAAACGCTTTTGCGGCGAATACCAGCCTTTCCATTCGCGTCGGCAGAGGTTCTCCCGAAACTTTTGTTTGGGTTGATGCCATCAAATATCGCCCTTGCGCGCCTTCTCCATCATCCAGATCAGCGTTTTTTCGATTTCTTCGGCGGCGTCGCGCACATGCTGGGGAACCTTGCCCAGCGCGTTCACTGCACGGGTGGGGCGATCCAGCGCCATGTAGAGCGCGCCATTTTTTTCGTAGATGGCGATGCGGCATGGGGCAAAGGCGGCAAATTCGGGGTAATCCTTGAACACTTCCGCGCCCAGACCCAGATTGCAATAGCTGCGGACTTCGAGTCTGCCTTGCAGTTGCTGCCCGCGTTGCTGAAGGTGTTCGCCGAGCGGATAAACGCCGGGGCTGACGAAATTTTTTCCTTCCGCGGCGACTTTGAGGCTGGTCACAACATCGTCGTAACTCACGCCCTGCTCAACCTTGACGATGTACAAGGCCGATTCCTGATTGTCGCGCGGATGCGGCGCGGCGCAGGCGGTGAGGATGAGCAGCAGACTTGCCAACAGAATCCGTGAACGCATGGTTGATTTCCTTTTCACATTGATATTTCAAGTTTCCTTGAGCGCCGCATCCACCGCCGTGCGATCGAGGTGCGGCGCGAGCATTTGGATAAAGCCGTACATATAGCCGCGCAAATACGCGTCGCGGCGGACGGCGATGTAGGTCGTGCTGGGCGGAAACAAGTGGCTTGCGTCCAGCATTTCGAGGCCGACATCGCGTTCCGGGTCGTAAGCCATGCTCGCAAGCAGGCCGATGCCAAGGCCGAGTTTGACATAGGTTTTGATTACGTCGGCATCAATCGCGGTGAGCACGAAATTGGGGTGCAGATTTTTTTCGGCGAAGGTGCGCGTCATGAGCGAGCCGCCGGTAAACGCGAAATCGTAGGTGACGACGGGATAGCGCGTGATTTTTTTCAGCGTGAGCGGCGCGTCGCGCAGCAGCGGATGTCCCTTGGGCACGACCACGCAGCGGTTCCACTGGTAATACGGCAAGCAGGCCAGCTCGGGCTGATCGGTCATGGCTTCCGTCGCGATGCCGATGTCGGCTTCGTTGGCGATCACCTGCCGCGCCACTTGCGACGGGCTGCCCTGATGAATGGTGAGGCGCACGTCGGGATAGTGTTCGACAAAACCAGCCACGGCGGGCGGCAGACGGTAACGCGCTTGCGTGTGCGTGGTGGCGATGGTCAGGCTGCCGCGCGCGTCGTGCGTAAATTCCTCGCCGACGCGCTTGATGTTATCCATTTCGCGCAACACCTGCTCGGCGCGGTCGAGTATGATGCGCCCCGGCTCGGTGAGGCCGATCAGACGCTTGCCGTTGCGTTTGAAAATTTGCAGATCGAGTTCTTCTTCCAGCAACTGAATCTGCTTGCTGACGCCGGGCTGCGAAGTGTGCAAGGCATCGGCGGCAAGGGAGATGCTCAATCCCTGCCGCGCGACTTCGCGGATGTAACGGAGTTGGTGCAGTTTCATTTGAATCCCGACCTATGAAATTTCCCTTTATGCGGGAGAGAAGCACGAAATAAATAACATTCGCACCCTCACCCCAGCCCTCTCCCGCCCGCGGGAGAGGGAGAACGGCGGACGGGTTTGCAGCCCGCTCCGCCCGAATATCAATATAACCAAATTCAATGGTTGATAGAATAACATATTATTTTAAACGTATATTTTCCTGCTATAGTTCCTCCCTTTCCAAAATTGAAAGTTGCGCGTGGATTTCGGTTATATCGCTTCCGGTTTCATGGTCGGCCTGCTTGTGGGCGTGACGGGCGTGGGCGGCGGTTCGTTGATGACGCCCTTGCTGGTGTTTTTGTTCGGCTTCAAGCCCGCGGTCGCGGTCGGCACCGATTTGCTGTTCGCGGCGATCACCAAATCCGGCGGCGTGCTGGTGCATCACAGCCACCACAAATCGGTGGAATGGCGCATCGTCGGGCTGCTCGCGGCGGGCAGTTTGCCTGCGGCGCTCGTCACGCTGTATGCGCTGAATCACGTCACGCGCATCGGCAGGGACATCACGCCCATCATCACGTTCGCGCTCGGCATCGCGCTGATTTTGACGGCGCTCGCATTGTTTTTCCGCGCATGGGCGCAAAAAGCCGGGCGTTCCGGCGATGCGGGCATAGACCCGGACGAAAATCCGCCACAGCGTTTTTCGCATCTGCAAGCGCCCGCGACGGTGGCGGTGGGCGTCGTTCTCGGCGTGCTGGTCACGCTTTCATCCGTCGGCGCGGGCGCGCTGGGCACGGTAGCTTTGCTGTTTCTTTATCCGCGTATGCCGACCTTGAAAATCGTGGGAACCGACATCGCCCACGCGATTCCGCTCACGGCCATCGGCGGTTTCGGCCATTGGCACATGGGCGCGGTGGATTTCACGCTGCTCGGCAGTCTGTTGATCGGCTCGCTGCCCGGCATCTGGATAGGCAGCCATTTGAGTTCGCGCATTCCCGAGAAATTTTTGCGTCCGATATTGGCATCCGTGTTGATGCTGATCGGATTAAAATTCGTTCTTTAAAACAAACAAACCAAGCACACCACTATGTATATCTACGACGACATTGACCAGCGCATCATAGACGAGCGCGTGGCGCAGTACCGTGACCAGACGCGCCGCTATCTCGCGGGCGAGTTGACGGACGACGAGTTCCGTCCCCTGCGTTTGCAAAACGGGCTGTACATCCAGCGTCACGCGCCCATGATGCGTATCGCCGTGCCTTACGGCCTGATGAATTCGCGCCAGCTACGCAAGCTCGCCGACATCACGCGGCGCTATGACAAAAGCTACGGCCATTTCAGCACGCGCCAGAATTTTCAGATCAACTGGCCTAAGCTGGAAAACACGCCGGATATTCTCGCGGAACTGGCGACTGTGCAGATGCACGCGATCCAGACTTCCGGCAGTTGCGTGCGCGCGATCACCACCGACCAGTTCGCGGGTGTCGCGCCGGACGAGATCGTTGATCCGCGTCCCTTCATCGAGATCATGCGGCAATGGAGCAGCTTTCATCCCGAGTTCGCAGGTTTGCCACGCAAATTCAAGATCGCCGTCAACGGCGCGAAGAACGACCGCGCGCTGATTCTCGGCCACGACATCGGACTGGAACTTTATCTCGATGCCGCGAACAAAATCGCCGTGCGCGTGTTCGTCGGCGGCGGGCTTGGCCGCACGCCCATCATCGGCAGCAAGATACGCGAGCATCTGGAATGGCAACACGCGCTCACTTATTGCCAGGCGATTCTGCGCGTTTACAACCTGCACGGTCGCCGCGACAACGCGTTCAAGGCGCGCATCAAGATTCTGGTCAAGGCGCTGGGCGCGGAGGAATTTGCGCGGCAGGTGGAGGCCGAATGGCTGCATCTCAAGGATGGCGCGAACACCATCACGCAACATGAGTACGACCGCGTTGCGAGTTTTTTCGCGGCGGATCGGCACGCGCCGCTGCCGGAAAACGATGCCGCGTTTGAATCGGCGCGCGCCTCCGACCCGGCCTTTGCCGCGTGGGTGAAGCGCAACACGCACGCGCATAAAGTTCCCGGCTATCGCGCTGTCACGCTGTCGCTCAAAAAAAC
This sequence comes from Methylobacillus sp., assembly GCA_031285185.1. Classification (GTDB taxonomy): domain Bacteria; phylum Pseudomonadota; class Gammaproteobacteria; order Burkholderiales; family Methylophilaceae; genus MM2. The sequence continues at coordinate 9,600 of JAITWS010000079.1, forward strand.
CGGCATCGCGCCGGGCGACATCACGGAAGCGCAAATGGAAACCGTCGCCGACATGGCCGACCGATTTTCATTCGGCGAACTGCGCGTTTCGCACGAGCAAAATCTCATCCTCGCCGATGTGAAGCTGAGCGATCTGCACACGCTCTGGAAACAAGCGCGCGAGATCGGTCTCGCCACGCCCAACATCGGTTTGCTCACCGACATCATCTGCTGTCCCGGCGGCGATTTTTGCTCGCTCGCCAACGCGAAATCCATCCCCATCGCGCAGGCGATACAGGAAAAATTCGACGATCTCGATTATCTGCACGACATCGGCGACATCAACCTCAACATCTCCGGCTGCATGAACTCCTGCGGCCACCATCACGTCGGCCACATCGGCGTGCTCGGCGTGGACAAGGACGGCTCCGAGTGGTATCAGATCACCATAGGCGGCAAACAAGGTTCGGACGCGACGCTGGGCACGGTGATCGGCCCCTCCTTCGCCGCGGGTGAGGTGCCGGGCGTGGTGGAAAAACTCATCGCCACCTACATCGCCGAACGCACCGAAGAGGAACGTTTCATAGACACCGTGCGCCGCATTGGCGTCGCGCCGTTCAAGGCCAATGTTTACGCGAAAGAGGCCGCATGATGTCCAATCTCATCAAAAACAATTTCATCGTCGCGGACGAATGGACGCTGGTCGCGCTGCCCGCGCCGACCGAGGAAGCCGTGCGTAAACAGGCCGGCAAGGTCGTGATCTTCAAAGTGACCGGCGAACCCGCCGCCACGCCGGAGCAGATCGCGGAGACGCAATTTCCCGCAGGCAAAATCATTGCGCCGCTGGCGGTCTGGCGCGCGCGGAAAAATGAACTTGCGGCGCGTTTCGCGGCGGGCGAAATCGGCGTGTGGATAGACAGTTTTGAAATTCTCGAAGAGCTGACCGCGAGCGTGGACGACATCAACGCCCTGCCCGTCATCGCGATCAATTTCCCGCGCTTTGTGGACGGGCGCGGCTTTTCGATGGCCGCGTTGCTGCGCGACCGCTATGGCTTCAAAAACGAATTGCGCGCGGTCGGCGATGTGTTGCGCGACCAGCTTTATTACATGAAGCGTTGCGGCTTTGATGCCTTCAAAATCCGCGCGGATCGCTCCGCCGAGGAGGCGCTCGCGAGTCTGCGCGATTTCTCCGAGCCGTATCAGGGCGCGGTTGATAATCCGCTGCCGGTCTGGCGTCGCTATGCCCGCATCGCGTATCATGCGCCCGCGTGCCACAAAACGGCGCACCAGGAAGAAGACAACGAGGTGGATTGATGAACAACATGGAGTTGAAAATCGCCGCAGTCGCGGCATTGCTGGAATATATCGAAGCCGACCACGCACCCGCGACGCTCGCGAGCAGCCTGGGCGCGGAGGATATGGTGCTGACCGATCTGATCGCCAGACACGCGCCCGGCATCAGTGTTTTTTCGCTGGATACAGGCCGTCTCAATCCCGAGACTTACGCGCTGCTCGAAACCGTGCAGGTCACTTACAGCGACCGCATCAAGCTGCGCGTGTTTTATCCGCAGACCGACGCACTCCAGAATTATGTGGAAAGCAAGGGCATCAACGCTTTTTACAACAGCGTGGAACTCCGCAAAGCCTGTTGCGCGATTCGCAAGGTGGAGCCGCTGCAACGCGCGTTGACCGGGCAAAAAGCGTGGATCACCGGAATGCGCCGCCAGCAGGCGGTGACGCGCAAGGAAATGCCGTTTGAGGAATACGATGCCGACCACGGCCTGATGAAATTCAACCCGCTCGCGGATTGGACGGAGCAGGAAATATGGCGCTACATCCGCGACAACAAAGTACCGTTCAACGCGCTGCACAACCAGCACTACCCCAGCATAGGCTGCGCGCCCTGCACCCGCCCCATCGCGGCGGGCGAGGATATACGCGCAGGCCGCTGGTGGTGGGAGGATGAATCCGGCAAGGAATGCGGACTGCATGTGAAAGCATCGCCGCTGAAATTCGAGGCAACGAAATGACCACACTGACCCGACAAACCTTATCCCATCTGGATTGGCTCGAAGCCGAGGCGATCCACATCATGCGCGAAGTCGCGGGGCAATGCGAGCGCCCTGTGCTGCTGTTCTCGGGCGGCAAGGATTCGATCTGCATGTTGCGTATCGCCGAAAAAGCGTTTCGTCCCGGCAAATTCCCCTTCCCGCTCATGCACATTGACACCGGCCACAATTACCGCGAAGTGGTCGAGTTCCGCGACAAACGCGCCGCCGAACTGGGCGAGCGGCTCATCGTGCGCTCGGTGGAAGATTCGATGAAACGCGGAACCGTGGTGTTGAAGCACGAAGGCGAATCGCGCAACAAACACCAATCCGTCACGCTGCTCGAAGCCATCGCCGAATTTGAATTTGATGCCTGCATCGGCGGCGCGCGACGCGATGAGGAAAAAGCGCGCGCCAAGGAACGCATCATGAGTTTCCGCGACGAATTCGGCCAGTGGGATCCGAAAAACCAGCGTCCCGAATTGTGGAACCTCTACAACGCACGCGCGCACAAGGGCGAGAACATCCGCGCCTTCCCCATTTCCAACTGGACGGAAATGGACGTGTGGCAATACATAGAACGCGAAAATCTGGAATTGCCCAGCATTTATTTCGCGCACCAACGCGATGTCGTGTTGCGCGGCGGCGCGATTTTTCCGGTCAACGTGCCACTGGCGGGCGGCGAGATCATCAACATCCCCAAACCCGGCGAGGAAATCGTCAACATGCGCGTGCGCTTCCGCACCGTGGGCGACATCACCTGCACCGCGCCGGTTCCGTCCGATGCCGACAGCGTGGACAAGATCGTGCTGGAAACAGCCACCACCACCATCACCGAGCGCGGCGCGACGCGGCTGGACGACCAGACCTCCGACGCCTCGATGGAGCAACGCAAAAAAGAAGGTTATTTCTGATGAACGCACCAACGAATCAACACGACAACGGCCTGCTGCGCTTTATGACCTGCGGCAGCGTGGACGACGGCAAAAGTACGCTCATAGGCCGTCTGCTGTTCGACACCAAAACCATACTTGAAGACACGCTCACGCAGATCGCGCGCACCTCGCAAAAACGCGGCATGGACGCCGTGGATTTGTCGCTGCTCACCGACGGCCTGCAAGCCGAGCGTGAACAAGGCATCACCATAGATGTCGCCTACCGCTATTTCAGCACCGGCACGCGCAAATACATCATCGCCGACGCGCCGGGACACGAGCAATACACGCGCAACATGGTCACCGCCGCCTCCACCGCCAACCTCGCGATCATTCTCATGGACGCGCGCAAAGGAATGTTGACGCAGACTCGCCGCCACTCCTTCCTCGCGCAACTGGTCGGCATTCCGCACATCGTGGTCGCGGTCAACAAGATGGATCTGGTGAATTACGATCAAACCGCATTTGAAAAAATCCGCGCCGAATATCTCGCCTTCGCAACCGAAATCGGCCTGCAACGCGAAGGCCGCGACATCCGCTTCATCCCGATGTCCGCGCTCAACGGCGACATGATCGTCGAACGCGGCGACGCGATGCCGTGGCACACCGGCCCCACGCTGCTGGAAATTCTCGAAAGCGCGCCCGCCGCGCACACCGAAAAAGCGGAAAATTTCCGCTTCCCGGTGCAATTCGTCTGCCGCCCGCAAGATTCCACCAACCCCGAACTGCACGATTTCCGCGGCTTCATGGGGCGCGTTGAATCAGGCGAAATCGCCATCGGCGATGCCGTAACCGTGTTGCCCTCAGGCCGCACGAGCACGATCAAAGCCATCCGGCTCGGCGAAGAAAAACTGCAACGCGCGATCCACGAACAATCCGTCACGCTGCTGCTCGAAGACGAAATTGACATCTCGCGCGGCGACATGATCGTCAAAAGCAGCGAAGCCAGGGAACCTCTCAAACAACTCGACGCCATGCTGTGCTGGCTCTCGGAAACGCCGCTCTCCCCCGCGCGCGCCTACGTCATCCGTCACACCACGCGCGAATCCAAAGCCAAAATCGGCGCGATCGAATATCGCGTGGATGTCAACACGCTGGAACGCCACGCGGCGCAAAACCTCAACATGAACGACATCGCCAAAGTCAGCTTCCGCCTCGCCCAGCCGCTGTGCGCCGACAACTACGCCGAAAACCGCGCCACCGGCGCCTTCATCGTCATAGACGAAAGCACCAACAACACAGTGGGCGCGGGGATGGTGATTTGAACTGAGATGTCCATTCATCCTTCGATCCTTCGACAAGCTCAGGACGAACGGGGGAGCGGATGCAGGATGGATAGAGCGCGAATGAAACCCATCGTTTATAAAGTTGCTCAACAAACCACCGTTCGTCCTGAGCTAGTTAAAGGATGAACGAAGAGAAAACAATATGGACGTTTCCCCTCATGCCTTATGAGCAATCCCGCAAAACTGATAAAATAGTCCGATAAATTTCTGGAGTGAATCATGACCTATGTCGTTACCGAAAACTGCATCCAATGCAAATACACCGACTGCGTGGACGTATGTCCGGTGGATTGCTTTGTGGAAGGTCCCAACTTCCTCGCCATTGACCCGGACGAGTGCATAGACTGCACGCTGTGCGTGGCCGAATGCCCGGCGGAAGCCATCTTCGCGGAGGATGATGTGCCCGCCGACCAGCAGGAATACATCGAACTCAACGCCCGCCTCGCCAAAGTCTGGCCTGCCATCACAAGCAAAAAAGAAGCCCTGCCCGATGCCGACGCGAACAACGGCAAAACCGGAAAACGCGGGCTGCTGGTCGAGTGAACGCAAGCTGATTCAATCAAATCGCAAGAATAAAAGGAGGCTGCGGCCTCCTTTTTTTGTCACGGAATTACAGAAACTTGCGGAAAAATACTTTTCACTTATAATCCGGCATAAATATTCTTGGTTCCAGAGTGGAATCAATCATTACACTGCTTACTTGAAAAAGGGAACTACCATGCCGCTCACGCTCCGCGCAATGCGAACGATTTGTATTGACGCACCTCGCACCTCGCACCTCGCACCTCGCACCTCGCACCTCGCACCTCGCACCTCGCACCTCGC
>JAITWS010000082.1 GCA_031285185.1 Methylobacillus sp.
AAGGCTTCCGGCCTGACCCGTGAGGCGTTGTACAAAGCCTTGCGTGCCGATGCCAGCCCGCGATTTGAAACCATCTCGCGGGTTCTGGGTGCGTTTGGTTTGCGGCTCGAAGTGCGTCCGGCGGAATTGGCGCACGATTTAGGGGCGCCTGTGGTATTGTAGGCAGCGGCAATCGCTGCCCCATCTCCCCTCGCCCCCGATTTTCTCTGGACTATCCTCCACGGCCTTCATTACCGCGTCCTTGATAACACGCAGGTACAAAACAGACAGTTGTTTTTTGAACGAGCTGTGCCAAAATTAAGCGCATGGAAATGACACCTCTGCATTCCGGCAAATTGCGCGCCATCGGTTACGATGCGCGCGACCGGGTTCTTCAGGTTCAACTGGAGGATGGAACGATGCTGCAATACGGCGGCATCGGGGATGAGTTGTGGCGGCGCTTGCGCGATTCGGCTTCCGCATGGAGTTTTTATCGCGACAATATCGAGGAGGAGTTCGCCGCCCGACGCGTTTCCGCGCAAGCGCCCTCCTCCGCGCCGCGCAAAAATCCGCTGGATGATATTTTCGGCTGAACCTGTGGCAGGTTTGTTTGTCCCACCCCATTATGAAATCGAAATCGCTGTTGCAAAAAATTCTGCTGGTCTCGCTAACCCTTCTGCTCATCGCCTGCGCCACAACGCCTGAAGAGCGGCGCGCCAATGCCGTGCGCGAGGCAAATCGGCTCAAGCAAACGCACGGTCTGACGTGCGAGCGGCTTGGTTATGAGCGTGACACGGATAAATGGCGTGACTGTCTGCTTGAAATGGAAAATCAGCGGTTGATTCAGCAACAGATGATGATGGATCGCATGAACTGGTCGCCCGGTTTTTACAGTCCGTTTTATTACGGCCCGCGCTGTTATCGCTACGGTGCGCGACTGGTGTGCCGCTAAAGCAGGCGCATGGTCGCCGCGCATCCGAAACTTCAAAAAACTTTCCGAAAAATAACGCCTATCCAGCAGCCAGGCCACTCATCGCCATAATTGACCCGCTTATCTGCTTTTGATTGCGCGGTTCGCAGGGTAAGCTCCTATGATGGAGGAATCGCAGGAAATAGCTGTCTATTCCGTACTTGGGGAAGTCATTGAAAGATCAGCAACATTATATTGAACCGCGGCAGTTGTGCGTTGGGCTGTATGTCCATCTGGATCTCGGTTGGGCAAAACGTCCCTTCATGTTCAGCAGCTTCAAGATTCAGAGCGAAGATCAAATCCGCAAGCTTCGCCAGCTCGGTCTGGATAAAATCCGCTACGACCCGGAGCGCAGCGATTGCGAGCCGCTGCCAATTTACACCTCTGAAAAACCCAAAGCCGAGCCGGCCGCACAATCCGCCGAATCCGCCAAAACGCCGCAGCAACAACGTCTTGAGCGCCTCAAGCAGATCAACGCCGTCATCCGCATTTGCGAGCAATCATTCGCGCATGATGTCCGCATCGCGCGCGAATTGGTACGCAACCTTTCCGCGCAACCTGAAGCGGCGGTCGAAGAAGCGGAAACGCTGGTCAACCGCCTCGTCAATTCTGCTGTCACCAAGCCGGATAGCGTGCTGCACGCCGTCAGCGGCCACCATACCACGCCGGATGATTACGACCATGCGCTTAATGTCGCCGTGCTGTCGCTGATGCTGGCGAAGGAAATCGGCGTCACCGCGAGCGATGCGCGCGAGCTCGGCCTCGCTGCGCTGTTCCACGATGTCAGCAAAGAGGATATTCCGCAATACAAGTCATTCATAGATCATCGTTGCGAAAATCGCGCGCGCATCGCGAAGGATGCCGGTCTTTCGGATACCGTGCAGCGTCTCATCATGCAGCACATGGAACACGTTGACGGCTCCGGCTCGCCGAATCGCCTGACCGGCGCGGAAATGGATCCGCTCGCCAAGGTGCTGTCGGTGGTGCGCGCCTATAACAGCCTGTGCAATCCGAACAACCCGGACAACGCGATGACGCCTTTTGATGCGATCACGCACATGTATGTCGCCGACCACGGAAAATACGATGAGCAGGCGCTCAACCTGCTGATGAAAATGCTGGGCATCTATCCGCCCGGCAGCGTGGTGCAGTTGTCGAACGGCACTTACAGCATCGTGATGACCGCGAATCCTGAAAGCCCGCAATTGCCGCTCACGCGCATCCACCACCCGACCATCCCGCGCGAAACACCGCTGGTGCTTGATCTCAGCAAGGAAAACGGCATCCTCATCCAAAGTTGCCTGCCGCCCGGCCAACTGCCGAGGAAAATTTTTGAATATCTGCGCCCGACCAAACGCGTGAGTTATTACTTCGTGCCCCGCAAAATGCTGGATCAGCCCCTGCCGGGAATCGCCTGGGCGCACACGCCGCAATAAAACAGCTCCTCCCTGCCTCCGAGACGCATGTTGCCCGGAGGCTTTTTTTGGCCGTCAAAACGGCAGAAACAACGCCGTCGCCAACCCCTGCGTGATATTGACGATAAAGCGCTGGGTTTTCTCCGCCAGCACGCTGGCATAAACATCCAGCCGCCCGATGATTTTGCCGAACTCGCGCTCAAAACTCAGATTGCGCTCATGCTCGTTCTGCTCGTTGGTCAGCAGAAAAAGCTGCCCATTCGCATCACGCGCATTTGAAAGTTTCCAGACAGCGATTTCCACATTGCGCGCCGCGTTATAGATTTTTTGCGGATCAATGCTATCGGTGAAATAAAACTCGGTCTTGCCGCCATGCGCCTTGATAAACATGGTCTGCAAACCGACGATGAACGGCAACACGCGATCCCCCGTATATTCCGGCTTGAACGCAAGATAAAGCGCATCCGTCCCCTGCGCTCCGCCGATCGCCTTGAATGTCCAGTTCTGCCCGCCCTCAAACACCCAATCCGCCATCTCCTCCGCTGTGCCGGACGTGCTCTTCGCCAACTCGCGCGGATTGCGCTTGTAGAGCTTCACCATCAGCAACTTGAGGCTCTCGGTATTCTCGCGCATCTCGATATCCGCCATGCGATCCAGATCCAGCTTCCCCAACTGACTGGGCGAATTGTGATCGCGCTCATGCGGAACCTGCTTGCCGTTAACGGCAGGCGTGGAACTGGCGCACGCGGCAAGAAACGCGCACGACATGACCAACATGAAATAAACAGTTTTGATTTTGAGCCTCCCTTGCATACCGACAGTATTCCCGTTTGCAGCGATTTTGTGAACACCTTCATGCGCCAACATGCGAATATTTTAGGTAAGATATTCCAAAGGAGATCCGACATGAAAAAATGGATGTGCAACGTATGCGGCTACGTCTATAGCGAAGCCGAAGGCGACCCGGAACACGGCATCCCCCCCTGCACACGCTGGGAAGACGTGCCCGACGACTGGGTCTGCCCCGCCTGCGGCGTGGCCAAAAAGAATTTCGAGATAGTGGAGTTCGGCTAAAGCGGTTTTTGTTTAGACGCACACGTTAACTTTCCTCGTCATTCCGCGCGAAGTCGCGGAATCCAGCTTTTACCATCGTGGATTCTGCAACTACAGTTTCGTAGGGTGGATGGCGGTCTGCGACCTTATCCAACCTACAACCTGCATCCGGGCTGCGCTTGCTGCTTGACAGGCCGTCGGGCTTCACTTTTTTCACCCAATCTACAGAAGCCTGCGAAATATCCAAATTCCCAGCGCCAAAAATCCCAGAACTATCCCCACAATTGACCAAAATGCGGCGCGAGGTAATCCCGGAGCTTCAAATCTTTCCTCCAGAGAGCCGTCCTTTTTGAGCAACCATACCGTCTCTACCGTGCCATTCTTGAATCTGAGTTCATCCTCATCGCGCGAGGTTTTACGCCATTTTCCGTACATGACACTACCGTCCTTCTGGATTCTGCTCGCGCTGCCATCCGTGTAGAAGGACACCACGACATCGCTATAGCCCGGAACATTGTTGAGCCACGCTCCAGACGAAAAACTGCCGTCCAGCTTCGCCAGCTGCGCGCGGCCATTTTTGAAGCGAATCTCCACGCCACCGTCTTCCCTGAGCAGTACCACATTGCCATCCGGCAGTTTGCCCTGATGATTCCCCGGCGCGGCCAGCACCACGCGGCCACTCGGAAAATGCGACTCCCAACTGCCATCCGGTTTTCTCGCCATCACGAGACCATCTGGAAAATGCAGCTCCGAACTGCCGTCCGGTTGGTTCAGTATCACGCCGCCATCCGGACGATGTATTTCCAAGCTGCCGCCCGGCTTTTTCAATACCACGCGCCCGTCCGCGTAATGCAACTCCTGGCTGCCATCCGGGTTTTCCGTCACCACGGTGCCGCTCGGCAGCCGTTCTTCCGATGATCGCTCGCAGCCGACAAACGGAAAAACAAGCACGATAAAAATTATAGTACTCCAAAATATTTTCTTCATTCGTCGGCTTTCAATTAACAAGCAACGCCCTACTTCGTCAACGCCATGAACAACTGCGGCAACCGTTCCGGCAGTCTTGCGACGTTATCAATCACGGTGTAACGCTTGCCGAAAATGTCGGTGACGTAATCGTCGGCGGCGGGGTCGAGGTTGATGCAGTAGGTGTAGATGCCTTTGTTGTCGAGTTCGCGCACGGCGATACGGGCGTCTTCGATCAGGGCGCGCGGGTCATCGGTGTCTATGTCGGCGGGTTCTCCGTCGGTCAGCACCAGCAACAAGCGTTTGTCGGCCTGCTGATGCGACAGATAATGTCCGGCGTGGCGCAGCGCCGCGCCCATGCGTGTGGAATAACCGGCTTCCATCGCGGCGAGTCGTCCCTTCACTTGCGCGTCCCAATGCTCGCTGTAGCCCTTGATGTGCAGATAGCGCACATCGTGGCGCGTGTCGGAATGGAAGCCGCCGATGGCGAAGGGGTCGCCCATTTGTTCCACCGCCCACGCCAGCAGTGATACCGCTTCGCGCGAGAGTTCCAGTTTGCTTTGTTCGCAACCTGCGGGCACATCGCCAAGTGAGGCGGAAAGATCGAGCAGTAATGACACGGCGATGCTGCGCCCGTCGTTTTTGTGGCTCATGTTGATGCGCGGGTCGGGTTGCGCGCCACTTTTGAAATCAATCAGCGAGCGCAACGCGACATCAAGATCGAGTTCCGAGCCGTCCTCCTGATAGCGCACGCGCACTTTTTGTTGCGGCTTCACGAGGTCTATGAGTTTTTTCAGTTGCTTGGCCAGCGCCGCGTGTTTTTGCAACAGACGATCTATCTCGGCAGCATCGCCGCGCGGATGCAGGTGTTCGTACAAACTCACCCAGTCGTATAAATAATGCTGGCTTTTGTGTTCCCATTCCGGGTACAAACGCGGCGGCATTTCGCCTTCGGCGGCTTCTTGTTTTTCTTCATTCGGACGACCGTCATACTCTTCTTCGTCGCCTTCCTCGATGAATTGCCAAAGCAAACGATTGTCGTCACGGTAGCTGACTTCGGTGTCGGTGAACCAGATTTTCGCGGCGAGATCGCTTTGCTGTCGTGTGCGCGTGATGAAGTCGAGGCCAAGTTGCACCATGTCCCGTGTGGCGGTTTCGCCTGCGTTCATCGCGGCGCGGAAGCGTTCGGCGAATTCACGGATGACGGGATTTTGATAGGGATGATTTTCGTCGAGCAACGCGCGCGACATCATCGCCAGCCGGTGGCGGATGGACGACCAGCCTTCGGGACAGGCGTCCTCCGCCGGGGTGGGATGCAATGCCTGCCACAATTGACGCAGCCCCGGATATTCGCGCATCACCAGCCATTCCACACGCGCATCCTCGAAAATTTCCACAGACAAACGCTGGAACGGGCTGAAGTTGTCGGCGATCTGCGGCGTGCTCCAGCGGCGATGCGCGATCAAGTGCGAGACAACGGCGCGATAACGATCCATGCCGCTGACGGGCGTTTCTTTTTCCGCTACTGGCGCGAAATCTTCGTAAACATCCGGCAGATGAATGCCGCGATCATCAAGATATGGAATCGGTTTACGCAGAATGTCGTAATCCAGCGAATACGGCACGAATAACAACTCCTGCTGCCACAACGCGCGTTGGTACATTTCCAGTTTGCGCTGATGATCCATGAACAATGTGCCGCGCCGCTCGCGCTGCATCATCGCAAGCGCGTCCGGCGAGCGCAGCGCGAAATAATCGCGCTGGCGGTCGGGGTCGTTCGGATAGCCCTGTATGCCGTACTCCGCCCAATTTCTCATGCCCGCGAGCGAAATATTGCTCAACAAACGCGGCACGCTGGAGAGAAATTCCGGCAGGCAAGCGCTGGTGTACATGGCGTCAATGCCGTGTACTTTCGGCGTGGTGCGGTCGAGAATATTCCGTACCAGATCGAGGTAATCGCTGAACAGTTCGCGGCTGTCCAAACTTTTTGAAACCGTGGAAAGACTTTGCAAGAACGGCACAATGGCGCGGCTGTTGGGCGTGCGCGCGAGTTCGCGCGTGAATTTTTCGACTTCCTCGATGGTGTCTTCGCCGATACGCGCCGCCACGCGCGGCATTTCCTCAAGAAATACTAAAACAGGTTCCTCGCCGCGCCCGAGTTTGGCAATCCCGTCCGCCGCCGCCACCCCAGCGCGCACACCAGCATCGGACAAGCGACGCTCCGCGTAGGCGAGGCAATCGGGAAAAACATGCTGCGCGCGGGCGAAACG
>JAITWS010000090.1 GCA_031285185.1 Methylobacillus sp.
TATAACAACCGTTATAACTTTGAAAGTCGCATCATGTCCGCGCTCAAACTTACTCAAATCGGCAATTCGCTCGGTGTGATCCTGCCCAAAGACATTTTGGCGCGGATGAAGCTGGAAAAAGGCGATTCCCTGTTCGTCACCGAAGCCGCCAACGGCGGATTTAATTTTTCGCCTTACGATCCCGAAGTGGAGGCGCAACTCAAACTTGGTCGTGAATTTATGCGCGAGTTCCGCGACACCTTTCATCAGCTCGCAAAATGACTGACTGGCGTTGGATTGATCAAAACGTGCTGATGTTGCTGCACGATGAAAGTCTGGCGGAACACGGCGGCGCGTCCGGGGTGCGCGATCCGGGGTTGTTGCAATCCGCCCTGATGCGACCGCTTAATCTGGTGGCTTACGGCGAACCTGATGCTGCGGAACTCGCGGCAGCTTATGCCGTGGGGCTGGCAAAAAATCATGCTTTTGTGGATGGCAACAAACGCGCGGCTTTTTTGACGCTGGGTTTGTTTCTCGCGCTCAATGGCTGGCGTTTGACGGTCGGGCAGGCCGAGGCGACCTTGGTTATGCTGGATGTCGCCGCCGGCGCAATGGATGAACAGCAACTGGCGCAATGGATACGCGCCCACCTCCAGCCCCGCGCGGGTTGAAAGTAGTTGTGTTCTGCGTTACCAGTTGACGGGCGCTTTGCCGAGTTGCGCGAGCGCGGCGTTCGTCCGGCTGAATGGTCGGCTGCCGAAAAAACCCTGCCACGCCGAGAGCGGCGAAGGATGTGCGGATTCGATGATGACGTGATGCGGCGCGATATTCACTTTATGTTTCTGCGCGTGCCCGCCCCACAAAATAAACACCAGCGTATCGCGGCGCTGACCGAGATAGGCGATAAGTTTTTGCGTGAACGGCTGCCAATGTTTGACATGCGCTCCGGCCACACCGCCGCGCGTGGTCAGCGAAGCGTTCAACAACAGCACACCCTGATCCGCCCACACGCCGAGATTGCCGCCTGAAATCGGAGACGGCGCGCGACCCAAATCACTTTCCATTTCCTTGAGGATATTGCGGAGCGAAGGCGGCGGGCGCACGCCATCGGGCACGGAAAAAGCCAGCCCGTGCGCCTGCTGAATGCCGCGATCTTCGCCGTGATAAGGGTCTTGTCCGAGCAACACCACACGCGTTTGCTCGGGCGACACGCGCCGCAACGCCTCAAACCACAACCCGCGTCCTGGTCGCGCATCAGTCTCCTCCGCAAGCTGTTCCGCGATGCGCGCGTACAGCGTATCCAAACCCGGCACGACAACATTCCAGGCGGACGGAATTTGCTCGATTTTTACTTCTCCGTTCATCATATCCTATGGTAACCCACGAACAATTCCTGCGGGCAAAGCAAGCGCCAACGCGGGTTTTGAACGTTTTTTCAAGCGCGAAAAAAGCGTGGTTATGCACATCACTTCATGTGTTACTTTAAAAACACCCATAACTTCATAATAAATAATGGAAAGTATTTAAGCCATTGATTTTTAAATGTTTTAATTGCCGTTCAAATTTTAATCGAAACCGAAAAATCCTTGTCCCGGCGTAAGTTACAGTTTTATGTCAGCGCTACCCACAGAGTTATCCACAGATTTTGTGGATTACCGACCAAAGTGTCTATGATTGGATTTACAATTTCGCGTGGCATGGGCGCGGCTCAAACGGAATCAAAAATCGGAGGCGGCGCGAAAAGGAAAACAATGCGGCGATTTCGCCAAAGGCGTCAAAACAAGAAGCTCCGAAATTGTTCAGAGCTTTCATAAAATGGCGGAGTGGACGGGGCTCGAACCCGCGACCCCCGGCGTGACAGGCCGGTATTCTAACCAACTGAACTACCACTCCGCGTTTCGTCAGCAGACGAAGGGCGGCATGATACTGAAACCCCGATTATTTTTCCAGTGTTTCCCGATAAAAATTTCCGCGCGCGCGTTTGCGCCGAAAAAACAGGTATAAAATCGGCTGTGTGGCAAACAAATAAAGGATATGCGATGCGCGAAGTTTTGGTGATGTGCTTGCTGGGGAGCTTGCTGACGGCTGCGCCCGCGTGGGCGCGGGATGTAGCGACGGAGCAGTACAACGCGTCGCAGGCGCGCAAGAATTATGTGGGCGCGCGCGACGAGTACGAGTCGCTTACCAAACAAGTCGAGGCGCAGGAGCAGCGCGCGAAGCAGGAACAAACGCGACTCGACGATTTACGCAAGCAGCAAAAAGAGGCGAAAACGCGCATGGATGACGCGCATGTTCGCATGAGGGAAAGCCAATCGGCGCTGGATAAGGCGTGGGGGAACAAGTAAACGACAATCGCTGCGCGCGCGGATGGCACGGGCGTGAGCATGTCCGGTTTTTCGGTTTCGCAGGAAAAATTTTGGAACTCATTCCCCCGGCATTGGTCGGAAAGAGGCGGTAATCCCGCCGCACACAGTTACGCGCCCATTTAACAACCAACGATTTCCGCATGGCGTTCACACGTTTCGCACGTTTTATTTTCCACGTTGCCGTTGCTCTCGTCATCGCGACTTTTGTCGCGGTGGCGCAGTTCGCGGTGTGGTATTGGGTCACCCAGGGGCAGCCCATGACCCCGGCGGAGAATGCCATCACGGGCTACGCTTACAGCGGCTACGCGCGCGATCAGAATCCGATGGAGCATGATGTTCCCTCGCAAGAACAGTTGACGCGCGATCTTGGGATTCTCGCCCACACCGCCAAGCGCATTCGCACTTATTCCGCCATTGATTACGCCGCCGTCGCGCCGCTCGCCGCCGAGCACGGGTTGCGTCTCACCGGCGGCATCTGGCTCGATCAGAGCGTGGAGCGCGATATGCGCGAGGTTGAGGCGGGCATCGCGCTGGTCGAAAAATATCCGAAAACGATAGACCGCATCATCGTCGGCAACGAAACCCTGTTGCGCGAAGACCTCGCGCCGGAAACGCTGATTTTGTATCTCAACATGGTGCGAAAGGCGACGCGCAAGCCGGTTTCCACCGCCGAGCCGTGGCATGTCTGGATCAAATATCCCGAACTCGCGGAAAACGTTGATTTCATCACCGTGCATCTTTTGCCCTATCACGAAGGCGTGCCCGCGGAACAGGCGGTGGGCTACGCGATGCAGCGTTACCGCGAACTGGAACGCGCTTTTCCGCACAAGAAAATCGTCATCGGCGAAATCGGCTGGCCGAGCCGCGGGCCGAAGATTGAAGAGGCCGTTGCCTCGCGCGAAAACGAGGCGCTGTTTCTGCGGACATTTCTCGCGCTTGATGAAACGCCCGATCTCGATTATTTCATCATGGAAGCCTTCGACCAGCCGTGGAAGGTCGAGCTGGAAGGCTGGGCGGGCGCGTATTGGGGCGTGTATGACGCGGATCGCAAACCCAAGTTTTCGCTCACGGGCGAAGTGCCGCGCGACATCCGCTGGGAACGCAAGGCGCGTCAGGCGGCGCTGTATGCGTTTGTTCCGATGTTTCTCATCACCCTGCTGCTCGGCAGTTGGAGCCTCATGGGGCGCATCTGGCTCGCGGTGCTGATACAGGCATCGGTCATCACGCTGATTATGGGCGCCAATGTTCCGGCGGAATACTACCTCACGCACGGCGATTTGGTCGGTCTCACGGTGCTCATCGCGGCGACGCTGATTTCGATTTCGGTGCTGCTCACGCACGGCTACGAATTTGGCGAAGTGTTGTTCAAGCGTTTGTGGAAACGGCGATTCACGCCGTTGCCGCCGCTGCCGCCGGAGCGCGAACCGTTTGTTTCCATCCATCTCGCCTGCTACAACGAGCCGCCGGAAATGGTGATCGCCACGCTCGACAGCCTCGCACGCAGCCATTACCGCAATTTTGAAGTGCTGGTGATAGACAACAACACCGCCGACGAAGCGTTGTGGAAGCCGGTGGAAGCGCATGTGGCGAAACTGGGCGCAAATTTCCGCTTTTTCCATCTGAGACCGTGGCCGGGTTTCAAGGCCGGAGCGCTCAATTTCGCGCGTGGAAAAACCAACGCGCGCGCCGAAATCATCGGCGTGGTGGATGCGGATTATGTGGTTGATCCCGACTGGATTTCCACGCTCGTTCCGCACTTCCAGCAAGCACCCGAGGTGGCCGTGGTGCAAGCACCGCAAGCGCACCGCGATTGGGAAACGCAGCCGTTCCGTCGCATGTGCAACTGGGAATTCGACGGATTTTTCCGCATCGGAATGCACCACCGCAACGAACGCAACGCGCTCATCCAGCACGGCACGATGACGCTGGTACGGCGCAAATATCTCGATGAAGTCGGCGGCTGGTCGGAGTGGTGCATCTGCGAAGATTCCGAACTCGGCCTGCGCCTGTTGCGCCGCGGTTACGACACGCGCTATGTGGATCATGTGCTGGGCAAGGGACTCACGCCCGCCAATTTTGCCGCGATCAAAAGCCAGCGATTCCGCTGGGCATTCGGCGCGATGCAAATTCTCAAGGCGCATTTTTCCGCATTGGTGGGACACAGCAAACTCAACATGGCGCAGCGTTACCACTTTCTCACCGGCTGGTTCGCGTGGTTTGGCGAAGCCTTGCAACTGGTGTTCACTGTCGCCTCGCTGGTGTGGACGGTGCTCATGATCGCCGCGCCAAAATCTTTCGGCTTGCCGATGACGGTACTGGTCGCGCCCATGCTGGGTTTCATGGCGTTCAAGGCAATGATGGGGCCTATCCTGTATCGCCGCACGATGAACTGCTCGTGGATGGATATCGCAGGCGCGTCGCTCCTCTCCGCCGGTTTGTCGCACACGGTCGCGCGCGGCGTATTCGCGGGCATCTTCCGCAAAAAAGGCGTGTTCGTCGTCACGCCCAAAAGCTGGAACCGCAGCAAGGGACTCGCCTTCTTCGCGCCGATACGCGAGGAAATGACATTGCTGTTCGGCCTGCTCGCGGCATCGGTGAGCATTGCCGCAAGCCTGGGATTCAATGAACCCGCCGCGCGCGCGTGGATCGCGGTACTGCTGTTTGAAACGATTCCCTACTGGGCGGCACTCGGCTGCCAGATCGCCTCCAACTGGCCGGAAAAATCGCCGCAGGACGGATTGGCGAGCGCATGATGAAAACGCGGATTTTTGTTTTGATAGTGAGCGGCGCGATGGCGCTGACCCTCGCGCTTTGGGCGCGTTTCGGGCTGATCGAGCCGGAAGGTCTCGCGCTCGCTTGCGCGAGTTCGCAGGCATGGCACTGCACGTTGCGCGAACTTGTCGTCGCCACCTTCGATCATCAGCAGTTGGGCATCGTCGCGCTCGTCGCATCGCTGTTCGCGCTGCTGCCGAAATTGCGCGCGCTGGCTTGGCTCGGCTGGGTTTGCGGCATCGCCGGGCTGGTGCTTTACAGTTGGGATTGCGCGGCAGTGGGCACGGTGCTTGCCTTGCTCGTGATCGCGCACACGGCCAGCAACACGCACAATGCCGCCCACGCCTGAGCCTGCGGATTCATCGGTTCCATCAGCCAGCGCCCGATGCCGCACACGGCGATGAGCGCGGCGCAAATTTTTTCTTCACGCCCGATGCGCCATGACAAGCCGCGCAACGTCAGCAACGCGGGCAATGGCAATGCGTAAAGCGCGAGCGGAAAATCGCGGTAGCGCGGATCGGCCAGCAGCAACAATGCGCCCACCGTCGCGCCGAACAAAACAAATAATCGCAACGCGAAAATCAAACGCGCCCACCACGCAACCAGCGCCAACACCAGTCCCGCGCCCGCCATCGTCACCGCGCCCAGCGCGAGCCATTCCGTCCAATCGCGCCACGCGACCAGCGCATGTTCATAACCCAACCACGCCATGCCGCCCGCCCACGCGCCGATGGCAACACCGACCAACCAGCGCCAGCGTCGCGTGCCGGTGTGCAAACCGACAGCGCCGCAAACAAACGCGCCTATCAACGATGCCAGCAAAAACGGCAACGCGCTCGCGCGTTCGCGCACCGCGCCTTGCAACGGAAATTTGGCGTTGAGATCGGCATCCAGCACGCCCCAATAACCGCCCACCGTGCCCTCGGACAAGCGCTTCCACGGCTGATCTATGGCCTCGATGAAGTTGTAATCCCAACCGCGATCATGCGCCGCGCGGATGAACACGCGCATGAAACGCGCCTGCTCCACAATGCCGGGACGCGCGTTTTCGCGCTCGCGCCCCGCGCTCGGCCAGCCGGTTTCGCCGATGAGCACGGGCTTGTTAAGCGTCCGCATCATGCGCTCGCGTATCGCGGCGACATGCTCAACCGCATGTTCAACCGCGACCGGATCGTCCTCCCAGTAAGGCAAAATATGAATCGTGGCGAAATCAACGCTGGCGGCGAGATCGGGGTGCCGCAACCAAAATTCCCACACATCGGCATAAGTGACCGGCACGCGCACGCGCGATTTCACCTCGTCCAGCATCGCGCGCAGCGCCGCTTCCGACTGCTCGCGACGCAGCAACACCTCGTTGCCGACGATCACCGCGCGCACGGTTTCGGGATAGCGATTCGCAAGCTGCACCGCCATCTCAATCTGGGCGCGATTGTTGGCCGCATCGCGCCCTATCCACGCGCCCAGCAACACTTTCAAGCCGTAATGCGCGGCCAGTTCCGGCACATTTTCCAAGCCCTGATCGGTCGCGTAAATCCGCACGCAATGCGTGATTTTCGCAAGCGCCGCGAGATCAGCCGCAATCTGTTCGCGCGAAATGCGCTGATGCGGATCAAACGGCGACTGCCCCGGCTTGTGATACGGCGCATAAGAAACGCAAGCCAGCCGCTCACCCTCCGCCAGATGCAGATCGGGCAATTCCACCGGACGCGTCTGCTGAACAACCCAAAAACCCAACGCAAAAACCGCGGCAAAATGCAGCAAAAAATGGCGACGCCAAAAAGCGGATGTGGGCATGATGAAAGTTTGAAAAGTGAAAACGGTGGCGAAGGATAAATACAATCAAACCGCGATTTTACCCCTCCACCACGTTTCGCGTGATTTTGCCTTATGCCTTAGGTTTCTTCTCCCCTCGCAGGCGAGGGAGAACTTCGCGGAGATGAACAGAGGCTGGTTGGGTGGTTGGGTGGTGGGAACCACGGCCTGAATCAGGGCAATTCGCGCGGCAGAAATTATTTTTCGCGCCGTAAGGTTCCATTAAGGTTGGGCTGTTTTAATGAGCGTGAACCTGTTCGGCATGAGCAGGTTCTGGCATCTGACCAATCCCCTGATGCCATCTCCTTGCATGTACCCCTCGGCAGCCGCCTCCCTCGGCTGCCATTTTTTTGCGGTTTGGTCGCGGCTGTAAGGATTGCGTAAGTGAGCGGGCAGACAATGAAAGCTGTATTTTCAATTCGCAGATTGCCGTCTTGAAGTACCTCATTCATTTTTCTGGAGACTTAACATGAAATACAAACTTCTTGCCGCCACTTTGCTGGCGGCCATGACTTTTTCCGCATCCGCATTTGCCGACAATCTTCTGGAAGCCATGGATACCGACGGCGGCTTCAAGGTGATGTTGAAGGCGATCAAGACCGCCGGGATGGAAAGCGCCTTTACCGGCGCGGGACCGATCACCGTGTTCGCGCCGGTGGATTCGGCTTTCACCAGTATGCCCAAGGCCAAGCTGGACAAGCTCATGGGCGATAAGGAGGCGTTGAAGAAGATGATTTCCCATCACGTCGTCAACGGCGCGATCACCAAGACCGAAGTCGAAGCGGGCAAGGTGAAGGCACTGGGCGGCAGCGAGTTGAAATTATCCGTGACCAACGGCGTCAAGATTGACAACGTGCCCGAAGTCGGCGGCGGCATCAAGGCCGAAAATGGCGTGATACACCCGCTTTCCGATATTCTTCCGATGAAGTAAATTTTTTTCACACAATAAAAAACCGCTTTCGGGCGGTTTTTTATTGCGCGGCTTAGGCGCGATTTTCCGGGAATGAAAAATGATATATACTTGAGTACATATCCAATGCCGCGAAGGAGAAGGCCATGTCAACATCCCACACCGCGAAAATTTTCATGACGGGGCGCAGTCAGGCTGTCCGGCTGCCGTTGCAATACCGTTTTGAATGCGATGAAGTTTTTGTTCGCCGCGATCCGATGAGCGGCGACGTGATCCTCTCCGCCCGCCCTGATTCATGGGAAGGTTTGTTCGCGCTCTATGACACAACAGAGATTCCGGCGGATTTCATGAGCGCCGCCGACCGCAATCAGAGCAAGCCTTCCCGCGATCCTTTCGAGGGGTGGGAGGAATGAGATATTTGCTCGACACCAATATCGCCAGCCATCTCATCCGGGGCGACAATGCGCGTGTCGTGAAACGCACCGCCCGGTGCTCAATAGGCAGCGTGGCTGTTTCGGCCATCACGGAGGCCGAGCTGCTTTACGGTCTGGCCAAGCGCGGCAACCCGCCGGGGCTTGCCGCGCGCATCTCGGCTTTTTTGGCCAGGGTTGAGATTTTGCCCTGGACGAGAGCGGAGGCTACCGCGTACAGCCATCTGCGTGTGATGTGCGAGGAAAAAGGCATCAGCCTTGATGCGATGGATATGATGATAGGCGCCCATGCCCGCGCGACGGGATCAATTCTTGTGTCTGCCGACAAAGCGTTCGGCAAAATCCCGGACGGCTTGCTCAAGCTGGAAGACTGGACGCGAGCGGCTAGTTAAAGTAAAGGCAAAGTCAGCACCATGCGCGTGCCGTGGTCGTTCGCGCCGGGTTCTGCCACGATTTCCGCGCCGTGCAGCAGTGCGATTTCGCGCACGATGGCGAGGCCGAGGCCGCTGCCGCCCGGGGCGCTGTCTTGCAAGCGGCGGAAGCGTTCGAATACCTGCTCGCGTTCGGCTTCGGGGATGCCGGAGCCGTTGTCTTCGACCGCGAGTTGGACAGAGCCTTGCGTCGCGCCCAGCGTCACCGTGACTTTGCTGTCGGGCGGGCTGTAGCGGATCGCGTTGTCGAGCAGGTTGGCGAGCAATTCGCGCAGCAGCATCGCGTTGCCGTTTACCCGCGCGGTTTCGACGGCGGATTCAAAGCCGAGGTCTATGCGCTTTTCCAGCGCGGTTTCCACCCATTCCGCAGTGGTGTCGCGCGCCAGTTCGCGCAAATCCAGCGTTTGCATCGCGATTTCGCGTCCCGAACCCGGCTCCACGCGCGACAAGGCCAGCAACTGGTTCACCAGATGGGAAAGTTGCAGAGTTCCGGTTTGTATCCATTCCAGCTCGCGGCGGATGCGCGCCGCATCCTGCTCGCGCAGCGCCATTTCCGCGTGGGTGCGTATGCCCGCGAGCGGCGTGCGGAGCTGGTGCGAAGCGTCGGCGGTGAAGCGTTGCTGATGCGCGATGCTTTGTTGCAAGCGTTGCAGCAAAGCGTTCATCGCGCGCAGCAAAGGCCGCACTTCGGACGGCGCCTGTTCCAGCGGCAACATGCTGAGATCGCGGTGCGAGCGTTGGTTGACGGCGCGTTGCAAATCCGCGAGCGGCGCAAGCCCGCGTCGCACGCCGAAATAAACCAGCGCGCCCGCGAGCAGCACGAGCAACACCTGCGGCAACATCACCGCAAAGATGATGTCATCGGCCAGAAGATCGCGCTTGGTCGTGGTTTCGGCCACCTGCACCAGGGCGATTCCCTGGGCGCTGGTTCCGGTGAGCGGCAGCGCGTAGGCGGCAACGCGCACCGGCGTGCCGTCCATTTCCGCGTCGTAATAAACATGCGCGTGGGGCGGCGGCATTTTTTCCGGCCACGGCAAATCTGCCTGCCCCGTGATTGTGTCGCCCGCGGGGTCGGTCACGCGGTAATAGATGACATCGTCCTTGTCGTAATCCAGCAGTTCCAGCGCCTTTTCCGGCAGATTCACCACCACCTCGCCGTCTATCACGAAAATTTGATCCGTGAGCGCCAGCGTCGCGCGCAACAAGGCGCGGTCATAAGCGAGATTGGAAAAATGATCCGCCCAGAAAGCCGCGATGATGCCGCCCAGCAACACCAGCGGAATCAGCAGCCCCAGCAACCAGCGCAGCAACTGGCGGCGCAGTGAAATGTTAGGCGGCATGGCTTTCTTCTTCCAGCAAATAGCCAAGGCCGCGTATGGTGCGGATATGCGCGCCGGAAGTTTCCAGTTTTTTCCGCAGACGGTGGATGTAAACCTCGATCGCGTTGTCGCCGATGTCCTCGTCCCACTTGCACAGCGCCTCCATGATCTGCTCCTTGCTCACCACCTTGTGACGACGCAGCATCAGCACTTCCAGCACGCCGATCTCGCGCGCGGAAAGATCGAGCGCGGTTTCGCCGATAAACGCGCGACGCGCGGCGGTATCAACCATCAGTTTGGCGCAGGCGAGCGTGGTGTTGGAGCCGAGTTGGCCGCGCCGTATCAACGCGCGCGCGCGGGCTTCCAGCTCGCTCAGATTGAACGGCTTGGTCATGTAATCATCCGCGCCGAGATCCAGTCCGCTGATCCGATCTTCCACCGCGTCGCGCGCGGTGAGCACCAGCACCGGCGTTTTTCCGCCGCGCTGCCGCAATCGGCGCAACACTTCGGTGCCGTCCATTTTGGGCAGGCCGAGATCGAGAATGGCGAGGTCATACACCGCATCCTGCAACAATCTGCTGGCCGTCGCGCCGTCCGTGGCGCAATCCACGGCATACCCGGCCTGCGTGAGCGAACGCTCCAACCCGTCAGCCAGCGCGGGGTCGTCTTCCACAATCAATAGTCGCATAAAAAATTTTATTTTCCGTAAGATTCAAGAAAGCTGAAGCCGGTATTGTGCACCCTAAGGCAAACGGATTCGTCACAACAAATCCGCCTTGAAAGTGTAACTTCACATTTAACAGAAAGGAAATAGCCATGTCCAAATCCAAAATCATCGCCGCGTTGATCGTCGGCATGTTTGCAGCTTCCGTAACTGCTCCTGTGTTCGCGCAGGGAACACGGACAGAAGATCGCGCAACACAACGCAATGATTCCCCGCAACCCGCACACCGCGCCGATAATGCCCCTGCCGCGCAGCGCGATAATCAGGCGCGTCCCGAAAAGCCGGATGCTCCGGCGCGCAAGGATCATGAGCGTAAAGACCGTAAGGATCGCAAGGATCATGACCGCAAGGATCGTAAAGATCGCAAGGACGATCATCGCGACAATCGTGATGGCAACAAGAATGACCATCGTGACAACGGCAAGAACGACCGCAAGGACGATCACCGCGACAATCGCAATGGCGACAAGAACGACCACCGTGATAATGGCAAGAATGATCGCAAGGACGACCGCCGGGACGACCGTGGCGATCGCCATTAATTAAACAAACGGGGGGAATGAAAACGGCGCTGCGGCGCCGTTTTTCATGCGCTCATTCGCAGCGGTAACGCTGCTCGATGCAAATGCGCTCGAATTGTTGCCGGTTCACGATTGCCGCCTGCCCGGTGCGATAAAACTGCACGAACTCCGCTTCGTCCGGCGTGATGGGGTTTTGCTGGTCGGGGTAGATGAGCACGCGTCCTTCGGGATGCTGTTCCAGCCACGGTTGCACCGTCGCGCGGCCAAGCACATCGGGCGAATGGGTCAGACGACCGAGGAAATTATAAGTGCCGGGATACGCCCCAAAATTGGCGACCGGAATCGCGGCATCCTGCAACTGTTTGACGCGCGCGCTCATCGCCCGCACATCGTAAGCGCCACCGGCGGAATGAATCAAATAACCGTGACACAACGCGGAGATCAACACGCTGATAAGCGCGAGGCTCCAGAGATCCGAAAGTCGGCGTCGCGCGGCGGCCAGCCAGAGCAAAACCGCGCCCAGCGCCAGCACACCCGCGCCCCACGCCGGAAGATGCTCCACCCACATGGGCAATTCATGCTGCTGGACATGCCCCGGCAAATACAGCAGCAACAACGCCAGAAACAGCGTGACGAGCAGCGCCGGAACATGATCTTTTTTGCCGTTTCCCGCGAGCGGAAAAATGCGCGCGAGAAACAATGCGAAGGCGGGGTAAATCGGCAGCAGATAATGAATCTGCTTGCCGCTGATGAGCGAAAATCCCGCGAATACCGGCACGAACCAGGCGATCACAAAACGCACGCCCGGCTCGCTCATGATGCCGGGGAGTCGGCGCATTCCGCTCCAGAAAGGCCGCCAGAATATCCAGGGGAAAAACAACGCGGGTGCCAGCATGATGTACCACCACCAGGCGCGTTTGTGCGCGAAGGATTCCACCATGCGATGCGCCGTTTGCCCCCAGAAGATCGCGTTTTGATACGTTTCGCCGCCGCGCATTCCCGCCGGAATCGCCCATGCGAGCGCGAGGACGAGACCACACAGACAGGCCGCGCACAAGGCCGCGTACCACGCCGCCCAGGAGCGTTTTTCGACACACCACCACGGCGCGAGCAGCGCCACCGGCAACAGTTGCAGAAAAATCACCGGCCCCTTGGCCAGCAATCCGCCGCCGATGGCGAGACCGAACAGCAGCCAGCCGACTAGCCGTTTTCCGCGCCACGCCAGCAGCAAACCGTGCAGCCCGAGCAGCGTGAAAAACGTGACCAGCATGTCGAACATGGTGGCGGCGGTGAACAGTGCCCACAACACCGCGCCGAACAATATCAGCATCGCGTCCGCCGCCAGCGCGCGTTGCTCCGGCCACAGCTTCAGCGCCAAACGCGCGGTCAGCCAGAGATTCGCCAGCGCGAACAACGCGGACATAAGACTAGGCCACCATTCATTCACGCCGAACACATACCAGCCCGCGTTCATCAGCCAGAACAACATGGGCGGTTTGTCGCTGTAAGCCGCGCCGTTGAGATGCGGAACCAGCCAGTCGCCGGAAAGCCACATATTCCACGCCACCGTGACATAGCGCGTTTCGTCTATGGGAATGAAGCTGTGCGTGACTATCACCACCACGACCAGCAACAACCACAACAAAAAAATCCAGCCGAAACGACTGGTGAGATTCGCACTCACTTCTTTTTCCCGAGCTGCAGCAATTCGCCGTCATCGTTGACGACATAAAGCGCGCCATCGTTGCCCTGTTTCACGTCGCGGATGCGCTGGCCGCGTTCGATCAGCAAATGTTCCTCGCCGATCACGCGGTCGTTTTGCAGCACGAGCCGCACCAGCCGCGCCTGACGCAACGCGCCTATGAACAAATTGCCCTGCCATTCCGGTATTTCGCCGCCGCTGTAAAACTGCGCGCCGGAAGGCGCGATGACCGGATCCCAGTAATACACCGGCTGCTCGAATCCGGGACTTTGCGGCACGGAGTTTTCGATGCGGAAGCCGGAGTATTCGATGCCGTAACTGTTGAGCGGCCAGCCGTAATTTTTTCCGGCTTGTATCAGATTCAACTCGTCGCCGCCGCGCGGCCCGTGTTCTATCGTCCACAAGCGTCCTTTACCGTCGAACGCGGAAGCCTGCACATTGCGATGGCCGTAGGTGTAAACCTCGGGCAGCGCGTTGGGTTTGCCGACAAAGGGATTATCCGGCGCGGGCGAGCCGTCGGGCTTGATACGCAACACCTTGCCGAGATCGTTGTTGAGCTGCTGCGCGAGCGGGCGCGTTTGCAAATCCGAACGCTCGCCCGTGGTGACATACAACATGCCGTCCGTTCCGAACGCGAGACGCGAGCCATAATGCAGGCGACCGTTGTAAGTCGGCTGCACGCGAAAAATCACGCTGACCTGTTCCATTTTCGCGCCGTCCGCCGACAACACGCCGCGCGCGACGCTGGTTCCGTTGCCGCCCTGACGCGGCTCGGAAAAACTCCAATACACAACGCGATCTTTTTTGAAATCTGGACTGAGCGCGATGTCCAGCAAACCGCCTTGCCCGTTCGCATCCACCGCCGGAATGCCCGCGATGGGCGAGCCGAGTTTGCCGTCGGCGGAAACCAGTCGCATCGTCCCGGGTTTTTCGCTCACAATCCATTGCCCGTCCGGCAGCGGCTCCAGCGACCACGGCTGCGTCAAACCCTTGACGACCACGGTGACGGCGACGGGGGTTTTCGTGACGACGGAACAGATGCGCGTCTGGCCGGGAAATGCAGGTTCAAAAAATGACGCTTCCTTGCTGCCGGTTTTAACCGGAACGCATTCAGCAGCGGCGGAAAATGCGGCGCTCGCGGCGCCGACCAACAGAAAAATTCGGGACAGATATTTCATGGTGCGTCCTTTCATGTCGTGCGAATCAAAGGGCGGCATTGCCTTATTTACGCAGAATAAAACCCTTGCCGCCAACCATGATGACGATGAGATTGAGCAGGCGCAAAAACAGCATCAGCAAAGTCAAACCCGCCGCCGCCAGCGAGAAGCGTTCCTCGAACTTGACCTTGTGACCCGTCACCATCACCATCGGCAAAAATTCCTTGTGCGCGAGACTGCCCGCCGCAATGCCGAACAAATGCACGCACACCACCCAGAACCAGGTGTAAGCGAGCGTGTGGTGCAAATCTTTCACCCACTCGATGCTGTAATCAAAGCCGTATTCGTAATAAGTAAAGCCAGTCGTGACCGTGAGCACGCCCAAAATCAGCATCGCGTAAATCGCCAACGCGCCCGCCGGATTGTGGCCGAGATAATTGCGCGCGTTGCCGTGCAACAGATTCCACATATAACGCAAACCCTTGATCGGCTGCGGCGGAAAACGCCGGAACGCCGCCATGTCATTGGCGAGAAAACCGTAAAGCACGCGCAACACCAGCACGCCGCCCATCACAAAACCGGCATAAATATGGGGACGCGGATCCAGCACCGAATCGCGCGTCAACATCGCCGTCGCAAACGCGCCCACCATCGTCCAATGCATGATCCGCACCGGCCAATACCAGACTTTCATGTGCTTAGACGCGCGCTCGCGCTGCGCGGGCATGATGGCGGAAATGTTTGTTTTGAATGACATAAGGGTCGCCATTATACGCGATCGCCGTGCCAAGGCGTTTTGATTTGCCTGTTGACCATCCTCATCTTCACAGGAAACATCTTGTCAAAGAAATATGTCTCAACAAAAAAAGGGTGCGGCATCGCGAGATACCGCACCCATGAGGCAAGCCGCTAGGGGGAACAACTGCGGCTTGAGTGCTACACCATCAATTTGCTATATCAATTACGTCATTCTTTCCCTGTATCGAGAAGGTTAATCTCCCGACAAGCCCCTCGCCCCTTGTGGGAGAGGGGTTGGGGAGAGGGGCTTATAAAAAAACCGTTCGTCCTGAGCTTGTCGAAGGATGAACACCTTCGATCAAACCCACTACCCATTCCTCGACATGCCCCGTCCATCCTTCGACAAGCTCAGGACGAACGGAGTATTTATCTCCGCAAGGGCGGGTTTCAAACCCGCCCCTACAGATCATTCACCGACTTGCGACAATCTCCTTCAGCCATCCGTGCGCTTTCAGGTTTTTGGCGCCACTTTCACGATAGAAATACTCGCGTGTCTGTGGGTTGTAGGAAAACTCGGTGCTCACTCCTGCGTCATTCAGCGCAAAGTGTCTTACACCATCGCCGCTATCTTTCAGCGCCAACTTGCGTTCGGTTGTTCCCGTGGCGGTTCGCACTTTCACCACCGCCTCCGTCCCGTCCGCATTCACACTCACCGAATCCAGCGAGGCGTCAGCGACTTTTCCATCCTCTTCCATCAACGCCTGCGGAGAATCCGAAGCGGCGGCTTTGTGGTCGTAGATCGCATAACCTACCAATCCCGCGATCAGTATCCCGCCGCCTATAGCCACACCGTTGCTTCCGCCTCCTCCGCCCCCGCCATGACCACCGCTGCCGGAAGAACCACTGCTTACGGAAGCATTGACCACCGGATTACCGATCATCGCC
>JAITWS010000093.1 GCA_031285185.1 Methylobacillus sp.
AGCCACAAAAGCCAGTGCCGCAATCTGCACGGGCATCGCTACGCTTTGGAAATCACCCTTTCCGGCGACGTGATCGAACAGGAAGGCAGCTCGGAACAAGGCATGGTGATGGATTTTTCAGATGTAAAAGCCATCGCCCGCAAAGCCGTGGTGGATGTCTGGGATCACGCGTTTCTGGTCTATCGCGGCGACACTGCGGTGCGCGAATTTCTGCAAACCCTGCCCGACCACAAAACCGTCGTCATGCAAACCGTGCCGACCGCGGAAAACATGGCCGCCGAAGCCTTCCGCATTCTCGACGCGCTGTACAAGGACACTTACGGCAACCACCTGCGGCTGGAACGCGTGCGCCTGTTTGAAACACCCAACAGTTGGGCGGATGCGTTTGGGGCGCGGCTTACGACCGTATGTGAAACGGGTGACGGCTAGCTCTAGCCGCCCTGCGCCAACTGTTTCCGCCGCAGATTCACCGCC
This sequence comes from Methylobacillus sp., assembly GCA_031285185.1. Classification (GTDB taxonomy): domain Bacteria; phylum Pseudomonadota; class Gammaproteobacteria; order Burkholderiales; family Methylophilaceae; genus MM2. The sequence continues at coordinate 475 of JAITWS010000093.1, forward strand.
GCGATCAGCGGAATCACGATGGCGGCGATCCACAAATAGTAACCCGTCTGCAAACCGGCCAGACTGCCCCATTTGACCACGCCTTCGTCCATGGGGAATGCGTTTATATAAAGCTGGAATGTTTGCAGCGTCAAAATTCCGGCGATTGAAAAAAACCAGATGGCGGCGCGTTTTTTTTCGATCAGCAGCACCACCCAGCCCGCCCAGAGAAACAGGTTGGCATATCCGGCGAAATTCAACTGGAAAGGGCCGAACAGCAAGCCGTTGAGCATCGCCTCCCAACCCGCCCAACTTTCGCTGGAGGTGATGGCGTAGAAAATGGAGTCTATGGTGACGCAAGTGAAATCATCGGGGCAAACATCACCTGCCTTGAACAGCACATGGTTTTGAATGGCGGGCACGCACAGCGCCACCGCATACAAAATCACGCTGGTCAAAATGACGATCACTATGATTTTTCGTTCCGGTTTCATGGTTCGCTTTCCCTATTCCGCGCCAAGCTGCGCCCAAAGCGCGCCGCCCGATTTCGACAGTCCGGCCAGATACTCTTCATGCGCCCGCAACTCGGCTTCGTCCGCATGGATCACCACCAGAGCTTGCGCGCGCGGAGCCGCCGGTTCCGCGCTTGCGACACGCGGCGTTTCGGCGATCTCCATCATCAAACTTTCCTGCCCGCGCGTCATCGCAAGATAAACATCGGCGAGCAATTCTGCATCCAGCAAGGCGCCGTGCAAAGTACGTGAGGAATTGTCCACGCCGAAAGCGCGGCACAGCGCGTCCAGATTGTTGCGCTGGCCGGGGCGCATTTCCTTGGCGATTTTGAGTGTGTCTATGATGGTGGCGCAACATTCTTCCAGTTTGCCGCGATTGCCCAAGCCCAGCTCCGCGTTGAGAAATCCCACGTCAAACGGCGCGTTGTGAATGATGAGTTCGCCGCCTGCGATGAATTTCAAAAACTCGTCCGCGATGTCCGGGAAGCGCGGTTTGTCCTGCAAAAATTCCGTCGAGATGCCGTGGATTTGTTGCGCGCCGATGTCAATTTCACGATCCGGGTTGAGATAAACGTGGAAATGGTTGTTGGTGAGGCGGCGGTTGATGACTTCCACCGCCGCGATTTCAATGACGCGATGGCCTTGGGAAGGGTCGAGGCCGGTGGTTTCGGTATCGAGAAAAATTTGACGCATCAGTCGGATTCTTTCGGTTGCAATTCTTCCACGCCGCGATTGGCCAATCTGTCGGCGCGCTCGTTGCCGACATCGCCCGCATGACCGCGCACCCAGATCCATTCCACGCGATGCTGTTGCGCGAGCGTGTCGAGGCGTTTCCACAGATCGTCGTTTTTCACCGGCTGTTTGTCGGACGTTTTCCAGCCGCGTTTTTTCCAGCCGTGTATCCACTCGCTGATGCCTTTTTGCACATATTGAGAATCGGTGTGCAGACGCACGTCGCAACTGCGGGTCAGCGATTCAAGCGCGCGGATGACGGCGGTGAGTTCCATGCGGTTGTTGGTCGTCAGCAATTCACCGCCGCACAATTCCTTTTCGCGGCCATTGTAGCGCAACCACGCGCCCCAGCCGCCGGGACCGGGGTTGCCCTTGCACGCGCCGTCGGCGTAAATTTCGACCTGATTATTCTCCATGCTCGCTCTTTTGATATTCGTTTTTCGGTGTCGGTTTCGGCATCAGCACCTGCGCCATGCGGCGGCTGTTCCAGCTTGGGCGGATGAGGCGCGCGCCCATGACGCGCTTTTTCGCCACGATGAAATAAACGCCGCCCAGCATCGGCCACCAACGATCGCCCGCCTTGTCCATAAAGCGGAAACGCTGCCGCCACGCCGGATTACGCAGCGGCGGCGCGTAACATCCCATGCGCCCCGCGATCACCTCGAAATTCAGCAGCGCGAGCCAATCCTTGAGTTTCGGCAGCGAAAGATAACGCCCGCTCCACGGATAGGATTGATCGCGGTTGAACAAACGGCGCAACCCCCACCAACTGTACGGGTTGAAACCGCTGATGACCAGATGACCTTCGGGAACCAACGCGCGTTCCGCATCGCGTAACGTGTCGTGCGGACGGCGCGAAAAATCGAGCACATGCGGCAACAACAGCAAATCAATGCCGGATGTGGCGAACGGCAATTGTGCGCTGTCGCAACGCAAGGCCACATCGCCCGCAGCCCCGGCTTTCACGCGATAAGGCACACGGCAATTACGCAGCAGATCAACCTCCGTCATGCCGAGCTGTATCGCGTTGAAACCGAAAAGATCGCTCACCGCCTCGTCGAACATCGCCTGCTCCTGCTCCAGCAGATAAGCGCCTAACGGGGTTTGCAGCCAGGATTGTTCGGTGTATGTTGGCAAGATGTCTTCACTATTGACGATTGTTCCCATCCCGGCTTTCCGGGATAACTATATCTGGCTGATGCGGCGCGGCAACCACGCCGCCATCGTTGATCCCGGCGACGCCGCGCCCGTGCTCGAAATTCTCGCCGCCGAAAATCTCACATTGAACGCAATACTCGTCACGCATCATCACGACGACCACATCGGCGGCATCCCCGAATTGCTGGATGCGTTTCCCGACCTCCCCGTTTACGCGCCGCGCAAGGAAAATTATGCGTTCCCGCACACTCCCGTGGGCGAAGGCGACACGGTTGATCTGGAGCCGCTGCAACTGCGATTCAACGTCATGGAAACGCCCGGCCACACGCTCGGACACGTTGTTTATTATGGCGCAAATTCCCTGTTCTGTGGCGACACGCTTTTCAGTTGCGGATGTGGCCGCCTGTTCGATGGCACCTACGAACAACTCTACGATTCACTGCAACGCCTCGCCCATCTGCCGCCCGAAACAAAAGTTTATTGCACCCACGAATACACGCAATACAACATCCGCTTCGCGCGCCAGCTCGACCCGGAAAACCAGGCGCTCGCGGAATACGAAAAAGAAGTCAAACAACGCCGCGCCGCCCACCAACCCACCCTCCCCAGCACCATCGCCCGCGAACGCGCCTGCAACCCCTTCCTGCGCTGCGACGACCCCGCCATCCAAACCGCCGCCCACGCAAACGAAATAGCCCCCCTCGCCGCCTTCTGCGCCATCCGGCAATTGCGAAACGGATTTTGATCTACGTCCGCTCCGAGCCGCTCGCCCTCTTCCATACATCTTGAGCCTTGGTATTGTTTTCCCTTTAACCCAACTCGCTCCAGATTTTTTCCAGCCGTTTTGCCGAAACGGGGAACGGGGTTTTTAGTTCTTGCGCGAATAGTGACACGCGCAGCTCTTCGATGAGCCAGCGGAAATCTTCCAGTTCGGCACTCGCGCTTTCTGTTTTGCGCGCGGCGTTGATCCGTTCTTCCCAGCGTTGCCACAGCATTTGCACGGCTTGCGCGCTGCGTGTGTCGCGCTCGATACTGCCGGGGTATTTTTCCAGCCGCAGGCGCAGCGCTTTGAGATAGCGCGGGAGATGTTGCAGACGTTCCCACGGCGTGGCGCTGAAAAAATGTTTGGGGAGGAGGCGCGCGTAATGTTCTTCGATTTCGCGTTTCACGCGTGACATCGCGGGCGGCAGGCTGTTGAGTTTTTGTGTGAGCGGCTGGATTTCCGCCGCGATGGTTTGCGCGAGTCGCGCCGCTCCTTCAACTACGGCGGGGAGCCGCGTGCGGGCGCGCGCTTTGAGCGCCATGAATTCGGCGTTGCCGCGCGGCAGTTCGTCGTCGCCGATGAAGGCGCGGTCGGTGATCGCGGTGAGCATGTCTTCGCGCAAGTCGTCGGGGTTCATGATGTTGCGTAGCAGCAGCGCGTATTGGTTGAAGCCCGGCAGACCTTTTTCCAGTTGTTTCATCTGCTCTTTCAACTCAAAGCGCATCAGGCGGCGCACGCCTTTGCGGTGCGATTCCAGCGCGGCTTTTTCGGTGTCAAACAGTTTGATCGCAACGCTGTCGCCGTTGTCTTCAAGCGCCGGATAGCCGGTCATCCGGCGCTGGTTGCGCGTGAAATCCAGCTTCTGCGGCAGGTCGCCGAAATCCCATTGTTTAAGGCCGGTTTTTTCGATCTCCGGCTGGCCGCTGCGAAAGGTGAGTTGCGCCGCCTGGCCGAGTTGATTTTTCAACGCGAGCCAGTCGCGCCCCATCGCCAGCTCGCGCCCGGCATCGTCAATCACGCGGAAATTCATGAGCAGATGCGGCGGAACGGGTTCCGTCCATTCACCCGCCGATAATTTGAGGCCGGTGCGCGCGCGGATGTATTCCGCGAGCGCCTCCGGCAATTTTCCCTCGCCCGATTTCGCCGTTTCCAGAAAGCCGGTCACGAAATCAGGAACCGGCACGCAAACACGACGCAAGGTTTTGGGCAGCGATTTGACGAGGTGGGTAACCTTCTCGCGCAGCATCCCCGGAACCAGCCATTCGGTCTGCGTGGCATCCAGCTGATTGAGCAAGGCGAGTGGTATCGTCGCGGTCACGCCGTCGAGCGGATGCCCCGGCTCGAAGCGATATTTGAGCGGCACTTCCGTGCCGTCGAGCGCCAGCGTTTCGGGGAACTGGATTTCGGTGATGCCGCTCGCCGCGTGGCGCATGAGGTCGTCGCGCGTGAGAAAAAGCAGTCGCGGATTTTCCTTTTCCGCGTCCTGCCGCCATTTTTCAAACCCCGCGCCGTTGACGATGCCGGGCGGAATGCGCGCATCGTAAAACGCGAACAGCGCATGTTCATCCACCAGCACATCCTGACGACGCGCCTTGTGTTCCAACTCCTCGACCTCGCGCATAAGATGTTGATTGGCGGCGAAGAACGGCGCGCGCGTGTCAAACTCCATCGCCGCAAGCGCTTCGCGGATGAAAATTTCGCGCGACTCTTCCGCGTTGATGACGCCGTAATGCACACGCCGTTTGGGGACGATGGTCAGGCCGTACAAACTCACGCGCTCCCACGCGACCACCTGCGCCGCCTTGCGATCCCAGCGCGGATCGCTGTAATGGCTTTGCGTGAGACCGCGCGCGAGCGGTTCTATCCAATCGGGATTGATCTCGGCCACGCCGCGCGCGTAAAGTTTCGCAGTCTCCATCAACTCCGCCGCCATCACCCATTTCGGACGGCGCTTTTTGAGCGCGGAACCGGGCGCGATGTGAAAACGGATGCCGCGCGCGCCCAAGTAGGACTCCGCCTCACCATCCTTGAAACCGATATTTCCGAGCAAACCGGCGAGCAATGCGCGATGAATCTGGTCGTAACCTGCTTCCTGTTCATTCGGCTTCAATTCCATATCCGCGACGATGCCCGCGAGCTGGCCGTGCAACTCACGCCATTCCTTGAGTCGCAGAAACGACAGAAAATTCTGGTGGCATTTGTTGAGCAAATCGCGGTTGGATTTTTTGTGTTTCAGGCTGTCGTCGTACCATTCCCACAGCTTGAGAAAACTCATGAAATCAGAACGCTCGTCGGCAAATTTCACATGCGCCTGATCGGCGGCTTCGCGCTTGTCCATCGGCCTCTCGCGCGGGTCTTGAATTTCGAGCGCGGAACCTATAATCAACATTTCCTTCAGGCAATTTTCGCGTTTGGCGGCAAGCAACATGCGGCCTATGCGCGGATCGAGCGGCAGCTTGGCGAGTTGCTGACCGATGTCGGTGATGCGCCGCTGATCGTCCACCGCGCCGAGTTCCTGCAACAACTGGTAACCGTCCGCGATGAGTCGCGTATGCGGCGCTTCGATAAACGGAAATTCGCCCACATCGCCGAGATGCAACGCCGCCATCCGCAAAATCACCGAGGCCAATGACGACCGCAAAATTTCGGGATCGGTGAACTCCGCGCGATTGTTGAAATCCTCCTCCGCATACAGCCGCACGCAGATGCCATCGGACACGCGCCCGCACCGCCCCGCGCGCTGCCGCGCCGCCGCCTGCGAAATTTTTTCGATCTGCAACTGCTCCACCTTGGCGCGCGGACTGTAACGATTGACACGCGCGAAGCCGGTATCAATCACATATTTGATGCCCGGCACGGTGAGCGAAGTCTCGGCTACATTGGTCGCGAGCACAATGCGCCGACCGCCGGAAGGACGAAACACGCGCTGCTGATCCTCGATCGAAAGCCGCGCGAACAACGGCAAAATTTCCGCGCCTTTCGGATGATGTTTACGCAGGTGTTCCGCCGTGTCGCGTATCTCGCGCTCGCCGGGCAAAAACACCAGAATATCGCCGCCGCCGAGCCGCGAAAGATCATCCACCGCATCGAGAATCGCGGCCTCCATCGTCTCCTCGACCTCATCCTCGTCGGTCTCCTGCAAGGGACGATAACGCACCTCCACCGGATACACGCGCCCGGAAACCTCGATCACCGGCGCATCGTCGAAATGCCGCGAAAACCGCTCCGCATCTATGGTCGCGGACGTGACGATCACCTTGAGATCGGGACGTTTCGGCAACAACTGTTTGAGATAACCGAGCAGAAAATCAATGTTGAGGCTGCGCTCGTGCGCCTCGTCAATGATGAGCGTGTCATACGCATTGAGAAAACGGTCGCCCTGCGTCTCCGCGAGCAAAATACCGTCGGTCATCAGCTTGACGTAACTCGCTTCGGAAATCTTGTCGTTAAAGCGCACCTTGTAACCGACCGCCTCGCCCAGCGGCGTTTTCAACTCCTGCGCGATACGCGCCGCCACCGAACGCGCCGCGATGCGACGCGGCTGCGTATGCCCGATCAAACCGCCCACGCCGCGCCCCAGTTCCAGACAGATTTTCGGCAACTGCGTCGTCTTGCCCGACCCGGTCTCGCCGCACACAATCACCACCTGATGCGCCGCAATCGCCTCCGCGATCTCGCGTTTACGCTGATTGACCGGCAAATCCAACGCGAATTCCGGCTGCGGAAGCAACTCCCGCCGCGCCGCAAAACGCCGCGAAGAATGCGCGACCCGCCCTGCCAAATCCGCCAACACCTTATCCGCCACCCCGCCCGATTTCAGCAACCCCCGCGCCTCGCGCAACCCGCGCTGCAACGAATGGCGATCCGCCAACATGCAACCCGCCAGTTGCGCCTCAAACCGATCAATGATGCGGGCAGGGGAAAGTGTGGAATGTGTGGTCATGGGGCGCGAATTTTAACATGGGCGGGATGGGCGCTGATTATGCTGCCGTTGGCGGGCAAGCGACATGCGAGCTTTGTGAAATTGTATAAGGATTTGCTAATTTGTTTTGGATTGCTTCTTGGGAGATACTTGCCGACAACCAAAAGCGCACTCATTTATTACAAACACATTGCATGCCCAATTTCCAAGGATGATTTAGATGATTCAAATGCTATGCAAAAAACTATGGTCATGGTTCTGGGATCTTTTTTACTGGATCGTTTGGGATATTCGCCGATTTTGGGGCGTTTGGATTGTTATCGCAATTTTTGCTGTTTTGATGCTGTTTCCAGACCAAACAGGCGAGGCGTTGCGCGTGTTGTACTCGGATCGTCTTGTTGCAATGGGACTTGAAAAGTTGGGCTCTCCGCTTCCACGCTGGGATCAGGCCATTGCATACATGAGTTGGGGCACCATGTTCTCCCTTCTGCTTCTTACGCTTGTGATCTGGCTCTACGCTTTCAATGCGCTTGCAAATCGGGAAATCATCAAACCGGTCAGAAAGTCGAGTGATTGCACTTTATTGCTCCGGGTGTTCATAATGGCGGTTGGTTCGGCAGCTTTTTATTTCATTCTGTTCGGGTCACTTGAAAAAGCGCGTCCAGGAGCGGAGTTCACAATCCCAAATCTGTCCGAACTACTACATAAATCTGCGATCATTTTTGCGGTTGCGGGAGCTATTGTTTTCGCGCTATCGCTCTACATCTTCCATATCGCGCGACTCCGTACCGACAATATCACGGGCATAAGAAAATGGCCTCACAACTTCCCTCCCGCCTTTTATCCGATTGTCATGACTGTCGTGACCATCATCAGCTATCTCTGGCTCTGGTATCAAAGCGCGCCAACCGTATTCGGTGTTGTCATTGTTTGGGCTACGCTGCTGTTGACCGTTCTGGGCTGGCTGGCCTGGCTTTCAAAAATAACGCGCGCTCCGCTTGTATTGCTTGTTTTCGCTTTGCCCATCATCTTTAGTCTGTTGGGACTTAACCGACACAATATTGTGAACTATTATCTGGTCGGACAAGATACTCCCGATGTCAATCCGATACCGGATGCTCGTAATGTCAACCCGATACTGGATGCCCGTGAGGCATTCAAAATCTGGCGGGAATATCAGAAAAATAAATATCCCGATTCCACTGGCCCCATCCCCATGTTCATCGTTGCCACGGAAGGCGGCGGTATGCGCGCGAATGTGATGACCGCAATGGTTCTTGATGAATTGCGCGCCCGTTTTCCCAACTTCAATGACCACTTGTTTGCCATCATAGGCGTATCCGGCGGCAGCCTGGGCGCCGCCAACTATGTGGCGGCCATACACACCAACAAGCCTGCGAAATTCGCATACGATACTTTATGTTCCCAACCTAAGCAGGATGGCGATTGCATGGAAACGGGTGTTGTGCCATTTTCCGATAACTGGCAGAAATCTCTCCACGCCGACTTGTTGACGCCCACAATGCAATCCATGCTGGGGCTTGACTGGCTGATGAACTGGATGCCTTTCATCTCCAGCGAAAAACTCTCCCGATTTGATCGCGCCCGCGCCCTGGAAAATGCCTGGGCAGACGCATGGCTCGCCGGCACCAGCAACAATGACCTTCGAAAGCTCGGTTTTCGGGAAGTGGGCTGCGCGCGTGGCAAGCCTTGGGAGCCTTGCCTGATCTTGCTGACCACCCGGGTGCAAGATGGCCAACCCTTTGCCATCAGCCACCTAAACGGTTTTGGAATAACGACATTGGCGGACAGCGATCCCAAAATTGACGTGCCGCTGACGACGGCAGCGGTGATGAGCGCCCGTTTTCCGATAATCACTCCACCCGCCCGGCTCCCGTTTGAACTTCCGGTCTCAAAGGACCCTTGGCAGAAACCGCAACCGGTTGACCTTGTTGATGGCGGCTATTATGAAAACTCCGGCCTCACCGTGGCGACTCATCTCATCCGCACTCTGATGAAAGAAAACGACGCACCACAAAGCGATGACAAGATCCCCGCTGTTGCCATCACTTTCATCTACATTAGCAATGGGGATGTCGAGGTCACTGATCCTGATAAAGATATCCATTTTCTTCCTGCGCCCGTCACCGCTCTCTATAACTCCCGCGATGCCCACGGGGATGAGGTAAAGTGGAACTTCGACAGCGCCTTGACGGAGCCAATCAATGAAATCTGTAAAAACCAACGCTGCCCTGCAATTAAGTCCGTTTCGTCAAGGATGGTTGCTCTGAGGCCACCCATCTTTAAAAAAGTTAGCGTCCCACTTGGTTGGGCGCTGGGCCCGGATTCTCGTAAAGAAATCGCCTTGCAACTATGCAGCATCTTCAATACCGGAATATTTGCCGAAATTAAAGATATTTTACCTGCCGAAAAAGATACCGGGACGCACACATCATCTACTTCATCTAAAGCGTCCACACCTTATATTCCATGCGGAGAGATGTCCAAGGTCAACGTTTCAGTGACTGAGCGAAAGAAACTTCTTGAAGACCTGCAGCATAATCCAGACCCCGAGGTACGCCGAAAGCTCTATACAGAATTTCAAAATAACATATCCGATCCTGAGATCCAGGCTATCCTTGATGAAATCCAGATGTACCCTGCTGATGAATTCACGACACCCGAAGCCAACCGGGCACTCATTGCCTTTCAGCTTTACGTGGCAAAACAAATCCCGCTGGCTGATCCTACCTATCCAACCCTCTTTTCTTTTATAACGCACTGTGCCACGCGCCCAGATTATATCTGGACGGTATACCCCGATCTGTTTGCCAACTTTGATTACCGGCTAAATCTAAACCGGCTAAACTTGGATAAAAACATTTGGGAGAATACGGAAGTAGCTATCACTTTTGGACTAGACGAGAATAATGGAAGCGTCAGATCAAGCAGGCCAGGACTTTCTTCAAGCATTCTGAAAGATCCTGACTTTATGAAACATTATGGACTTTCATGCAGCAAATAATCTATGAGGCTTGTCGGATATTTCACCCAAACCGCCCCCGCATCTCCCCCAACCCCACCTCTTCCAGCAACCTCTCCAACCTCTCCGCCGCCCTCCGGCGCGGGAGGTTTTTGTATTGGGCGATGATGAGTTCGTTTTTCATGGAGTGTTCCCAGCCGATGAGTTCGGTGACGGTGACTTGGTAGCCGTGTGATTCCAGGCGGAGGCAGCGCAGGACGTTGGTGAGGTGGCTGCCGAATTCGCGGGTGTGGATGGGGTGGCGCCAGAGTTCGCTGATCGGGTTTTTGAGCGCGTGGTTTTTGTTTTTGCGTAGCGCGGCGGCGATTTCGGCTTGGCAGCAGGGGACGAGCACCATGGTTTGCGCTTGTTTTGCGAGGCCGAATGTGATCGCGTCGTCGGTGGCGGTGTCGCAGGCGTGGAGCGCGGTGACGATGTTGATTTTTTCCGGCAATTCCGGCGCGGCGATGGATTCCGCAACGGTGAGATTGTGAAAGCGCATTCGGTTGAAGCCGAGTTTTTCGGCGAGCGCGCGGGAGTGTTCGACGAGTTCGGGGCGCGTTTCTATGCCGTAAACTTCGCCGACCGCGTGTTGTTTGATGAAGAGATCGTACAGGATGAATCCGAGGTAGGATTTGCCCGCGCCGTGATCCACCAGCGCGAGTCCGCCGGTTTCGGCGAGCGCTTCCTGCATGAGCGGCGCGATGAATTGGTAGAGGTGATAGACCTGTTTGAGTTTGCGGCGCGTGTCCTGATTGAGCTTGCCGTCGCGCGTGAGGATGTGCAGTTCCTTGAGCAGTTCGACGGATTGTTCGGGTTTGATTTCGGGGATGAGGGACATGGGTTTGCGGTGTCGGGTTTTTGGCATTTTACCCGCAAAGTCGGGATGAACGGCATCTATGGGATAATCACGCTTTCCGATTTTTCACATCGCACTTATGCCTATCCAGTGGTTCCCCGGTCACATGACCTCCGCGCGCAAGAAGGCGGCGGAGACGATGGAGTTCGTTGATGTGGTCATCGAGGTGCTGGATGCGCGGCTGCCCGAGGCGAGCCATAATCCAATGATCGAGGAATTGCGCGTGTTTCGCCAGCGGCCTTGCCTCAAGATACTCAACAAGGCCGATCTCGCCGATCCGGCGGCGACGCAGGCCTGGCTCAATTTTTACAACAAGCAGGCGGGCGTGAAGGCGGTCGCGTTGTCGTGCAAAAAACCGGGGGATGCGGGCAAGGTCATCGGGCTGTGCCGCGCGCTCGCGCCGCATCGCGGAAGCGCGCTCAAGCCGTTGCGTATGATGATTATGGGCATCCCCAATGTCGGCAAATCCACATTGATGAACGCGCTGCTCAACAAGCGCGTCGCCAAGGTGGGCGATGAACCGGCGGTGACCAAAAATCAGCAGCGCATCGAGTTGAGCGATCAGGCGGTGCTGATTGATACGCCGGGCATGATGTGGCCGAAAATCGAGCATGATTCCGACGGTTTCATGCTCGCCGCGAGCCACGCCATCGGGCGCAACGCGGTCATTGACGAGGAGGTCGCGGTGTTTCTCGGCGATCTTTTGCTGCGGCATTATCCCGCGCTGCTCGCCGCGCGTTACAAGTTCGACGCGAGCGGCATGGACGGCGTGGATGTGGTGGAAAATATCGCGAAAAAACGCGGCTATCGCATCAAGGGCGGCGACCCCGATCTGGAAAAAGCGGCGATGACGCTGCTCACCGATTATCGTTCCGGCGCGCTTGGCCGCATCTCGCTGGAAACGCCGGACACGCGCCGCGAAATGCTCGCCGCGCAAATCATTACAGGAGATTAATCATGGAATACCGCACCCTTGCCCACACCGATATGCGCGTTTCGGCGATCTGCCTCGGCACGATGACATTCGGCCAGCAAAACACCGAGGCCGAAGCGCACGCGCAACTGGATTACGCGCTGGCGCAAGGCATCAACTTCGTGGATACGGCGGAAATGTATCCCGTTCCGCCGCGCGCAGAAACCTACACACGCACCGAAACCATCGTCGGAAACTGGCTCAAAAATCAGCCGCGCGAAAACATCATCCTCGCCACCAAAGCCGCCGGAGCGCGCAGAAATCTGACATGGGTGCGCGACGGCAAAGTCGCGTTTGACCGCGCCAATCTCCGCGCCGCCGTCGCTGCATCGCTTCAGCGTTTGCGGACGGATTACATTGACCTTTATCAACTGCACTGGCCGGAACGCAACACGCCGATTTTCGGACAATACCAATTCGACCCGACGCAGGAAAACGAAAATTCCGTGCCCATACGCGCGCAACTGGAAGCGCTCGCGGAACTCGTGCAGGAAGGAAAAATCCGCGCCATCGGCGTCTCCAACGAACAACCGTGGGGCGTGATGGAATTTCTCCGCATCGCGCGGGAATGCGGCCTGCCGCGCATCGCGGGCATCCAGAATTGCTACAACCTCATCAACCGCAGTTTTGAATTCGGCCTCACGGAAATCGTCCACCGCGAAAAAATCAGCCTGCTCGCCTACTCACCGCTCGCCTTCGGCCACCTCAGCGCGAAATATCTGGACAACCCGCAAGCCGCCGGACGCGCCACCGAATTCAAAGGATTCGCCCAACGCTACGAAAAACCCAACGTCGCCCCCGCCTCCGCCGCCTACGCCGCCCTCGCCCGCAAACACGGCCTCACCCCCGCGCAAATGGCACTCTCATTCGTGTACCACCGCTGGTTCGTCACCAGCACCATCATAGGCGCGACCTCCATGCGACAACTCGAAGAAAACATCGGCGCATGGGAAAAACTGCTTTCGAAAGAACTGCTCGCGGAAATTGAACAACTGCATCTGCGGTATATGAACCCGGCTCCGTAAGGGGTTGCTTGAAGCCTCTCGCCCTTTGCAAAAGCGGGCTGGGAAAGTTTTTCCTCTTTCACTCGTGAGGTCTGTTGCAGTTCTCCCTCTCCCGCCTGCTTATGAGGTCTGTTGCTGTTCTCCCGTCTGCGGGAGAGGGCTGGGGTGAGGGTGGGGGTCAAATGGCACTATTTGAACAAAAGAATCGGCAGGTTTAATTCCCCCACGGTGGAGCAACGAGGTGTAGGGGCGGGTTTGTTTTGCTGCGCAAAATTCCGCTTCGCGGAACCAGCCTTCGGCTGTCCTGCGCCCTTCGGGCTGGTCAAACCCGCCCTAAATACTCCGTTCGTCCTGAGCCGTCATCCTGCGCGTAGTCGCAGGTCGAAGGATGGACGGACGTTT